>RECQ01000038.1 GCA_007693965.1 Phycisphaeraceae bacterium | reverse complement strand
AACGGGCGCCTCTTCCGAGGCTTCGTCGAAGACTCCTCAGCCTCGGCGTCTCTTTGTGTCCGCGCATCTGATTGTGTTCGCGAGTCTGTTGGCGCCAGCGCGTCTGTTTGTGCCAGCCAGTCTGTTTGCGCCCGCATCAGGCGATGTCGAAGCCGGCGCCGATCGCATCGGCTGCTCATCCAGCTTCGCCATCGTCACGCAGAGTTGAAACACAGACGCGCTCACATAGACGCCGAGGCTGAGTCTCCGAAGCCTCGGGCCTCTGCGCAACGGGCGCCTCTTCCGAGGCTTCGTCGAAGACTCCTCAGCCTCGGCGTCTGCTTGCGCACGCGAGTCAGTTTATGCCCACGCGTCAGTTTGTGCCCGCGCGTCTGTTTGCGCCCGCATCATGCCGATGCGCTGAAGAGCGATTGTGTCGCCTTGGTGTTTTCGCGCGTCTCGACGGCTCCCTCCGTCAGCCGGTCCAGCGCCCAGCGCACCGCGGGAACGCACACCGCATCGCCCAGTCCGAACTGCAGGTCGATGTCGCGAAAACCGTCGGGCAGCTCGTCCACACCCTGAAGACGCGCACATTCAAGAGGCGTCATCAGGCGCACGCGCCATGCGCCCCGCCCGGCCTTCAGCACGATCTGCCGGGCGCTGCCACCCTTGGGCGTGCGCAGGCATCCTGCCAATCCGTCCGTCCGCAGCTCGATCACGCTGCGCTTCTTCTTCACGCCAGAATTCGCATCCATCACTTCTCGCACGCGTCGGAACGCAGGCGTGTGGGAAACTCGTTCACCGTTGATGAGCGCCCGCGCCGTGGCGAGATGCTCAGGATGCACCTGACCGAGAAAATACTCGGCCCGTTTCGGCGCCCACCACAGGGGTGAATCGTCCGGCACATCTTCGATCATCTGATCCAGCCCGGTGCGTCGCGTCGGCAGCGCCGGCAGCGGGCGCGCGTGCCACAGCAGGTCGGCGCTGCGGCGCATCGCGCTCACGATGCGCGCCGGGCGGGCGCTGCACGGCTCGACCGTCTCGGGATCAGCGATGCTCCGCATCTCCAGCCGCGCGCACAGCAGGAACAACCTCGCCCGCGACTGCGGCACGAAGCAGCTCGCGTTCACGCACACCGGGTCCACGCCGTACCCAAGCCTGTTCACCGCCTCGACCAGCGCGCGGAAGTCGGCGCCGCCGTGGCTGGAGAGCAGGCCCATCACGTTCTCGAAGAGCAGGTGCGCCGGCCGCTCCTGATCCGGCGTCTCCTCCAGCAGTCGCAGCAGATGCCACACCGCCCCGGACTGCCCGGCGTGGATGCCGAGGCCCCGCCCCGCCAGGCTCAGGTCCGTGCAGGGGAACGACGCCGTCCACAGGTCCGCGCGCGGGATTTCGCCGCAGGAAAGCTCGCCGATGTCGTCCCCGTTCAGCACCGAGTCCGCATCGTCGAAGCTCGCGCTGTAGATGCGGCGCTTCATCGGGTCGTAGTCGTTGGCGAAGACCGTCCGCCACAGTCGTCGCCCCGGCGCCGGGGCGGCCTCGCCGAGGATCGCCTCCGCCTCGAGGGCCCGGCGCACCAGCCCCATCCCCGCGAAGAATTCGGCTGCCGCCAACTCATCCCCGCACCCACCCGCGGAAGGCGCCACGTGACTGCGATTCTGGGTCGTTCGACCCGGCTCAGCCCCCCGCCCTCCCTGGCGTCTGATCGTCATAGGCTCATTTCTACGTCCGGGCGGCTCCGGACGCCAACGGCGGGACCGCGGCGGAGATTCAAAAGCTCATACACAGGTCATTCCCGCTCGCCGCATGCCGATTACAGTATGCGACCCACCCGAGGGTTCACACGGGAGAGAGCGATTCAGGCCATGCCACCGACATCCAGATTCATCCTCGCGCCCGCAGGTCTGGTCTCGCTTGTCGCATTGATCGGCGGCGTCGTCGGGCTTGTCATGGCCCTGCGACTGGGTGACTGGTTCGCCATCGGGTTCGACCTCACCGTCATCGTGGCGGGGGCCATGGGTGTGATGGTGGGGCTGGGACGGTTTCGCGCCAGCCATGCGCTGGCGCTCCTTTGCATTGGCGGCGCCATCGCGGTGTCGGGGCTGCTTGCCTTCGCAGCCTCATCACGGGCCGACGCCGCCCAGGGCATGGGCGTGATGGTCCGCGGCACTCTTCGCGATCCGCTGACGCTCAGCCGCTACGGAGTCGGTGCGCTGCTGATGGCGTTGAGCGGCGTCATTCTCGCGCTGCGCCGACCCGGCAAATCATTGCCGCTGCTGGCGATGGGGGCAGGCCTGTGTCTGCCCGCGGCGATCGCCGCAGGCATCGGCCTGCATCCGACCTCGCGCGACTGGCTCGCCGGCCTTCCCCCGCTGCTGCTGACGGTGATCGCATTTGTCGCCTTCTTCACGCTGCTGGTCTGCGTGTCGGCGGGACTGCACTGCATCATTCGAGCGTTCGAAATCGGGCGCGTGGATGATGCGTCGGCCGCGAAGCAGTAAACCAAAGCGCTGCAGCGCCAAAGAGCCAAATCATTGGCTCTTTGGCGCTTTCGCGATTTGGCGATTTGGCGCTTTCCTGAAACTCACCGCTCATCCATCGGAAGCCCCATGCCACTGCGATCGGGCGAGCGCGGGCGCTGCGGCGGGACGTGCGGGTTGCGCTCCAGCTCCTCCAGAATGTGCTCGATGGCCGCATCGAGCTGGGGGTCGCCGCCGTCGACCATTTTCGACGGATCGTCGATGACCTCAATGTCGGGGTCGACGCCGTGGCCCTCGATGCTCCACTTCCCGTCCGTCGTGTAGAAACCGAAGGTGGGCACGGTGATGCTGGAGCCGTCGATCAGCGCCGGGTTGCCGTGGATGCCCACCAGCCCGCCCCAGGTTCGGGTTCCGATGAGCTTGCCGAGGCCGGCCTGGCGGAAATAGGCGGGGAAGGCGTCGCCGCCGGAGCCGGCGAGGCCGTTGATGAGCATGGCCTTGGGGCCCTGGTGGCTGTCTGGCGGCCACATCCAGTCGTTCCCATCGCGCCGGGCCCAGTAGTTGGTCGCAGGACGATTGAGCAGCTCGATGAAGCGCGTGGGGATCTGGCCGCCGGAGTTCCAGCGCTCGTCGATGATCAGGGCTTCCTTGTGACGCTGGCCGTAGAACTGGCGGACCAGGTCGTTCTGACCATCGACGCCCGTCGAGGGAACGTAGATGTAGCCGACGCGTCCGTCCGTCTGCTCCTCGACGTACGCCCGGTTCTTCTCGATCCACGCGCGGTACCGCAGGCCGTAGTCGCTGCCGATCGGCTGGATGACGACATCACGGGCATCGTCGTCCAACTCGGGCTTCTCGCTGACGGTGATGGTGACCGCGCGGCCGACCGTGCCCGCGAAGGCGGCCCACGGGTCGGGCATGCCGTCGAGCGGCATGCCGTTGACGGCGAGCAGATAGTCGCCGACGTTCACATCGACGCCCATGGCGCTGAGCGGGCCGCGGGCGTCGGCGTCCCACTGCGCGCCCTCGTGGATCTTCGAGATGCGAAAGGCGCCGTTGTCGACTTCGAACTCGCAGCCCAGCAGGCCGACGGAGACGCTGGGCTGGGGCTCGCCGGTGCGCCCGACGCGGTAGTAGGCGTGGCCGACGTTGAGCTCGGAGATCATCTCGGCGATGACGAAGCCGACATCCTCGCGCGAGGCGCAGCTCTCGAGCATCGGCTCGTAGCGATCGCGCATCGCCTCCCAGTCGACGCCGTGCAGGCCGGCGTCGTAGAAGAAGTCGCGCTGGATGCGCCACGCATCATGAAAGACCTGGCGCCATTCTTCGCGCGGATCGATGCGGACGGTCATGCCCGCGGTGACGACGGGCTTGGCGCTCGCGCCCGCCGCGGCGTTCTGGATGCTCAGCGACGAGCCGCGCACGATCAGCATCTTCTTGCCGTCCGCCGAGATGCGGAACAAGCCGGCGCCGGCGGCGACATCCTGCTCGCGCTTCTGGTCATCGGTGATGTCAAAGAGCTTGATGGACCATCCGCCGCTTTCGCCCCGGTGGGCGCCGCGGGCGTAGATGAGCTGGTTGCGATCGTTGACGCCGAGGCGCCCGAAGTTGCCGTTCGAGACGGGGAGGATGATGGCGCGGCTCTCGAAACCCTCGATGTCGATCTCGACGGTTTCGCGGGCCTTGTCGTCTGCCTTGGCGTCGGCGCCATCTCTGTCGCCGGCGCCCGCAGCCTGGGTGCGCTCGCCCTTGAACTCAACCGTCATTCCCATGGCCGGGACGGCGCCCGTGCCGGTGAGCGAGCCGTCGCGGGCGTTGCCGTTGAACTGCAATTCGACGCCCTCGATGTTCATGGTGAACGTCAGGGCGCCGCTGGCGCGGTTGTACTGGCCGGTGATGGCGCCGGAGAACTCCATGACGTTCAGGCTGCCGGAGACGGCGCCATCGGAGGCGACGTTCAACGTGAGCGAGAAGGGGGCGCCGCCCGGAGGCAGGGGCTGGGGGCCGCTGACAGTCCCGCTCCAGACGCCGGAGATGCCGTCGTCGGGAACGGGCTCGGCGTCGGGCTCGTCGTTCGCGGCGTCGTCGCCGTTCTCGCCGTTTTCTCCGTTCTCCTCATCGCCGTTTTCGTCCTCCTCGTCTTCATCCTTCCAGGTCTCCTCGTCGCTCTCGGGCAGCCACGGATGCTTCATGTCCTCGCGCAGGGGCACGGCCATGAGGACCTGGGTGCGGGCGTAGATGAAGGAGGTGTCCAGCTCGCCGTACATGGGGCTGAAGGAGCGGTTGCTGGTGAAGTACAGATAGTCGCCCTTGCGGTCGAAGACGGGCGAGGAGTCGTTGAACATCTCGTGCGTAACCTGGTGCAGTTCGTCCTCCTCGACGTTGTAGAGGTAGACGCTGCTGCTTGGCGTCCGCTCGCCGCTGAGCGCGAAGGTGAGCCAGCGCGAATCGTGCGACCAGTCCACCGTGCGGCTGGTGTTGTCCCACGAGAATGGATCCTTCACAACCTGCTTCGTCTCGCCGCTCTCGATGGTGTGCAGGTAGATCCAGCCCGCCTTGTCGGTGAAGGCGATGTGCTTGGAGTCCGGCGACCAGATGGGCTCGTAGTAAAAGATTTCGCTGCCCTCGGTGAGCTGCTTCGTCTCGCCGCGGCCGTCGGACTGGGTGACATACATCTCGTACTCGCCCGTCTCGTCGGACATGTAGGCGATCCAGCGTGCGTCCGGGCTCCAGGCGGGCGTGCGCTCGGCGACGCCGCTGGTGCGCGTGAGGTTGCGCGGCGAGCCGTGCTCGGCGGGGAGCGTCCACACATCGCCGCGGGCCTCGACGGTCACGCGGGCGCCGGATGGCGAGATGTCGGCGTTGCTGATGAAGCTGCTGACGTCGACCGGCTGGGGACGGATGTGGGTGCGATCGCCGGGGACGGTGACGTTCACCGTGCGCATGGCGTTGGTTCCGAGGTCGAGCAGGTAGAGATCGGCGCCGTGCTGGAAGACGATCTCGCCATTGCCGTTCGGGCCCGGGCCCATCGAGGGCCACTTGACATCGAACTCGCGGAAGCGTGTGACCTGTTCGCGTCGGCGGGTGTCGACGTTGTACTTCCAGATGTTCAGACGGTGCGCTGGGCCGGCGTCGGAGAGGTAGTAAACCGTGTTCCCGTGCCACATGGGCTGGGTGTCGGTGCCCTCCCAGTCGGTCATCTGGCGCGCCGTGTGGTTGTTGAGATTGAAAAGCCAGATGTTGGTCGCCATGCCGCCGCGGTAGCGCTTCCAGGTGCGGAAGTCGCGCGTGTGGAAGGTGTAGGCCAGCCACTGGCCGTCGGGGCTGATGTCGGCGATGGCGCCGTAGGGGACGGGGAGTTTCTGCGGCACACCGGCGCCGGTTTCGCCATCCGGGCTGACGGTGAAGAGCTCGGTGATGCGGTCGCGTCCTGCGAAGGCGTTGGTGGAATAGAGCAGGCGTCCGTCCGGGGTCCAGCCGTTGAGGGTTTTTCCGCCGGGATGATGGGTGACGCGGTGCGGCACGCCGCCGGAGACGGGGATGGTGTAGATGTCGCGCCCGCCCTCGTAGTTGCCGACGAAGGCGATGGTCTGCCCGTCATCGCTGAAGCGGGGGAACTGCTCCTCGCCGGGAGGGCTGGCCAGCGGCAGGGCCGTGCCGCCATCGCGCGGGACGACCCACAGGTCGTTGGCGTAGACGAAGACGATGTGGCTCTTGCTCACATCGGGGTAACGGAGCATCCCGGCGTGCGGGCTGTGGGGCTGGTCCTGCTGCGCCAGGGCCGGCGCCGGCGCCAGCGCGATGGCGGCGAGGCACAGAATCGCAAGCATCTGAAGCGGGCGGGCCCGGAGGAGTCCGGGAAGGCGCGCTGCATCGAAGCAGGGACGGACGGCGCGCACCACGGCGCGGGCTGGAATCGGCATGGTCACGAATCTCCTCTTCTGGTCTCGGATGCGACTGCACAGAGTCGGCATGGTTCACTTTGTACAGGAAAGAGAGGCTTCGGCGCCCCCTTGTTCTGGAAACGAAGCACATGAATTGCCGCAATCCCCCCGGATTCCCCCCGATCCGCCCGGTGACGCCCGGTCTCCCACGGTCCAGAAGGTGAATCCGGCGAAGCGCGGCGGACGGGGCGCGTCCCGGGCGGATCGGTAGAATCGGGGCTCGGCGGCGGGGCGGCGCCGTTTCCTTCACGCGCAGCGCGGCAGCGCGGACGGCGCCCCCGGGACGCCGCCTCGCGGGGCGACTCCATGAGCAGCAGCAGAGCCGTGACCGCAGGCGGCGGATGGCCCGCCATCCGCTACAGCCTGAAGATGGCCCGGCGGACGGGCGGCTACATGCGCCTGTGGAAGGCCCTGCGCTCCCGCAACGCCTGCAAGACCTGCGCCCTGGGCATGGGCGGCCAGCTCGGGGGCATGGTCAACGAGGCGGGGAAATTCCCCGAGGTGTGCAAGAAGTCGATCCAGGCCATGGCCGCCGATATGCAGGGGCGCGTCCGCGAAGGCTTCTTCGACGAGTTCGACTTCGCAAGGCTGGAGCGCTTCTCGCCCCGCGAGCTGGAGGCGGCGGGCAGGCTGACCGAGCCGCTCTGCGCCGGGCCGGGGGACCGCTCGTACCGGGCGATCGGGTGGGACGAGGCGCTACAGCGCATCAGCGCGAAGATGCGCGCGACGACGCCCGATCGCAGCTTCTTCTACTTCAGCGGGCGCTCCAGCAACGAGGCGGGCTTCCTGCTCCAGCTCACGGCGCGGCTGTACGGGACCAACAACGTCAACAACTGCTCCTTCTACTGCCACCAGGCGTCGGGCGTGGGGCTGATGGACTCGGTCGGCGCGCACGCGGGGACGGTGTCTTTGGAAGACATCGACCGCAGCGATTTCGTCCTGCTCATCGGCGCCAATCCGGCGTCGAACCATCCGCGGCTGATGCGCTCGCTGATGGACCTCCGCCGCCGCGGCGGGGTGGTCGTGGTGGTGAACCCGGTGCGCGAGGCAGGGCTGGTGCGCTTCAAGGTGCCGTCGGATGTGCGCAGCCTGCTCTTCGGGACGGATATTGCGAGCGAGTACGCGCAGCCGCACATCGGCGGGGACATCGCGTTCCTGACGGGCGTGTGGAAGGCCGTTCTGGAACGCGGCGCGGAGGACACCGCGTTTCTGGATGCGCACACCGAGGGTTTCGACGGGCTGCGCGCGCACATCGAGGGCCTGTCGTGGGAGCGGCTGGAGGCCGAGTCGGGCGTGCCGCGGGCGCAGATGGAGCGCATCGGCGGGCTGTATGCGCAGGCGACAGGCGCCATGTTCTGCTGGGCGATGGGGATGACGCATCACGAGCACGGCGTCGCCAACGTGCATGCGATCGCGAATATGGCGCTGCTGCGGGGGATGATCGGCAGGCCGGGCGCCGGGCTGCTGCCGCTGCGCGGGCACAGCAATGTGCAGGGGATGGGGTCGGTGGGCGTTGTGCCGGAGTTGAAGGAAGCGGTGTTCGAGCGGTTGCAGAGCGTTTTCGGCGTGGAGCTGCCGCGGGCGCCGGGGATGGACACGATGGCGAGCATGCGCCGTGCCGAGGAGGGCGGCGTTGATTTCGCGATGTGCCTGGGGGGAAATCTGTTCGGATCGAACCCGGACGCCGCGTTCGCGGAGCGGGCGATGAAGCGGATCGGGATGACGGTGTATCTGAGCACGACGCTCAACACCGGGCACATCCGCGGCCGGGGTGAAGAGACGATCGTGCTGCCGGTGCGGGCCCGCGATGAGGAGTCGCAGGCGACGACGCAGGAGTCGATGTTCAGCTATGTGCGCCTGAGCGACGGCGGCCCGGCGCGGCACGAAGGGCCGCGGGGCGAGGTGGAGGTGATCGCGGAGCTGGCGCGGCGCGTGCTCGGTCCGGGGCTGCCCATCGACTGGGAGATGATGCGCGACCACGGGAAGATCCGCGAGTCGATGGCGAAGATCGTGCCCGGGTATGAGAAGATCGGCGAGATTGACAGGACGCGGAAAGAGTTTCTGATTCCCGGGCGGGCGATCGCGGAGCCGAAGTTCAGGACGGAGAGCGGCCGGGCGAAGCTGCATGCGGTGGCGTTGCCGGGGTTAAAGGGGGAGGAGAAAAGCGAAAACGGCTGGGAGAGCAGTTCCACCGGGAGACGTGCCGGCTGTGCAATCCGCGTGATGACGCTGCGATCGGAGGGGCAGTTCAACACGGTGGTGTACGAGGACGAGGACATCTATCGCGGGCAGACGCGGCGTGATGTGATCATGATGAACCCGGCGGACATCGAGCGCTTCGGTCTGAAAGTGGACGAGCGCGTGACCGTGCGCACGCAGACAGGCGCGATGCCGGACATCGTGGTGCGGGCGCTGAATATCCGCGAAGGGAACGCGGCGATGTACTACCCCGAGGCGAACGCGCTCGTGCCGCGGACGCTGGATGCGCGGTCGAAGACGCCGGCGTTCAAAAGCTTCGCCGCGACGATCGAGAAGAGCCGGCGCCTGCCGGTCGTGGGCGTGAAGGAGGGCACAGCGTGAAACTGCAACTCGGAGAAAACTCGGTCCGCCTGCGGCTGGATCATGAGGATGTGCAGGAGCTGAGCAAGGGGCGCGCCCTGGAGGTGGGCGTCTCGGCGCCGGACGGCGCTGGAAAGCCCCGCCGCTTCATCTGCACGCTGCGCGTGGATGAGGACGCCGGACGGGCGGAGTCCGGGCGCCTGCTGATCGAGGATGCGCGCATCAATATCATCATCAGTCCGGAAGACCTGCGCACGCTTATGAGTGAAGAGCACGAGGGCGTTTACTTCGCGGGTGATCTGACCACGGAGAATCCGCTGGAGGTGTCTGTGGAGAAGGATCGGCGGGCGTTCAGTCGGAGTGCGAAGAAGGAGAGGAAGGGATTCTGAGATGGAGGTGGGGTCAGGGTGGTTTGATTTGAAATTTGAGATTTCGGATTTCAGATTTTGGATTTTGGATTTGAAATCTGAAATTTGAGATTTGAAATCTGAAATTTGAGATTTGAGATTTGAGATTTGAGATTTTTGAATCGATTTTCGTGGCTCGGATTACGGGCCAGGCGTCATAGATCGGTGGCCGTGGATCGCAGTTCGTTGGCCTCAGGCCGTTGGGAGTGGATCGTCGGTCGTGGGCCATGGGTCGCGGGTCGTCGCTCGGTCGCCGTTGGCCGTTGGCCGTTTGTTCAACCCATCATCTCTCAAAAATCGGACACCCTGAGACGCCGAGGCTGAGGAGTCTTCGACGAAGCCTCGGGAACAGCGCCAGTCGCGCGAATCTACAACAATTAAACACAAGCACTCTGAACTCTGAACTCGGCACTCGTCACTCGGCACTCAGTACTCGGTACTCGGTACTCAGAACTCGGTACTCGGAACTCGGAACTACTCTCCCCCCATGCCGACGCTCGATCACATCTTTCCCATCGTTCTCGTCGGCGGTCGCTCGCGCCGGTTCGGGCGCGACAAGCTGCGCGAACCGGTGATGCTGGCGGACGGGCGTGAGGGGTGGCTCGTGGATGTCGCGATCGCGGCGCTGCGCGAGGTGTTCGGGGATCGCGTCGTGATCGTGGGGGATTGCGATGGGCAGGTCGCGGGACGGGCGGACGGGCGCCTTCCGGATGAGCATCCCGGGCTCGGTCCTGCGGGGGGTGTGTTGACGGCGTTGCGGGCGCGCTGCCGATCGTCGTCTTCGATGGCCGGTGATCGTGACCAGCGCAGCGCTGTGGAGGCGCCGACTGTCGAGGACGACGGTCGGTGGCACGGGGTCTTCGCACTCTCCGGCGATCTGGCCCGTGTCCGCGCATCGACCGTGCGCGCTGTGCTCGATGCAGTGGAGCGAACGCCCGATGCGTGGGCCGTGCTCGCGGAGGCGGGCGGGCGCATCGAGCCGTGCATCGGGCTGTACCGGGCGCCGATGCTTGATGTTCTGGCGCGACGACTGGAGGCGACTCCCCCACTGCTCAGCCTGCACGACGCCGCGCCGCGAGAGCGCCTGGCGACGGCGCCCATTCCGCCCGGCGAGGCGGTCAATATCAACTCGCCGGACGACCTTGCTACGCTGCCCCCATGGACATGACACTGGAAGGACGGCGCGCGGTTGTCTGTGGCAGCACGCGCGGGATCGGGCGGGCCTGCGCTTTCGAACTCGCGGCCCTCGGCGCCGAGGTGGTGCTGCTGGCCCGCGACAAGGCGGCCCTGGAGGCGACGGCGAAGGACCTCGGCGGCGCCGCGGCGGGGCGGCACGGATACGCCGCGGCTGATTTCAGCGATCCCGGTGATGTGAAGCGCGCCATCGAGAACATCGTGCAGGACCGGGGCGGCGCCCACATCCTCATCAACAACACCGGAGGCCCACCCGGCGGCCCGGCGCTCGACGCGGCCGCGGACGCCTACCTCGACGCCTTCCGGGCACACCTGCTGTGCAACCAGGCGCTGGCGCAGGCGCTCGTGCCCGGTATGAAGGAGGCGAAGTACGGGCGCATCATCAACATCATCTCGACGTCGGTGAAGGAGCCCATCATGGGGCTGGGCGTCTCCAACACCATCCGCGGCGCGGTGGCTCAGTGGGCCAAGACGCTCTCAATGGAGCTCGGGCCCTTCGGCATCACCGTGAACAACGTCCTGCCCGGCGCGACGGAGACCGACCGTCTGGCCGCGATCTTCAAGAACCGCGCCAGCAAGAGCGGGCGGACCGTGGAGCAGGAAGCCGAGGCGATGCGCAGCTCGATCCCGGCGCGCCGCTTCGCCAAGCCCGAAGAGACCGCGGCGGCGGCGGCGTTCCTCGCTTCGCCCGCGGCGGGGTACATCAACGGGATCAACCTCCCGGTGGACGGCGGGCGCACCGGCTGCCTCTAATTCGTGCGCCCGAGCGCGGAGGAATCGAGATGGAGCGCATCGCCAACTACATCGCCGGAGAGCTGGTCGAGCCCGCGGGAAGCTCGTACCTCGAGTCAATCGAGCCCGCCACCGGCAAGGCCCACGCGCTGGCGCCTGACTCGGATGCGGGCGATGTCGACAGCGCCGTCGCCGCGGCGGCGGAGGCGTTCCCCGCGTGGGCGGCCACGCCCGCCGAAGAGCGCTCGAAACTCCTGCTCCGCATCGCCGAGCTGATCGAGCAGAACCTCGAAGCGCTGGCGCAGGCCGAGAGCCGCGACACCGGCAAGCCGATCACGCTCGCCCGGCGTGTGGATATTCCACGGGCCGCGGCGAACTTTCGTTTCTTCGCCACCGCCATCCTGCACGAGAAGAGCGAGCTGCACGCCACCGACCACGCGGCCCTGAACTACACCCTGCGCCGGCCCCGCGGCGTGGCGGGGCTGATCTCGCCGTGGAACCTGCCGCTCTACCTCTTCACGTGGAAGATCGCCCCGGCCCTGGCGACGGGCAACACGGCGGTGGGCAAGCCCTCCGAGGTGACGCCGCTGACGGCGTTTCATCTGTCGAAGCTGTGCATCGAGGCGGGGCTGCCGCCGGGCGTGCTGAACATCGTGCACGGGCGCGGCGGGGATGCGGGGGCGGCGCTGGTGGCGCATCCGAAGGTGACGGCGATCTCCTTCACCGGCGGCACGAAAACCGGCGCCGCCATCGCGAAGGCCGCAGCGCCGAAGTTCAAGAAGCTCTCGCTCGAACTGGGCGGGAAGAACCCCAACATCATCTTCGCCGACGCCGACATGGATCTGGCGATCGCCGAGGCAGCCCGGGCCGCGTTCACCAACCAGGGGCAGATCTGCCTGTGCGGCTCACGGATTCTGGTGGAGCGATCTGCGTACGAGCGCGTGGTCGAGGGCGTGGCGAAGGCGGCGAAATCACTGGTGATCGGCGATCCGATGGAGGATTCGACGCAGCACGGCGCGCTGGTGTCGCGCGAGCATCTGGAGAAGGTCGAGACCGCGGTCGAACTGGCGCGGGAGGAAGGCGGAACGGTGATCGCCGGTGGCGAGCGGGCGCCGGCGCCGAACGAGCGCTGCGCCGGCGGGTATTTCTACCGACCGACGGTGGTGACGGGTCTGGGCGCCGACTGCCGCACGGAGCGGGAGGAGATCTTCGGCCCCGTCGTCACCATCTCTTCCTTTGAAAATGAAGACGAGGCGATCGCGCGGGCGAACGACACGGTGTACGGCCTGGCGTCGATGGTGTGGACGAACGACCTCAGGCGGGCCCACCGCGTGGCGGAGCGCATCGAGTCGGGGATCGTGTGGATCAACTGCTGGATGCTACGCGACCTGCGCACGCCCTTCGGGGGCGTAAAAAAGAGCGGCGTCGGACGCGAGGGCGGCGAGGAGGCGCTGCGCTTCTTCACCGAGCCGAAGAACGTGTGTGTGAAGATGTGAGGGGGGAGAGGCAATGGGCAATGGGGAATGGGCAATAGGTTTTCAGATCGCATCGTCGAGGTTGCCGGTCTCCATCGCTCGCTTTTCGTGCCCGCAATCAGGGAGTTCAATCAGATGAGCAGCGCTGAACAGAATTCAGGTCGCGTTGACAGCGTGCGGGCGCCGGAGCCCGTCGGTTTGTATCCGCACGCGCGGCGGGTGGGGAACCTGCTGTTTCTCTCCGGCGTGGGGCCGCGGAAGCGCGGCTCGAAGGAGATCCCCGGCGTCACGCTGGACAAGGACGGGAACGTGCTGGCGTATGACATCGAGGCCCAGTGCCGCAGCGTCTTTGACAACGTGAGGGCGGTGGTCGAGGAGGCGGGCTCATCGTGGGGCCGCATCGTCGATGTGCTGGTCTTTCTGACCAACATGAAGGACGACTTCGAGACCTACAACCGCGTATACGCGGAGTATTTCGCGGACAACCAGCCGGCCCGCACCACCATCGAGATCACGGCCCTGCCCACGCCGATCGCGATCGAGTTGAAGGTGATCGCGACGGTGGAGTAAGGCCACGCAGGGTGCGGCGGGCGGGGCGGACGCGGCGCCGCTCAGCGTCCTGTGTTCGAAATCGGCGACGCCTCGTGTGTCCCGGCGCCGGCGCCAACTTCGGAACCTCCCCGGGACGTGGCGCCCCAGTTCGCCAGGAGGATTGCGAGGTCCTGGGCGTTGACGACCCCGTCGCCGTTGATGTCGCCGTGGCACGACACCGGCGGCGCCGGACAGGCGCCCCAGGAACCGAGCAGCATGGCCAGGTCCTGTGAGTTCACCACGCCGTCGCCGTTGAGGTCGCCGCCAGGACCGCCGTGGACTTCGGCGCCGTACAGGAAGCGCAGGGCGCCGAGCTCGTCCTCGGTGAGGGCGCGTTTGATTCCGGTGTAGACGGGGTGCATCACATCGCCGCTGGACCAGGGCCAGCCGGGCAGGAACTCCTGCGGATCGAGGTTGGCGCCGCCCATGTCGGCGGCCTGCTGCGGGTGATCGAGGCCGAGCGCGTGGCCCAACTCGTGCAGCATCACCGTCTCGACATCGAACGTGTTCGGCTCGCCTGTGGTCGACCAGTTGAAGCTCTCGTTGAGGTAGATGTCGACGGAGCGGATGCGGTTCACCACGACGGTGCGCGTGACGATCGCGAAGGCGAGTGTTGTCGGCGACATGAAGAAGTCGATGCCCTCGGAGGTGATCTCGAATCCCGTCGGGCGGCTGAAGACGTCGATGTTGGCGCCCCAGCAGAAGGGCGTGGACATATCGCCATCCCATTCATCGAGAGGCGGGCCCTCGTACGCCGGCGGCGAGGCGCCCTCGTTCGGCGTCGCCGACCACTGCGACTCCTCGAACGTGATGAGCCCGCCCGAGCCGGCGCTCCAGCTCGCCAGCGCGTTCAACACCGCGGCCCGGGCCTGCGCCGAGAGCTCGGGCCGGTCGGAACGATGCAGCAGGTCGTCTTCGATGGCGAAGCTCAGGGTGAAGGGCTCGCCGAAATCCCCCTCGATCCAGGTGACAAATGCGCCGTACTGAATCTGCTGCC
The DNA here is from genome assembly GCA_007693965.1 of Phycisphaeraceae bacterium. Lineage (GTDB taxonomy): Bacteria > Planctomycetota > Phycisphaerae > Phycisphaerales > UBA1924 > RECQ01. The sequence continues at coordinate 11,494 of RECQ01000038.1, read as the reverse complement.
ACGAGCGGAAACCGAAGAGCGTGAAGGACGACGCCTCAGCGCCGAGGAGAAAGAGCAGTGAAAGAAGCAGCATCCCCGATGCGCACACACGCCGCCCGTCGCGCTCCGGTCTGGATGAGAGGTGAAGATTCTGGATGTCGGGAACACGCTTCGTCACTCAGTCTGCATCCGCCAGCGAAGCGCCCCAATTTGCCAGAAGAATGGCGAGATCCTGCGCATTGACCAGGCCGTCTCCATTGATGTCGGAAATGCACGGAAGCGGCGCTTTCGGGCACGCCCCCCAGGACCCCAGCACCAAGGCCAGGTCCTGCGAGTTCACCACGCCGTCGCCGTTGATATCTCCGGGAAGTGTATCCTCCTCGACCTCGACCCCATAAAGGAACTGCAGCGCACCGACCTCATCGATGGTCAGCTGTCGCTTAATCCCCGTGTAGACAGGGTGCATGACGTCGGCGGAAGACCACGGCCAGCCGGGCTCGAAGGTATTGGGATCGAGATTAACACTGCCCTCGGCGACTGCATCTTTGGGATGATCAAGGCCGAGGGCGTGGCCGAGCTCGTGCAGAACGACCGTCTCGACATCGAACGTGCCGCTTTGGCCCGTGGTGGACCAGGTGAAATCCTCATTCAGGTAGATGTCGACGGAGCGGATGCGCTTCCCACCGGTCCGGTTCACGATCGCAAAAGCGAGCGTAGTCGGCGACATCACGAAATGCAGGTTGCCCGAGAAGATCTCGAAGCCGGAGGACCTGCTGAAGACATCGACATTAGCGCCCCAGCCCGGGAGCGTGTTTCCGAACTGTCGCTCCTCCTGCGGCAACTCCTGATCGTCGAGCCACTCCTCGAACGAGGGACCTTCCCATGCAGGTGGAATGCCGTCATCGTTGTCGTTGGGAACGGGTGACCACGGCGCCTCCTCGAACGTGATGAATCCGCCCGAGGTCTCGCTCCAGGTGTCGAGCGCGGAGACGACCGCAGCATGCGCAAGACCGGTGAACTCCGGTCCGCCCTGATTGTTGAGAAAATCGTCGTCGATGGCGTAGCTGAGCGTGAACGGCGTCCCGAGCGGCTCTATTTGCCAGTAGTGGAAGGAGCCGTTCTGGATCTGCTCCCAAGTACGAAAGCCGAGCAGCGTGAAACCGGGGGCGAGCGAAGCGGTCAGTGCTATCAGCAGAAAGACCGCTGCGAGAATGCGCAGAATCGAGCTTGTCACGCCTATCCTCCGCCGCGTAGAGGGCCAGCATGGAACTCATCTGGCAGGTTCACTGCAGACACCTGCATCCGTATATCTCACATCCTCCCCCGAGGAATATTACGTGAGAGTGTTTCAGGTCGCCGGGCGGGAGATGACGCTCACCCGCCTCTTGTTCTTCGAAGCCCGATGAGCCCCGCGAGACCGAAGAGCGCCGCCGCGCCAGGACCGGGAACGAGGGGAATGAGGGTCGGCATATTGCCGGCGATGGGATCGACGCCCGTCTGCTGACCAGCTGGGGCGATGAATGTGCCAAGCCCTTCTCCGATGGGACGCGCCCGTGAGAACATGAGCAGCGTGATGGACTGCTCATTGCCGAGCTGGGCGGAAAGATCGCCGGTGGGCCATTCGAAATCGAGCGAGGAGCCGAACATGCCCAGATCCTCGAAGGAAAGCGGATTGCCCCCGACCGGCGCCGCGACGCCTGCATCGGGCGTCACTACGCCGCGACCGAGAATGGCCGAGCCGTCCATGATGTCGCCGCCTACAAAGTTGAGAAGGCCCACCTGAAACTCACGCATCGAAAAGACGGTGTTGGGGCTCTCCTCGACCAGCCGAATGGTGTAGGAGAAAACGAGCTGGTTGGGCTGGAGCGTGATGCTTTCGGCGCCCTGCGAAAAGGTTGTCTCCGTGTCTACTCGGTAGACACGGCTCACCAGTTCGGTGCTGTCGAAAATGAGGCCGTTAAACTCGTTGACATAACCGGATGAAGTGAAGCTTCCGGACGGCGTGAAACTATAGCTCGTGTCCGCCAGATCCAACTCCGCGATCTGAGTACCGAAGCCCGCAGGATCCGGTGTGGTGTAAATCGCGGGATCAAAGGCGCTTTGAGCCTGCCCTGCGCCGATCGCGAGGCAGACGGCAGTCGCCATTGCCGCAGTGTTTGAGAATGGAACTCTCAGCATGTTCGGCGCTCCGGAAGAATGATCAAGCGGTACTCTCGTAGCATACCGACGAACCGCTAAGCCGCGGTTCACGCTCCGAGAAAGTTCGTTCAGCGACGACGGCGTGAGGCGACGGCGAAACCGAGACCGAAGAGGGCCACAGCGCCGGGCGCCGGCACACCGATATCGGGCTGGCCGGGGATATTGGTGAAGGCGAGCGTCTGCGTCGTCGCAGCGCTGAAATCGGTCACGACCACATCGACCAGGTTGATCTGCACCGCGGCGTCGTTGCGGATGTACCAACTGAACGTCTCGGAGACGGGATTCGGGCTGTCGAAGCCGCCCAGTGGGTCGCCGGCGCTGGAGAAGTCGAACGTGAGGGTGCTGTTCGAGCCGTCAAGACCGAGCGAGACGACCGGGCTGGCCTGACCGATCGTCGTTGCATCCACGATCGTGCCGTGCGTGCCACGAAGCACATCGTCGAAATCGAGGCTGGCGCCGGAGTCGACGCCGAACTCGAAGTCATCAATGCCGCTGGGGCCGTCGCCGACGAAGGTGTAGATAATCGCGATGTCGGTCAGCGAGGAGCCGGGCGCGCCGACGTTGCCGTAGACAGTCGCGGTCAGGGCGCCGGTGAAGGCGCCGGGAGTCGTCGACGAGAACGTCGTGCTGAAGACATTGTTGCTCGGGCCGCCGACCGTGCTCACGATGCTGGACAGATCCAGCGGGACGAGTCCGACGAGCACGTCGAGCTCATCCTGGACAGTCAGGTCGGTGATGATGGTGGCATTCGCGCTCAGTGAACCGGCGGCCGCGATGACAGCCGCTGAGGCAAAACCACGACGCAAGACAGCATGAGACATGTTTCTACTCCTCTGCGGCGTCTGCCTCCCAACAGGCGCCGAGACCTTTAAATTTGCTGGTCCCGGAGAGTCCGAATCCAGCTCTTTCACCCATATTGACGACCGAGCCCCTGCGAGTCAACACTTTCCCCTAGAGGAAAGTTTATCTTCATGACTTCTTTTCGGACCCTGAACGCCCCACAAATCCCTTACGGGCAGCCCCCCCAGTAGGAGAAGAACAGGGCCAGATCCTGGGCGTTCACATCCCCATCGCCATTCAAGTCCGCGGCCGGGAAGGACTTGTACGCCTCCCACGCCGAGAGCAGCAGGGCCAGATCCTGGGCGTTCACCTGCCCGTCTCCGTTCAGGTCGGCGGGACATGCGCCGACGTCGCCGACGGCTCCCGTCACCACCAGCGCGTAGCCCTGGCCCTCGCCCTGGTTCACCGCAGACCCAATGACCTCAATGCTCCAGCGGCCGACCTGCGGCGAGGCGACGTGCACCTGCTCGACGGTGTTCTTCGGATCAAAGTCCAACCCCATCGCTGGCATGTATCGCCCCCCCTCCAGCGAGAAGCCGTCGCCGGCGAAGGCGTTGCCGCGGTACACCGCGCCGTCCGGGTCCGTCACCTTCAGATCCACATTGTTCACACTCGCCACTTCCGCGCCGAGGGCGGCGGGAGCGTCGGTGAAGACCAGGGTGATGCGCACGGGCTCTTCGTCGCCAAGGACCTGGAACTCGTGCTCACGCACAGCGCCGGTGACGAGTGATCCCGGATCCGACCGCCGCACATCCCACAGCAGGAGCTGACGCGGATCGTCGGGAAAGGCAAGGGAACGATCCAGCAGCAGGCGCCCCCAGCCCTCGCGGCTGTTGGGATAGCCGGAGAAACTCTCCATCTCGTCGCCAGAGTTGATCAGCACAGCGCGAAGCAGCGCCGCGGTGGGCGTGAAAGCCCGAGCGACGTTGGGAAGACCGTCGGGGTATCGCCCCTCGGTGAAATACTGACGGGCGATGAGGGCTGCGCCGGCGACGGTGGGCGCCGCCATCGAGGTGCCTGCCATCTCGATCACGCCGCAACTCGTCAGAGGGCTGGCGGAGGAGATGAGGACGCCCGGCGCGCACAACTCGGGCTTCATGCGACCATCATTGGTCGGGCCGGCGCCGCCGGAGCCGTGCTTGGACTGCTGCGGGTGATTCAGCGACGCGGCGATGGCGAAGGCGTTCTTTGCGTTCTCCGGCGTGCGCAGGGTGGACTGGTTGGTGATGGCGACGAGCACAAGGTCATCCTCATGCGCGTGGGTGAACACATCGATGTCGCGTGTCCAGATGTTGTATTCCGTCGAAAGATCTGAGCCCCAACTGTTCGTATGCACGCGAGCGCCCTGGCTGTGATGCAACTCCAGGGCGCTGTTGAATGAGCCGGTGGTGAAGCTCGGAATCGGGCTGTAGACGAGGCGGGCGTCGTACGCCACACCACGGGTGTCGTTGTTCACGAAGGCGTCGCCCACCGCGGTGGCCGCGACGTGGGTGCCGTGCAGGCTGCTGCTCAACGTCGCGTTGTAGGCAAGGATCTTGCGGTGATTCGGCCCGATGGGGAAAGAATCCTGGAACGAGCAGTGATCGACCCTGATCGGGTTGTCGATCACGCCCACGATCTGGCCCGATCCGGCCAGGCCCCGGTCGTAGATCGGCGTGCTGAACGGGATGTTGCTCTGCACGATCCAGCGGGCGCTGCTGTTCCGCAGCGTCGCCTCTGGGTATTCCTGCACGAACTGCACCGACTCGATGGCCGCCAGCTCCGCAAGGCGATCGAGCGGCAGCGCCAGGGAAATCACATCAAGATCGCCGGACCGCTCGGACTGCATGACCGCGGCGCCTTCGATGGCGCGTGCGCGCCGGACCGTGTCCGCTGCATCCTCGCCGGGGAAAAGAGCCGCGGCGACCACGACCTGACCTCGATCCGCGATAGCGCGGCGCTCCGCCGTCTGCAACTCCGCCTGCCCGATGTTGGCGCTGAGCTTCCACGCGTCCTGATACGACTCATGCCAGCGGATGAAGTCGATCGCCTCCAGCGCAGCGGCGTCAGCGTCGTTCAGCCGAGCGATGTACGCGTTGCTCGGAATGTACGCCCCCAGACGCACGCCAGCGCCTTCCAGCGCCGCCCGCCGCGTCGGCGTCATGGGCCCGTCAAGCTGGATCACGCGCGGCGCGGCGGCGGCGACGGGATCGCCGGCCACCTTCGCCAGCGAAACGCGCTCGCCTTCGGCCCGCACCGGTCCGGTTGCAAGGTAGATCGTGCGGTCGCAGACCCCCAGCGCCTCCAGGCTCAACCGCTCCGGGGCTGCAGCGCCGGGCATGGGCAGGCTCATCGCGCCTTGACCAGCGGGATCGGCGCCGGCCACACCGGCTGTCAGAGCCAGAAAGGCCGCGCCAAGCAGCGCACAGCGGCGGCCCGCTACGCTGCGCAGAAAGAATCCTGACGACGCGTCGCTCGATGCGACGCATGGAGCATGGAACATGAATCTCTCTCCAACCGCAGCGAAAAACCGGGACTGGTCATACGCCACGAAGATCTGGTCTGAACTGAACGCGATCCGCCGCCTCCTCACAGGACGCATCGCTCCCTCCTAGTTACACCCCAGCCGCCTCTATGGCAAGGATTTATCGGAGGCTGAGTGGTCCCAGAATCGCCTCCGCCCAGGGCACATCGCCCCAGCGGCGTCTGATGATGGAGACTTCCCGGACGACAGCTCCGCCTCACCCCCCGTGCCGGGCTGAACATCCCCCACTCATCCCACGCCGCGTCGATGTATGGTCATTCCACTCCCCTCCCCCACAGCCCCTCGGATAATCTCACAGAATTCATCAGGTAGACGAACGCACACATCCGCATGGAGCGCCGCCGCCATGAACACCGGCTCCACCGCCCCGCCTATCGACGACTACATCCTCGGTGTCGACGATGCGGAACTGCATCGGCTCGGCCTCCAGCACCGAATCTGGAGCCGCCACGCCATGGACGCCTGGGAGCGGATCGGCGTCGGACCCGGGCAGACGGTCCTCGACATTGGCTGCGGCCCGGGCTTCGCCACCATCGACCTGGCCATGATGGCCGGGCCGGGCGGGAAGGTCATCGCGGTTGATGGCTCGGAGAACTTCATCCAGCACCTGCAGGCCCGGGCCCGGCTGGAAGGCCTGGAGAACATCGACGCCCGCATCGGCGACGCCCAGAAGCTCGATCTGGCCCCCGGCAGCGTCGACCGGGCGTGGGCCCGCTGGGTGCTGTGTTTCGTCGAGAACCCGGAGGCGGTCGTCGCGGGCACGGCGAAGGCCCTGAAGCCCGGGGGCGCCTTCGCCGTCTTCGACTACTTCAATTACACCGCCGTCACCCTGGCGCCGCGGAGCGAGATCTTCACCCGCATCGTGCAGGCCACGGCGAAGAGCTGGACGGACAGCGGCGGCGACCCCGACCTCGCGGGCCGGCTGCCCGCCATGATGGCCGCCCACGGCCTCGAAGTCCGCGCGATCCGTCCCATCGTGCGCACCGCGCGGCCCGGATCGCTCCTGTGGCGCTGGCCCGAATCGTTCTTCTTAAACTGGACGCCCAAGCTGGTCGCCAAGGGCGTGATTACGCAGGATGAGCACAACGCGTTTCACGAAGAGTGGGCGAAGCGATCGAAGGATCCCAACAGTTTTCTGTGCACGCCGCCGGTGCTCGAGGTGATCGGCTTCAAGCCGGGCGCCTGACGCGGCGCCGGCGTGAAAACCCGCGAAAAAGCCGTAAAAAAACCCGAAGCCGTGCGGCTTCGGGTTCGGTTGGATTCCCTGATGTATCGTTGCGTAGTTCCGGGGATGGCTCAGGCGCCGCCGGACTGCTTCTGCTGCCGGGTGTAGCCATACTTGCGCTTGAGCGGCTTGATCACGAGGCCGGACTTGATGGCCTTGGTGGAGACGCGGATGCGCTGGGTGCGGCCATCCACGACCGCGGTGACGGTCTGCAGATTGGGCTTGAAGGTGCGCCGGTTGATGCCGGTGGGCTTCAGACCGAAGCCGCCCTTGCTGATCTTCTGGCCGCGGTAGGTCCGCTTGTTGCCGAAGCTGGTCTTTTTACCTGTGAAAAAACAGACGCGGGGCATGGCCGGAGCCTCCTGCCAAATGGAGTCAATGCGCGAGAAATCGGTTCAATCTCCCCCTCCCGAAGACCCTGAGGCCCCGGTGAGGCGAGCCGGAGAGTGTACCAGCCCGCCGCGGGGAGGCAAATCGGGGGCGGGGAATGAGGGTCCGATGCGGCCGCGACGGGCTCGGACCCGTCCCGGGCAGATTTTCTTTTGAATCAGAGCGCCGGAATCTGGGAGCGGCGACGCTCACCACTCTGCACCGACGCCGCCTCCGGCGTCAAACCGTAACCCCTTCTCCAACAGGACACGAGACCAATGACCGCCCTCCGAAACAAACTGATGCGACGCGGCCTGACGCTGGCCGTCTGCTGCCTCGCCGCCGCCACCACCGCCGCCGACGCCCTCGGGGCTTCCTGGATCATGCGCCACGGCCACAACGCCCAGCAGTACCAGGACTTCTTCGACAACGAGCTGCCCGCCGGCTACCGGCCCATCTCCATCAACGTCAACAACGGGATCGCCAATCCCCGCTTCACCGTCATCTGCGTTCAGGACCCCGGCGTCCCTTGGGAGGCGCAGCACGGCCTGACCTCCGCCGAGTACCAGACCGCGCTCGAGGACCTCTTCGACCTCGGCTACCGCCCCATCGCCGCCGACGCCTACGGAACCTTCCCCAACGAGCGCTACGCCGCGGCGTGGGTCAACGACGGCCTCGCCCCCGCCAACTGGGTCGCCAGGCACCGCATGACCGCCGCCGATCTCCAGACCGAATCCGAGGCCTGGACCGCGGCGGGCTTCCGCATGACGTGGCTCTCGGGCACGGGCTCGGGGAGCGACACGCGATTCACCGCCCTGTGGGAGCGCAACTTCGAAGGCTGGAACGTGCCCAACCCGACCGCCACCTGGAACGCGGACGCGGTGTGGAACCTCAACGCCGAGCAGTACCAGACGCACGTCGAGAACCGCGCCTGCGCCGGCTACCGCGTCGTGTGCATCACCGTGTACGGCTCTGAGAGCGATCCCCGCTTCGGCGCCGTCTTCCTGCGGACCGATGGCGAGAACTGGGAGCTCCAGCCGCACTATGTCGCCCGCCACGGACAGACCGGCGACGACTTCCAGGACATGGCCGACGACTTCGTGAACACCACGATGCAGCCCACCGCGGCGGTCGAGTACGGCGGCGCCGGCAATCGGCGCTACGCCATCGTCTACCACGACGATCCCGGCGCCCCCGTGTGGACCACCACCGGCCAGAACGTCCCCGCCCTCTCGATGTTCGACGACGCGATGCAGGACTTCATGCAGAGCCGCAAGATCTCGCAGGGCGCGCTGGCGATCACCGTCGACAACGCGCTGGTCTACGCCCGCGGCTTCACCTGGGCGCCTCCCGGCCACGCGATCACGCAGCTCACCACGCCCTTCCGCGTGGCCAGCGTCTCCAAGCCCATCACCGCCACCGCGATCATGCGGCTGATCGAGCAGAACATCATCCTCCCCGACGGATCAACCTTCTCACTCGCCACCACGCTGGGACAGATCCCCGATGCGATTGTGAATACGGGCTGGACCGACTCGGTCAACGTCAACCGCATCACCATCGCGCACCTGCTCCGCCACACGGCTGGTTGGGACATCGACGGCGACAACCCCGGAGGCCTCGGCTTCGATCCCATGTTCCGCGACGCCACCGTCGCCGACGATCAGAACGTCTCGCTGCCGGTCGAGATCGACGACATCATCAACTACATGAAGCCGTTCGATCTGAGCTTCTTCCCCGGCAACAGCTACGCCTATTCCAACTTCGGCTACGCGATCCTCGGTCGCATCGTCGAGATCCTCACCGGCGACGACTACGAGATGTGGGTGCACGACAACGTGCTGTGCCCGGTGGGCGCGGGCGGGATGTACCTGGGCCGCTCGCTCATCGAGAACGTGCAGCCCAACGAGGCCCGCTACCGCGACCCGATGAACCGCTGGTGCGCGGGCGTCCACGACGACGATCGCACCTTCACCCGCATGCCCTACGGCCGCTTCAACGTCGAGAACTTCGCCGCACACGGCGGCTGGGTCGGCGACGTGCTCCAGCTCACCCGCTACGTCAGCTCCTTCACCGACACCGCGTCGAATCCGGTTGTGAGCCAGGGCTCGATCGACTTCATGTGGAATATGACGCCGCAGTCCGGCAACAACTACGGCGCCGGCTGGAGCAGCAGCGGCTCGACGCGGCTGCACAACGGCTCCATCAGCGGCACCTGGGCCTTCATCGTCCGCCGCAACGACGGCGTTGCGTATTCCTTCATGTTCAACCAGCGCACCGCCGGAACGAACTCGTCGCTCGAAGGCAACGACTGGCAGATCTTCAACGACCTCCAGAACCTGATGAACCAGTTCGGCCCCGCCACCGGCATCCTCTGGCCCACCCACAACCTCTGGGGCGCCGGCGACTTCTGCACACTGCCCTGCCCCGGCGACTTCAACGGCGACGGCTCGGTCGGCAGCTCGGACCTCGCGGCCCTGCTCAGCGCCTGGGGACCCTGCCCGCCGTTCGGCGCCTGCCCCTGGGACCTCAACGGCGACGGCGTCGTCGGCTCGGCGGACCTGGGCGAGCTGCTCTCCTGGTGGGGACGCTGCCCGTAAGCGAAACCACGGACGCAGTGAACATGCATCAATAAACCGACCGAACTGAATCGAACAGACTCCCAGCGCGGGTCGGGGCACACAAACCCCGGCCCGCGTTTCGCATGCGCCCCAAACCGATCACGCGCCGCACGACACGCGCCAACAACAACCCTTTTCCCCTCTCTCCCTCCGTGTTCCTCCGCGCACTCCGTGTTCAATCCCTCCCGTGCGCTCAGAAGGCGCTGGAACCGAGGCTTTGAATACTCAGCCTCGGCGTCACTGTGTTCGACGAGCGCGCCGGTGCATACTCATCAACTCCCCGTCAGCAGCCTCAACGGGATCCCGATCGCCACGCATGCTGCAAGCGTCCACACCATCCCGAGCTTGAAGCGGAACATGGCGACGATCGCGCCGGCCGTGAGCGCCAGCGCCGCCAGGTCGACGCTGGCCGGATCGGGCGTCAGCAGACGCAGCGGGCCGATGCGGACCTCGTCCACATCTTCGAAGATGGTGTGCAGCGCGAACCACACCGCGAGATTCAGGATCACCCCCACCACCGCCGCGGTGATGCCGGCCAGTGCCGAGGCCAGCACGCGGCTCTCGCGCAGGCGCTCCACCCACGGGGCGCCGACGAAGATGAACATGAAGCAGGGCGCGAACGTCACCCACGTCACCAGGACCGACGCCAGCGCGCCCGCAGCCAGCGGATGCAGACCGCCCGGGTCGCGCCAGGCGCCCATGTAGCCGACGAACTGCACCACCTGGATCAGCGGCCCCGGCGTCGTCTCGGCCATGCCCAGGCCGTCAAGCATCTCCAGCGGCGCCAGCCAGCCGTACACCTCGACCGCCTGCTGCGCGACATAGGACAGCACCGCGTAGGCGCCCCCGAAGGTGACGACGGCCATTTTGCTGAAGAAGAGCGCCTCCTCGACGAAGACGTGCCCGCGCCCGAGGATCGCGAGCAGCGCGAGCGTGGGCGTGAGCCAGATGACGAGCCAGAGGGCGAGCGTGAGCAGGGCCCGGCGCACGGCCGACGCCGCGGACGGCTGCGCTGCAGCGCCATCCGCGCCCGCGTCGCCAGACCCTTCCGGCTGCGATTCAGTGCTCGGCGTCAACCCCTCCGCATCCGGCGCCGGCGCCGGGCGGAACATGTCGGGCCGGATGCGCCCGCCGACAAGGCCGATCACGATGGCGCCGAGGATGATGAGAGGGAAGGGAACATTGAATAAGAAGATCGCCGCGAACGCCGCCGCGGCCAGCGCGACAAGCGGCCCGCTCCGCAGGGCCCGCCTCCCGATCCGCCACACCGCGTGGGCCACGATCGCCACCACCGCCGCCTTGAGCCCGAAGAAGACCGCATCGACCGCGGGCGCTTCCTTGTAGTTCGCATAGACGACGCTCAGCGCCAGGATCGAGAGAAACCCCGGCGCCACGAAGAGGCACCCCGCCGCCAGCCCCCCCGCCGTGCGGTGCAGCAGCCAGCCGATGTACGTCGCAAGCTGCATCGCCTCGGGCCCCGGCAGCAGCATGCAGTAGTTGAGCGCATGCAGGAAGCGCTCCTCGCTCACCCACTTCTTCTCATCGACAAGAATGCGGTGCATCACCGCGATCTGCCCCGCCGGCCCGCCGAAACTCAGCAGCGCCACGCGGATCCACACACGGAGCGCCTCGCGGAACGGGATTGCGGTGTGGCTCTGCATTCGTTTTTGGGATGAACCACAGAGCGGCTGTGTTGATGTCAAGTGATTTTCTGAGCAATCCTGAGTTGGGACCACT
>RECQ01000037.1 GCA_007693965.1 Phycisphaeraceae bacterium | reverse complement strand
GCATACACCGCGTCCGGGCATGGGTCCATGCCAAGGTCTGCATCCACGCAGCGCGAATCAATCTCCGCACCGCCAATGCTGCATAATCCTCCAGGGGGAGAGGGTTGAGTGCAGCGCCTCATTGACGAGCCCGAAGCGTGAGCGAGGGTCCCCACGACCGGGCCCCCCGCGCGGTTACACTCTCCCCATGCTCGCCGCCATCGTCATCCTCTCGATCCTCGTGCTCGCCCTCGGCGCCCTCGCCGCGTGGTTGTGGGCGGCCCGGACTCGGACCATCGCCGAGCGCGACTCGCTGGCGCGCGAGATCGAAACGCTCCACGCCCGCCTCGAAGAAGATTCGAAGCGCATCGAGCACATGCGCGACTCCTTCCGCTCCCTCGCCGGCGAGGCGCTGCAATCGTCCAACGAGCAGTTCCTCGCCCTCGCGAAGAAGACCTTCGAAGCCGAGCGCGAGCGCTCGCAGGCCGAGATCGACAAGCGGCGCGACGCCGTCGACCAGCTCGTCAAGCCCATCGCGGAAACCCTCAAAAAAACCGACGAAAAGCTCGCCGCCCTCGAAAAGGAACGCGGCGCCGCCTACGCCGGGCTCACCGAGCAGGTGCGCGCCATCGCCGAATCCAACCAGTATCTCCGCCAGGAGACGAACAAGCTGGTGCAGGCCCTGCGCAAGCCGCAGGTCCGCGGCCGCTACGGCGAGATCCAGCTCGAACGCGTCGCCGAGATCGCGGGCATGCGCTCGTACTGCGACTTCGCCACCCAGGCCTCATCGCGCGACGACGACGGGCGCCTGCTCCGCCCCGACATGGTCGTGCGGCTGCCCAACGAGCGCGTGATCGCGGTCGACGCCAAGTGCAACATCGAGGCCTACCTCGACGCCATCGAGGCCCAGACACCCGAAGACGCCGACCGCCACCTCGACCGCTTCGCCCGCCACGTCGCCGACCAGGCGCAGGCCCTGGGCAAGAAGGAATACTGGGCCCGCTTCGACGGCTCCGCCGAGTTCGTCGTCATGTTCATCCCCGGCGACCAGTTCATCGACGCCGCCCTGCAACGCCGCGGCGATCTGCTCGAGCTGGCCGCGGAGCGGGGCGTAATCATCGCCAGCCCCTCTACGCTCATCGGCCTGCTGCGCGCGGTGCACGTCGGCTGGCGCGAGAAGAGCCTGTCCGACAGCGCCCAGGAGCTCTTCAAGCTCGGCCGCGAGCTGCACGAACGGGCCGCCGTCGCCCTCGACCACGCCGACTCGCTGGGCAAAGCGATCCGCGCCACCGTCGAGCGCTACAACAGGTTCGTCGGCTCGGTCGACTCCCGCCTGATCCCGACGCTGCGCAAGTTCGAAGAAGGCGGCGCCAAGAGCGGCCGCGAGCTCTCGGAGCTGCCGATGGTGGATGTGGATGTGCGCGCGGCGGAGGTGCCGGAGTCGCTGCCGGCGGCGTCCGCGCCCGAGAGCGATAAGGAAGACGCGAAAACAGGAAACGCGACGGAGGCGTGACGCCGCAGTTTCTCAAGGGCTCGATCCTGAACCGCCCGTTCCCTCGTCGTGCATCCAATCCGGAATCGGCGGCCTCGGCTGGTTCAGCACTGGCCACCCCTCAACTTGCGGTGTATACGGATATGAATCCGGCGCACGAAGCAGATATGGCCGGCCGTGGGGGTCTTCGAAGACTCTGTCGTAACGGAATTGCAGTCCGGTCACGGGATCCGTCGCATCGTCGGGCGACATGGCGTCCAGAAGTGAATCGGGCCACTCACCCGTTCGGGCGTGGTGCGCTTCAAGGCGAAGCATGACGGAAGCAGAGCGGTGCATCGTCTTACACAGGAAAAAGTTGTACAAAGGCCTGGCAACGTACTCAAGCAGGAAACGCGGCACATCGGCGTTCTCGGTGCGGTCCAGTATGAGTGAGTTCAAGGAATCAAGACCCAGGCGCTCCCGCCACAAGTGCGCATCAATTTCGACCCATACTTCCTCGATTATTCTCTCAGACGCCTCTCGCCTCGGCGTCATGATCATCTTCGGGTGCAGATTCACGATTCGGTTGAACACGGGCTGGTGATAGAGGTCCGTATCAAGCGGGTCGAGTGCACGCTCCAAACCCAGGTCGTGAATCGACCGGTAGTGCAGGAACCCGCGCTGTCCCGGCGTATACAGCCACTGAAGCATGCTCTGAATGAAGAGGCGCTCTCCGTCGAGTGCGTTTGAAATGGGAATCGCGGGCCACGTCGCCTCCGACAGCGCTGCCAGCGCTTCTTCGCAGTGGATGGAGGGGACATCATTCTCCATCAAGGCGCGTTGAAGTTCGGTCAACAGTTCAGTGGCGATGCCACGGCCGACGATCCATTCGATCATCGTCGCCTGGTAGGTGAGGTGTCGCGCCATGCCGAGGCCGGTCCGCAGACGCTGCACAACCTCATCCCAATCTCCCCCCGCCGCAGCGGCCCGCAGGCCGATGGTGTTCAGTCTTGCGAGAAAGCGAAATGCCCCTAGTTCGGGAAGCAGTATCCCGGGTGGGCCCAGTATGGATTCGTCCCCGGAATCGTAATCACCATACGGGTATGCAAAGCCGGGGGCGGCGGCCGCCTCATCGAGAAGTGTCAGCAGGTGTCTGAGTCTTTCAAACCTGGCGCGATACTCCTCCCACATGGGGTCGTTCCAGTCGCCGGTGATGCGGAAATGCTCATTCTGACCCGATGACAATGTGCCCAGCTCGTCATACAGGTCATTTCCTCTCATGGACGGGAACGATTCATACCCCAGTTCATGAATCAGAATCCGTTTGTAGATCGGCCACGCATTCTCCTCCTCCGGCTGGCGCGACGCCACCAGCTCATTCAACCGCTCCACCGAGTCCCACTCCGGAACCGGCTCCGCCGAAATCCGATACGACACGAACCACCCCACCCACACCGCGGCGAGGAAGAGAATGCAAAGAAGCGCTGCACGAACGGGATGTCGAGGCCTGCGGCGCAGCATGCATGGAGTTTACCCGCAACCAGGCATGATCAGGGCGCCGACGCCGGGCGCATGCGGCGGCCCGGATCACAGATCGAGCGGGTCGGGCTCCGCCGGATCGGGCCCGAGCGCCGGATTCAGCACAGGCCAGTCCGGAACGACGGCGTCGTATGGGTACGGCTCCGGCGCGCGGAGAACATACGGGCGGCCGTGGGGATCGTCGGGGGTGCGTTCGTAGCGGAAAGCAAGGCCGCTGACGGGGTCGGTCGCCTGCTCGGGGGTCATGGCCTCGTCGAGCGAGTCCGGCCAGCGGCCGGCGCGTGCGTGAAACAGCTCCAGTCGCAGCATGACGGCCATCGAACGCTGCATCGTGTGCGCAGACATGATCGAAGGCATATAAAAAATCGCCACTCGAGCGGAGCGCTCCGCGATCGGATCGCCCTGCACGCGATCCGTCGTGAATGTCTGAAGCGAATCGAAAGTCGATCCATCGCCTTTCAGATGCGCTACAACGGCGTCGTAGACATCGTCCACGGCGCGCTGCGTGTCGCCTCGCCGCGGTGTATCGAACATGCGCGGATGAAGATTGGCGGCACGTTCGAGATATGGCGTAGTCGCACGATTGAAGAATCCTGTGTTCAGCGAGTCGATGCTGCGATTCAGACCCAGTCGAAGAAGCCCGCTATAGACCATGAACCCTCTCTTGCCCGGGGTGTAGATCCACTGAATCGCGTTCGCCGTGAGGAGTCGCTCTCCTTCGTACATCATCCACAGCGGCGTCGCCGGCCGGGGCAGGTCGTCTAGGGCCTCCAGCATCTGCTCGCACGCATCTGCGGGCACATCGAGCGCCATGAGAATGCTCATCAATTCGTCGTGTGTCGTCCAGTGCATTGCGACGCTGTGATTCCATGTCAAGAGCGCGGGTATGAAGGTCAGATGCCGACTCATCGACTGCGCCGTCCTGAATCGTCTCGCCACTTCGTCCCAATCATCTTCCGCCGCGGCGATCTGGAGTCCGATGATATTCAGCAAATGCAAAGATGACAGATGCGAAAGCCCGGGCAACAGCACGCGATGCTGCGACTCTCCGTCGGCCGGACTTGTGTATCGGATGGAAAACTCAGGCGCATCCGCGGCTTCGTCGAGGCGTTGTAGCAGGTGTCGCACGCTCTCGAACCGCTCCCGCTCCGCAGCCAGCGATGGATCCATCCACTCGGAAAAATACAGATGGCGGCCGGCCATGTTCAAGCGACGCACCTCGTCGTAGAGTTGGTTGCCTGTCCGAGTGTTGACGTCAAAATCGACGCTCAAGTCCTCCTGCAAGATCCGTGCATAGATCGGCCACGCGTCCTCCCCCTCCGGCTGGCGCGACGCCGCCAGCTCATTCAACCGCTCCACCGCGTCCCACTCCGGAACCGGCTCCGCCGAAATCCGGTAGGACACGAACCACCCCACCCACGCCGCGGCGAGGAAGAGAACGCAAAGAAGCACTGCACGAACGGGATGTCGAGACCTGCGGCGCAACATGCACGGAGTTTACCCGCAACCAAGCATGATCAGGGCGCCGACGCCGGGCGCATGCGGCGGCTTCGGGCCAGCGCCGGATCGAGATTCAGAGATCGTTATCGCCGCCCTCCTGCTCCGCCTCCCACGCCTCGCGCATCGCATCGGGGATGGGCTCGCGCACCGTATTGAGCTCGGGCCAGTGGGGCAGGCGGACCAGGTGCGTGTATTCGTCCGGGGCCCGCAGGATGTAGGGGCGGCCGTGCTCGTCGTCCTCGACCCGCTCGAACTCGATCGGTTGCCCTGTCACCGGGTCGAGCGTCTGCGCCGGCGCCATCGCCTGCTCCAGCGACTCGGGCCAGGCGCCGGTCCGGGCGCGGTGCAGCTCGAGGCGCAGCATGATCTCCAGCCCCTTCTGCGTGGTCATCGCGGAGCGGACGTTGTTGAATGCGCGATCGGTCGACGAAAGCAGGCGCTCGATCAATCTGCTGCGGCTGATGGCGCGCGTGAACAGGCTGTCGTCGATCGTGCGCTCCAGCGCGTCCGGAGCGGCTCGCGACTCGACCTCGGTGAACATCTCATCGATGATGCGCATCACCTCGCCGCGGCGGGGTTCGACGAAGAGCGCGGGATTCAGGCCGGTGAGTCGATAACTCATTCCCGGCGCTGCAACCCCGCCGGTGTCGCTGTTAAAGAGCTCCGGCCATTCCATCTCGATCGAGAGCAGCGCCCACTGCACGAGAATGCCGTTTTCACCGGGCGAATAAATCCACTGGACGAAGTCTTCCATGAAAATGCGCTCGCCCGAAAGCATCTCCATCATGGGAAGGCCCGGCCACGGGTGATCGTCGAATGCATCGAGCAGCCGCTCGCACACGGACGCCGGAACTTGTCGCTCCAGGAGGATGTGGCCGAGTTCGTCAAAGAGCATCGCCGCCATGCTCCCCGAGACCATCCACTCGATAAGCGTCGCCTGATGGGTCAGGTGCCGCGCCATGGCGCGCCCGACCCGGAAGCGCAGGACGACCTCGTCCCAGTCCTCCTCCGCCGCCGCGGCCCGTAGACCGACCACGTTCAGTATGGCGACCCTGCGGATGTTCCCGAGCTCGGGGAACAGCGTCATGACGCCGGGCGCCAGCCCGCCCATTGCTTCGGGAGGGGGCAGGTACGGCCGCGCGCACCCCGGAGCGCCGTCGAGGTCATTGAGCATTTCCAGCACCGGCCGCAGCGCCTCGAAAGAGGCGCGCTGCTTCGTCCACACCGGATCGCTCCACGCGCCAAGAAGCGGCCGTTGCATCAGGAGGGCGCGCAGCTCCGAGTGCAGATCGTTCCCGATCCACCAATCCACCTCATCAACCTCAAGCGCATCACGAATGATCCGCTCGTAGATCGGCCACGCATTCGCCCCCTCGGGCTGGCGCGACGCCACCAGCTCGTTGAGCCGATCATTGGCGTCCCACTCCGGCGCCGGCGTCGCCGCCACGCGATGCGCGGCAAACCACCCCACCCACGCCGATGCAAGAAAGACCGCGAGCAGCGCCCCGCATCCGACAAGCCGAAGTTTCGATCGACCTTGCATTCTCCCCATCGTACCGCCCCCCATTCGATCAACGGTTGCGAAACGCGCATCCCCATCCAGACCCCATCAGGGTTCGATCTCGCGCCACGCCTCCGGAATCGGCTCGCGGGCGTTGTTCAGCACCGGCCAGTGGTCGAGGCGGACGGTCAGCGGGTAGAGGGCGGGCCCGCGCAGGATGTATGGGCGCCCGTCCGCATCGTCCTCGATGCGCTCATACTCGAAGGGATCGCCCGTCACCGGATCGGTCGCCTGCGCCGGCGTCATCGCCTCCTCCAGCGTGGCGGGCCAGGCGCCGGTGGCCGCGTGGCGCAGCTCCAGCCGCAGCATCGCCTCCAGGGCGGCCTGAAACGTGAGCGAGATCATCAGGTTGTTCGAGGCGCGGTCGAGCGCGGGCATGAAGTACTCGAGCACAGGATGGCGGATGATGCGCGCGATCGCCGCGGCGCTGTCGAACTCATGGAAGTCGGCGCCGGGCGTGGCGAGCAGCGCGTACTGGTCGAACAGGTCGTCAATCTCGCGCAGCGTCCGGCCGTGCGTCGGCGTGTAGAGGAAGCGGGGAGACAGATTCGTCAGCCTCCAGTGGAGCGGCGGCGGCGAGGCGGGATCAAGGTTGGCTCCGACACCGACCCCCGTGAAACCTGAAAAGCTCCACAACGCCCATTCAACAAGCCTGCCGTCCTCGCCGGGCTCGTACACCCACTGAAGGAGGTCGTGTTGTGCAATGCGCTCGCCTTCATGCATTTCCTCCGGCGCCGGCCCCGGCCACTCGATCTCCGCCATCGCCCGCAGCAGCGCCTCGCACACAGGCGCCGGGATGTCATGCTCCATCACGATCCGGATCATCTCGTTGTGAACAAGCGCGATCACCGCCGCGCTGACCAGCCACTCGATCATCGTGGCCTGGAAGGAAAGATGCCGCCCGATGGCCCGCCCCGTGCGGAAACGCCGCACGACCTCGCCCCAGTCCTCCGCCTCCGCCGCGGCCCGCATGCCGACCGTGTTGAGACGGGCGAGCTGGCGCATCAGGCTGACTTCAGGCAGGAGGATCGTGAATCCCGGCGCCGGCCCTTCGCCGAATTCTTCCGGACGCAGGTATGGCCTGGAATAGCCCATCGCCTCGGCGAGCTCATCCAGCAGCGGGAAGAGCGGCCGCAGTTCTTCGAGACGCGCCCGGTGCGACACCCAGTAAGGATCATTCCAGTCGCCGCGGAGGGGATCGTCGTCTCGGCGGTGCGAGATGAACGCGGCGTAGAGCTCGTTGCCGTCGGGGTTCAGCAGATCGTCGATGCCGAGCGCCTCGTGCAGGATGCGCTGGTAGATCGGCCACGCGTCGACAGCCCCGTGGGGCTGACGCGAGGCGACGAGCTCGCCCAGCCGGTCCGCCGCGTCCCACGCCGGCGCCGGCTCGGCGGCGACACGCATGTTCGCGATCCAGGCGAGGGCGCCAGCCATGAGAAAGACCGCGCCGAGCGCAAGACCGACGAGCGGTGTCCTGAAACGAGACGCGTCCACAGCGCCAATGGTACGCACCGCGACGCCGGGTGGATCCCCACAAGTTCACCCCGACTCGAAGAAGAACCATGCAGATCGAAGATGAGCCATGGTGAACGACGCACAATTTCAGACGCCGAGGCTGAGGAGTCTTCGACGAAGCCTCGGGACCGGCGCCGGTCACTCTTCTTCCATCTGCTCCCGTCGCAACTCCTCTTCCCTCCGCATCCAGTCCGAGATCGGAAATCGCGACTGATTCAAAACCGGCCACTCGCGCAGTGTCGAGCGAAACGGGTACGCATCGGGCGCCATCAGCAGGAACGGGCGTTCATGCTCATCGACTTGCGGAGCGTAGACATACCGGAACGGCTCGCCCGACACCGGCTCGAGCGCCTCCGCCTCGCTCATCGCTTCGTTCAGCGTTCGAGGCCACGCGCCGGTTCGCGCCTTGTGAAGCGCCATGCGGAGCATCGCCTCCGTCGTCGCCTGGATGGTGAGGTAGAGCCTGTGCTGTTCGGCGGCGGGCAGAAGTGTCTCGGAAAAATCTTCATCGAGATGCATGAATGGCCGCTTGGCGCCATCGATGATGTTGATCGCCTCTTGATCGCCCACCTCGCCGCGCATCACGCGTTCCAGCGTGGTGAACTCCAGCTCAATCGCTCGCTCCGTGTGTTTTCGCGAAGGTGTGCGCAGCGCATCCGGGCTCAGCGCCAGCAGTCGACGCAGAGGCGGGGCGGAGAGGTCCTCGAAGGGCGTATTCATGGGCGTCCACGGCGGCATGGTCCATGCCAGGAAGTGCCCACCGCCGCGGCCATCGTCGCTGAAGGCCCGCTGGATCCAGTCTTCCCTCCAGATTCGCTCGCCATCGAAAAGGGCTGCAGGATCTCCGGCGGGCCAGCGCAGCTCGGTGAGCGTCTGAAGCAGCTTCTCGCACACCTCGGCAGGAAATTCCAGCTCCATCAACTGCTGCTGCAGCTCCCGATGCGCCTGGACGCCGATCGCAATGGACACCATGTGATCAATGATGAGCGGGCGGAGGCTGAGATGTCGGGCCATCGCGACGCCGGTCCGGAAGCGCTGCAGATGTTCATCCCAGTCACCCGCTTCGGCGGCGGCCCGCATGGCGCTGGCGTTCAACATCGCGATATTCCGAAGTGTGAAGTAGTAAAAGTTATCGTCACGCAGGACTTCATCCAGTGTGGGTGACTGGTGGTGTATGTGCATCCTGGGAGCATCCGCCGCAACATCCAGCAGACGCAGCACGGGCACGAGCATCTCGACCATCGTCCGCCTGTGATCCCACAAGGGATCGTCCCACGCGCCGCTCCGAGGAAACCCGTATTGGCTGAGGTCGCGCCAAGTCAGCCACATATCGAGTGTCAAGAGTTCCTCCCAGTCCGGGAGATCGTTCAATTGACCAAGCCGATGCCATTCTGAAAGCCGCTCATACACCGGCCACGCGTTGGCCCCCTCCGGCTGCCACGACGCCGCCAGCTCGTTCAGCCGCTCCACCGCGTCGAACCGCTGCACGGGCTCGCCCCCCACGCGCATCGACGCGAACCACCCCGCCCACGCGGCCACGAGAAAGACCGCCACGAGGGCGACCATCCGAAATCGGCGTTGACCCGACGGCCCGTTCACGATGGGCGATGATAGGTCCAACCCGGTCCGAGCGTACGCGGCGTCAAAGAGGGAACATCCCCCCATCGGGCCATCCCACGTTCATGATCGCGCTTCTGTTGTAGAGCCCGGAGCCGGGAAACGACTCCGGCGCCAGCAGCAGGTAGGGCCGGCCGCGCTCGTCATCTTCGGGCGCGAGGATGTACCTGAAGGGCTCACCCGTGATCGGCTCCAGTGTCTGCTCGCGCGTCATCGCCTCTTCCAGCGTCGCGGGCCACGCCCCTGTGCGGGCCTTGTGCAGCGACAGGCGGAGCATGACCTCGGTCGTCGCCTCAACGGCGAGTATGCGCCACCATGGCCATGCGAAGTACATTGACTCCACGCGGGGCGCATAGGAGTATTTGAAGAGAGGCCAGATGATCTCGCCGATCCGGCGTTGCGCCTTCGCTCCATCAATTTCACCATCCAGATACCGCTTCACAACCTCGAACTCGCGCTCGTCGGCGCGGGCGGCTTTCCGGCGCGAAGGGCTCAACAGCGTATCCGGGCTCAGCGCGATCAGGCGCTCCAGCGGCCGCGGCCGATGATCGTCGGAATAGACCATGCCCTCCCACACACGCATGTTGAGCGGAAATCCATCGCCGCGGCCGTCGTCGCTGTAGAAGCGCTGGAGGAAATCATCCGCCTGAAGCTGAAGGATTGAAAAGAGAAAATCAATGTCTTGATCGCCCCCCGCTCGCTCCTCCTGAAGCGCAGCGAGAAACCGCTCGCAGACGTCCTGCGGCATGTCGAGGTCCATATCGAGGGCCATGCACAATTGCTGCAGCACACGTAGATCGTATTCAACGGATCGAAGCGCTGCTGCTGAGAGGTGGCTGGGCTTCATCAGCAGATGCCGCACCAGGCCGCGGCCGACGCGAAAGCGCTGCAGCGTCGAATCCCAGTCGCCCCGCATCCCGCTGATGTGCATCAGGTCCCTGTTCATCGCGGAGAACTGAAGAATTCCGCGTGATGATTCAGAGGCTTCGTTCATCGCATGGGGCAGTGTGTCGGCGTTGATGTGTATGAGGCAGCTCGGCGCCTCCGCAGCCTCGTCGATCAGGCGCACAATCGGCGCCAGCAGCTCGATCATGCGGCCGAGCTCCTCCTTCGTCGGCACGGTGTCGCCGGGGCGGCCCCGCCCTGTCGCGATCGCCAGGCCGTTTATCGCCGCCCGAACCTCGTCGCGCGTCACCGCATCGCCGCCCGGGCCGGGGAACCCGCCGCGGCGCATCCATTCGATGGCCTGCTCATACACCGGCCACGCATTGGCTCCCTCCGGCTGCCGCGACGCCGCCAGCTCGTTCAGCCGCCCGACCGAATCGATACGGATCTTCGGCTCCGCCATGACGCGCACGCCGACGGCCCAGCCGAGAAGCGCGGCGATGAGAAAGACCGCCGCCATCACGATGCGCCGCCGAACGGTCGATGTCCGAATCATGCTCACAGGGTCGATTCTAATCGAGTACCCGGCGCCATTCTGAAACCCGCTCAGCCGGGTCCCCCGGCCCGACCTGTCACACGGTGGCGCACGTGTCCGGCAGCGCCCGCCCCGGCGGTTGTGAATTCATGTTGATTCCTCGTCGCCCATGAATTCCCACTTCCGTGGCCGCACATCACGAGGTAGCCTGCGTTGTACGACCGTGACGCCGGACAGGTGGGAATTCGACGGCGTCACCAGTCCTCCCGCGGCCGCCGCGTCGAGGGGGATGCTCGGCGCAGACCCACCTCGAGCGACATGTCGCACACCAACCGGCCACGGCTTTTCGCAATCGCGTGGCGCTTTTTCCACGCAGGACGATCGCGGCTGCGCAGCCCATCGCGATTCGGGAGCGAATTTCTTTTCCGATTCTGCGAAGGCGCGCCGGAATCAATGCGGCGTGGCGCTCGCCTGATCAGAGAGCGCGCGGACCGGCGCCCCCGATCGTCACGCCGCCGACCGACTGCGCGCTGCATACTTGTTGACGCCGGCTCCGCCGGCTGGAGGTCCAGACATGAACACCAGAACACTCGCACAATGCGCACTCGCGGCAGCCCTCGGCGCCCTTGCGGTACACAAAACAGCCAGCGTGCTCCAGGCCTGCGGCGGGTCGCCGCCGGCTCCATTCTGTTCGCAGTCTGTCTCAAAGATCATCAGCGTCACGAAGAACATCGCCTACGACGGGTCAAGCCAGCTGATTGAAATCCCCTTCGGAGTCTTCGTGACGCAGTTCGGCTTTCCCACTCCGGATGAATGCCCGCCCGGCGACATCATTCTCACCGGCGAACTGACACTCACGTGCCCGGTGGGACCGCCCATCCTCGCGACGATCGGCCCTGTCATCGTAGACACGGGGCTCAACCAGCTCTCCACATTCGTCATTGTCCCCTCAGGACTCTCGGCGCCAACGATCTGCACGCTCAGCGGATTCGTCGATGTCGCGTTCCCCAACGGCGCTGTGCTTCGCGCCGAGTGCGCCACGGAGCTGTGCCTCACCGAGCCGGCGGCGGATGATCCGAGCGTGCCGCGGCTGGCGGCAGAACTTGTCAGCGATCCCATCAACAATCCCATCCAGGCGACCCATCCCGGCGATCCGACCGCGCAGGTCTGGAGGATCACCAACAACGATCCGGTTCACGCCTTTGAAGGCGTGGTCACCGGTCGCTCCATGAACAACACGCGCATGCCGGGCGAGGTCGTCCCTGGTCCTCCCGGCTCGGGCGCTTTCGCGATCTCTGATCCGATCGCCGGCGACAACTTCCCCATCGAGTTCTTCGATCCGGGCAGCGATCCTTTCACATGGATTACATGGCCCTGCGTTGATCTGAGCGCCAGCCCGCACGATCCGGCTGTTCCTGAAAAAACACTGTCCCTCTCGCTGGCGCCGGGGGAATCGATCGACATCGGTCTCGCCGTGCGTCCGTGGGGCGTGTGCGCCTCGGGCAGCGGCTGCCGCGTCCCGCTGGAGGTGAGCGGGACTTTTGAGGACGGCACGGAAGGCTTCGCCTGTGTCAACGGCGTTGCCTACGCCGATGCGAGCGTCCCGCCGATGTTTCTGTGCGACGACGGCGGCGCCGGCTCCGCATCCCAGATCGTCCCCGGCTTCACAGCGCCGGACTCGCTCGAGGTGTTCTGCGACCCCGGCATCGATCCTTACACCTGCACCGTCAAGATCGAGCTTGTCGAGTTGAATCTGAAGAGTCCGGCCCCCATACAGATTCTTCCCCAATCCGGCACGTTCTCGCAGACCTACGGTCGCGTGCAGCACGAGGTCACGAGCGCCGATCCGGATCAGCCGCTGGCGCCCGTCGGCTCGTTCTTCGATGTCGTCTACCGCATCGACGTCCAACCGAGCCCGAAGGGCCCGCCCGTCAACCTTGAGCTGCTGCAGATGATGCTGCTCGAGGGCATCCCCGGTGGCTTTGAGAACACAGCGCCGATCCTGAAAGGCACGGTCGCGGTCTCGGGCCCGGACCTCTCGGTCGACTCCTTCTTCGATGTCGTTCTGCAGTTCTCCGGCGACATTGGTTTCTGCGACGACGGCAATGCATGCACGAAGACGTATACCCTGCAATCGATCCAGCCTGACGGTCCGTCCTCAGTCCTGCTCCACTTCTCCGGCCAGCTCGGCGCCGACGCCGGCGGAGAACTGACCGGGCCTGTCGCGATCGACGGCCAGGCGCTGAATGCGGCCTACGCAAGCGCCCATCCCGGCGCCGACCTCCGCGGCCCCGGCTTCGTGCATCAGGTCAACTTCCGCACCGATGTCCGCGCCTTCGCCTACCTCGGCGCCGCCCCGCCCTGCCCGTGGGATGTCACCGGCACGGGCTCCGTCGGCTCGGCCGACCTCGGCTTCCTCCTCGGCTGCTGGGGCGTCTACGCGCCCGGCGATTCCTGCGAAGTGGCGGACTTTACCGCCTCGGGAACCATCGGCTCGGCCGACCTGGGCACACTGCTCGGCAACTGGGGGCCGTGCCCGTGACGAATTGAACGAGTCGGGTCTTCGGAGTCACACTCCAGTCGCCCTCGCAACTCGCAGATAATCGCAGGCGTCGGCGCGCACGATCAGAGCGCGCCGGCGCCTGTTTTCCTGCATTGGTCGCTGTCAATCACTCACCGTCAACGTCGGCGTCCGCCCCGCCCGGCGCATCGACGCCACCTTCACCTGGTTCTCGAACTGCGTCGTCAGCGCCTCCAGCTCGCCCGCCAGCGTTGCCTGGCCCTCGAAGTTCGCCGTCGGGTTCCCCGAGTCGCTGTTCTCGCGCAGGGCCATGTGGATCGGCACAGCGCCGAGATACGGAACGCCCAGCCGCTGCGCCATCCGCTCCGCCCCACCGCGCCCGAAGATGTCGTACTCCTTCCCGTCGTCGCCGATGAAGTAGCTCATGTTCTCCACAACACCCAGCACGTCGATCCCGAGCTGCTGGAACATCCGCGCCGCCCGCACCGCGTCGTCCTGCGCCACCTTCTGCGGCGTGCAGACGATCACCGCCCCGTCCATGCTCAGCAGCTGCGCCATCGTCAGCGACACATCCCCCGTCCCCGGCGGCAGATCAATGATCAGGTAATCAAGCTCCCCCCACTGCGTCTGCTCGGCGATCTGCTTGAATGCGCCGTGCGCCATCGGACCGCGCCAGATCAGCGGCTTCTCCGGATCGACCAGCTTGCCGATCGTCATCGTCTTGATCCCATGGACCGCGAAGGGCTGCAGACTGTTGCCGATCACCGTGGCCTGCATGTCGTCGAGGCCCAGCAGCGTGGGGACGCTGGGGCCGTAGATGTCGCCGTCCATCAGCCCCACCGCGTGGCCGCGACGCGCCAGCCCAACCGCCAGGTTCACCGACACCGTCGACTTGCCCACGCCCCCCTTGCCCGCGCCCACCGCCACGATGTGGCGCACGCCCGGCAGCGAACCCGCGTTCGCCTGCGGCGTGTTCTCGCGCGATGTCGACGCGCCGCTTCCGCCGCCCCCGCCGGCCGCAACATGCCCCGCGGAGACGACCCTGCCCGAACCATCCACGAACTCCACCGCCACCGCGGACACGGGGTCGCCGGACGTGCGCCCCTGGCTGTGCACCGCCTCGACCACCATCCGCCGCACCGCGTCATACGCCGCGGCGTTCCCATGGGGCAGCCCGACGGTCACGCTCACATGCCCCTCGCACACCGCGACCTTCTTCACGGCGTCGAGGGAGATCAGGTCTCGATGCAGCTCCGGATCCTGAACGCTGCGAAGGGCCTGCATGACGGTCTCTTTGGTAAGGCTCATAGTGCTTCCTGCTGGTATTCGGACGCTCCCGGGGGGCAAAAGTCACCTCCGGTCGCGATTCTTTTCGCGGATTTCCACCATCTGACGGCTACACTTGTCGGATGCCATCATAGGCCCCGGCGCCGACTGCTCGCCGCGGCGAGCGCCCCGTGGGTGGAGTCTTTTCCGCACTCGAATGTTCGAAAGGAGCAGGTCTGTGTTCTCATCGCGCTCCCTCACCCATTACTTCGCAGCAGCGCTGCCGCTGTGTCTTCTTGCATGCGCCGCCGACAATGCCTCGCGCTCGGTCGAGATGTCCCAGACAGCGGACCGCCAGCCCGTCGAGCGCGAACAGGAGCCCGCGCCCACCGCGCCGCGTGTGTCGCACAGGGAGTTCCTGGTCGCGATTCAGGCGCTCGCTCCCGAGTCGTCGTCATTCGACACCGGCCGATCAGCCCCGGCGCCCGTGAACGATCCATCCCTGCTCTTCACCGATGAGCAGCGGGCCCTCATGGCGGATGCGATCGAGGCGGTCCAGGAAGAGCTCAGCGACTACATGCGCGAGCACCGCGCGGAGATGCGAGAGCTGCTCCCCCTCACCACACCACGCATCGAGAACGAAACGCCGGAGGATCGTCAGCGCCGCGACCACGCCCGCGAGCGGCTTGCCGAAATTCGCGCCAATGCCCCCAGTCCCGATGCGCATCACGACAGACTCTGGCGCGCCATGACCGAACCGCAGCGCATGCATGTGCTCACGCAGATCGCAGAGAGCCGTCCCACCTTGCCGTCCCGGGCGGAGATGCGCCGTGGAGAGTCGACCGGACGCACGCCGCCGACTCAGCCGCCGACGCCGCCGACGCAAGCGCCGCAGGCCGAAGCGGAGCCCGCAGAGTCGGATGATCAGGTAATAAGCTTTGAAGAGCGAGTTTTCGACGGCGGCGCCCCGCTCGACCACGAGGAGCGGATGCAGCGCATCCGTCGCCGCACCGCCATCGCCCAGGAGCGACTGGCGCGCATGCAGGCCGAGGAAGCCGAGGCGGCAAGAAAAGCCGCGGAAGATTCATCCCCGAAAAAAGACGAAGAATCGCCCGACGATGAGCAAGCCGGTGATGAGTAGAAGAATGGAGGACGCTGACGCCGAACTCCGGATGCTCTTCAGCGATCCTGTCCATCCACAACCCGATTGCGCAGCTTGATGCGCTCGGTGGTGAAGCCGGGAATCGAAATCAGTTCGCCTCCCTCCGTGTGCGTGCCGACGACATCGATCAGGCGGAGTGAGATCGACCCGGACTCCACATCAACGAGAATTTCGGCCCGCTCCGCGTGGATCATGCGCTTTCCATCCTCGATGCGCACGTCGAGCAGGTCGTATGTCTCGGGGTCATAGCTGCCCGCCTTCACCACGGTGAAGCGCTGCGAGCCGCCCTCCAGGATCATGGCCGCGTATTCCTGCTTCAGTTCTTCCGCGGTCATCGTGCGCCGGCGCTCACAGCCGGACAGGCTCGCCGCGACGACGGCGGCCAGCGCCACCACCGCGACACAATTCGAATTGGTGCGAGAAAACTTCATGACGCCGCGCTCCCGCAAATATGGCGCATACATCGAGCGCCTGCCTGCCATGGATATCGGGCCGACGATGAAGCGACTTGACCCGGACTCCGCGGCATTCCTGAACGCGCAACGGCGGACCGGAGCATCCGGAATATCACCGGCGTCACACCCCCTGCACCGCCACACTCCGAACCCCGCCCGAAGGGCGAACCATGGTAGCCAGGGGCTTCAGCCCC
This sequence comes from Phycisphaeraceae bacterium, assembly GCA_007693965.1. Taxonomy (GTDB): domain Bacteria; phylum Planctomycetota; class Phycisphaerae; order Phycisphaerales; family UBA1924; genus RECQ01. Next base: position 9,969 of record RECQ01000037.1, on the reverse strand, counting down.
TGGTTCCAAGCCTCGGAGCGAAGCCATGCCGAGCGCATACACACAGAACTTCTACCACGCGGTATTCAGCGCAAAGCATCGCGCCAACATCATCACACCTGAGATCGAAACACGCCTGTACCCCTTCATCCGAGGCGTTCTGGATGATCTCCGTTGCACGCTGCTCGCGATCAACGGCATGCCCGACCATGTGCACCTGTTGATCCGATACAGAGCAGACCTCTCGCACTCTGAAGTGCTTCGGCATGTCAAAGGCCGGTCCTCAAAATGGATGAATGAAACACTCTTGTTGCCCGATCGATTTTCTTGGCAACAAGGGTACGGCGGATTCACGGTCAGCAAATCAGCCGTGCCGTAGATCGCGGCGTATATCGCTCGCCAGAAAGATCGCCACAAAGTTCAGGATTTCAAGACCGAATACATGGAGTTGCTTCGGCGGCACGGTGTGGAATTTCATGAGGTCGAGGTCTTCGGATGACCTGCGAGTCCAGAGGCTGAAGCCTCTGGCGACGGCGATGCCAGAAGTCTCACTCCCCGCGCACCGTCAGCCCGGTCTGCCCGACCCGCCCTTCCTTGCTGCACAGCGGAACGCTGGCGCCGGGCTCGTTGATCAGGTCCGAGAGTGTGATGTCGTCCAGGATGTCGAGCACGGCCTTTGTCGCCCTGTCCATCACCCGGTGCAGCGGACACAGTTTGGCGCCGTGGACCGCGATGCCAAGCGGGTAGGTCTTGATCCGCTCCACCGGCTCCACCGCATGCACCACATCGATGAGCCGGATCGTGGCCGAGGTTCGCGAGAGCTGGTACCCGCCGCCAACGCCCCGGCGCCCCGTGATGAGCCCGGCGCGCGAAAGCTGCTGCAGCACCTTCGCGAGATAGTCCGGCGGCACCTGCGTCTGCTCCGCCAGTGCGGCCGACGACATCCTCCCATTCTCCCCCAGCGCCAGGCACGTCATTGCACGCAACGCGTACTCTGCAGTCTGTGAGAACATCCGTAGAACCCCCGAATAAGGCTCACCCCCGGAGTGTCGGATCGCAACCGGCGACCAGAGGATCAGAACGTCCTCAGCCTACCCGACACTTGTTGGCAGGGCAATGAATTGGCCCATTTCAACGCCTTGATCGCCCCTTTCACAGCCGGATGAACCCTGCGGACCATCCAGCCGATAGAGTCTCAGCGTCCGCGAACCAACTACCTCCGAGAACCATCCGGGATCACACACACCATGCCCCAGGCGCCCCGACGAATCGGCGTTCTCACCGGCGGCGGCGACTGCCCCGGCCTCAACGCCGTCATTCGCGCTGTCACCAAGTCCGCAATCTTCGATCACGGCATCGAGGTCTTCGGCATCGCCGACGGCTTCCTCGGCCTCATCGAAGACCGCGTCCGACACCTCTCCGCCGACAACGTCTCCAACATCCTCACCCTCGGCGGCACAATCCTCGGATCCAGCAACAGGGCCGATCCGCAACGCTTCGCCATCGGCTACGACGCCGACGGCTCGCCGCAGTTCAAGGACGTCACCGACGACTGCATGAAGACGCTCCGCAAGTACGAAATCGACACCCTCGCCGTCATCGGCGGCGACGGCACCATGTCCGGCGCCCGCAACTTCGTCGAGCGCGGCGTCAACTGCATCGGCCTCCCCAAAACCATCGACAACGACCTCGAAGGCACCGACATCACCTTCGGCTTCCTCACCGCCGTTCAGATCGCCACCGATGCGCTCGACCGCCTGCACACAACCGCCAGCAGCCACGGACGCGTCATGGTCGTCGAGCTCATGGGCCGCAACGCGGGATGGATCACCCTCCACGCCGGCGTCGCCTCCGGCGCCGATGTGCTCCTCATCCCCGAGATCCCCTACGACCTCGGCAGCGTCCGCGATTTCATCAAGGATCGCGTCGCCCGCGGCAAGCGCTGCAGCATCGTCTGCGTCTCCGAAGGCGCCCGCGCCAAGGGAGGCAAGCAGGTCGTTGCACGCCTCGACCCCACAAGCCCCGACCCCGTCCGCCTCGGCGGCATCGGCGCCCAGCTCGCCGGCGAGATCGAACGCGTCACCAACATCGAAACCCGCGCCACCGTCCTCGGCCACGTCGTTCGCGGCGGCACGCCCGTCTCCGCCGACCGCGTCCTGGGCACCCAGTTCGGCCACCACGCAGTTCGACTGATCGCCGAGGGCAAGCGCAACCGACTGGTCGTGATGAAGGACAACCGGCTCACCGACGTCGACATCACCGTCGCCGCCAACACGCAGCGCCTCGTCCCCGCCGATCACCACCTGATCGCCGCGGCGAAAGCGGTGGGCACCTGTTTCGGTGACTAAGTACGAATTCTGATTGAACAACTGGTGTTCGCAGTGGTCGGCGTGGCAAAGCCGCCGTCGCCATTGCCACGTCCCATGGAACGACTGCCACTACATCAGGAAGATCGACTGATCTCCAATCGAATTACGTCTGTGTCTCCAAGCAGCTCCATCGATGCGCTTTCCTGCTTCGAGATGCATTTTTCTGCCCCGAAGGGGCATAGGAATGTAGCCGCGGGTGGAGCGGCAAAGCCGCGCAACCCGTGGTCAAAGCTCCCGTGATCGACCCCGCCCCCGAGAGGGGGCGGAGGCAGTTCCCGAAGGATCTCAATGCGTAGGCGCGTAGCGCGAGAAAGCGGGCGTTCCTTCGCCCCGCCAGGGCGAGCGGAGAAGTAGCGACACCGACCACGGGTTACGCCCGCTGGAAGCGGGCTACACCCGTGGCGACATCCCGCGGCCCCTTCGGGGCCGATGAAACCCATGTCGCCCGTATTTGAACCATATCCGTAGAAATAAAACATAGCGCGCGTCTGCGACGCGCGCCATGTCGCTCCAAATGGAGATTGCAGGGAAGTCTGCAGCGAAACCGATTCAGCGCCGCCGCCGCGCGCCGGCGAGTCCGGCCAGCGCCAGCAATGCTGCGCCGCCGGGAGCGGGAACCGCGGTCACATCGAACGTGACCACCGGCGCCTCGCCGAAGAAGTCGAAACTGGATGACATGTCCGGGTTGCCCGTGCCGAACTGCGATGTGAAGTTGCCGGTCTGGCTGGCGAAGATGAAGCGGATGTTCTCCTCGTTGTTGATCGCGTTGAGCAGGAACGACTCCAAGCCGCTGATGTCGGCGGTGCGCTGGATGTCGTAGATGCCGGCGTCCTGAAAGTCGCTCGAGAGCAGCGTCAGATTGGCGAACTGGCTGCCCAGCCCGGTCGGATCGGTCCCGCCGCCGTTATCGAAAATGATGTCCGAATCGGGATCGAGCAGATCCTCGTTGTTCGTCGTGAAGTAGATGCTCAGGTCGCCGGCGCCCTGGATGCCGCCGGTCCCGGTGTCCATGTTGACCGCGGGAAACAGATCGAAGATCAGCGAGTCAACGCTCGCCGCGCCCGCGGCGGGGCGCAGATCGGCGCCGTTGATGTCGAACACGGTGAAGATGCCCAGCGTTCCCGTGGAGCCGGTCATGTCGCCGTTCACCTGCCAGCGGGCCTGAGTGGTGATCGCGTTGCGATCGGGGAACGACGAGAAGAGCGGCCGGAAGACCGCCGTCATGTCGAAGTCCTGAATGCCCGTCAGCGAAACCGGATCGGCCGCCGCACGCTCCGCGCCGGCGCTCGCAATCAGGGCGACGCCAAGGCCAAGGCCCGCGGCCGCTGCTGTATGAATGCGCATTGTTGTTCTTCCTCCAATGTTCCGATCGCTCGACGACGCAGCCCGGGCCCGCGTCACAGATCACGATGAGGAACCAGTTATTGCCCGGCCTTCGCCGCGGCTCAACCAGAGGCGTAGCGTCAGCCAGGTGACGCATACCCAATCGTTCGCCACCCTAACGACGCGGATGCCGAATCCGCGCTCTCATCGCCAAAATCGGGGCGCCCGACCCCGTTCAACGCCCGATCCTGCATCGAATCGGCGCGCGTGCTTGCCGACGCGTTCGGGGCCTGTCATGCTGCGGCGATGCACCCCAATCCACGTGTTCGACCGGCCGCGATCCGCATGCTGCGGGTACGCGCACGCGCCGCCGGCGCCGCTGCCTGGTGCATGGCCTCCGCCGCCGCGCTCGCCGCGGCGCCGCCGCGCACGCCAGATTCCTCCCCGCCCGCCGACGCCGCCGATTCTTCCGACGTCATCGGGCCGGCGCCATCAGAGTCCGGCGCCGAATCCGGCGCATCGGGCTACTTCGACCGCCCCGCCGACGAGATCCTCTACGACATCTGGCAGGCCGAGCTCTTTAAGGCCGGCGACACAGAGGTCCGCCTCAGCCAGCTCGTCATCGCCATCCTCGTCGCGGTGATCGGGATCTGGATCAGCCGGCGCATCACCGTCGGCGTGCGCAACCGCCTGATCCTCATGAAGCGAATCGATCGCAACGCCGCCTCCGCGATCCAGAAGGTTCTCTTCTACCTGTTGGCCATCCTCGTCGTTATGATCGCCCTGCCCATCGCGGGCATCCCGGTGACGACCTTCACCGTGCTCGGCGGCGCCTTGGCCATCGGCGTCGGCTTCGGCGCCCAGACGCTCTTCAACAACCTGATCTCCGGCATCATCATCATGACGGAGCAGCCCATCCGCCTCGGCGACATCGTCGAGGTCGGATCCAATCACGGGCGCATCGAGGAGATCGGCAACCGTTGCACACGTCTGCGCCGCTTCGACGGCGTCGACGTCCTCATCCCCAACAGCCACTTCCTCGAGAACGATGTCGTCAACTGGACGCTCTTCGACAACGAGATCCGCTGCGCCGTCGAGGTCGGCGTCGCCTACGGCTCGCCCACGCGCCTCGTCGAGAAGCTCATCAACCAGGCCGTGCAAGAGCAGGAGCTGGTCGACAAGAGCAAGGACATCGTCGTCCTCTTCATCGACTTCGGCAACGATGCGCTCAGCTTCCGCACCACCTTCTGGACCTCGCTGGAGCGCCCCCTCGACCGCCTCCGCCTCGAAAGCGAAGTCCGCTTCCGCATCGACGAACTCTTCAAAGAGAACGACATCACCATCGCCTTCCCCCAGCGCGATGTGCATCTGGACAGCTCGCGCCCGCTCGAAGTCCGCGTCCTCAGCGGCGGGGACGACTCACAGCACGCCGCCGCCGTTCCGGACCCGGCCTCGACCACCTAAGCGAATCCCTCCCCCCGCCGCTCCAAACCGGATCTCCCCAGCCCATCCGGCCCTTCGGCAATTTGGCCCCCAGCCCCCCTCCCGCTACACTCCCCCTCCCCATGGGCAAGACACGCGAAATCAAGAGCCGTATGAAGGCGGTCGGCAACATCCGGCGCATCACCCGCACGATGCAGATGATCGCCACCAGCAAGTTCGCCAAGGCCCAGCACCGGGCCGTCGCCGCCAAGCCCTACACCGAGGGCGTCTTCGACCTCGTCCGCGAGCTGGCCGCCACCAGCGGCGACATCGACCACCCGCTCATCTCAGGGCCCTCCGGCGTCGACGTCTCGAAGAAGCCCGAACTGTGGCTCATCATCACCTCCGACCGCGGCCTCTGCGGCCCGTACAACGGCTCCGTCCTCCGCCTGGCCTCCGCCGGCCTGCGCGAATGCGCCCGCGCCCCCGAGACCGAGCTGGTCGGCAAGAAGGGCGTCTCCTTCCTGCGCTTCGCCGGCATCCCCGTCTCGCGCCACCACACCCACTTCGGCGACACCCCCCGCCGCGAGGACATCGACCACCTCGCCGAGGAATATATGGCCCGCTTCACCGCCGGCGAGGTCAGCGCCGTCCGCGTCGCCTACATGCGCTTCATCACCGCCGGGCGCCAGAAGCCCGAGGTCATGCAGTTGCTGCCCCTCAAGCCACCCGTCGAGGAAGGCGCCGATGCGCAGGGCAAAACCGGCATGATCTACGAGTTCTCGCCCCCTGCCGAGGTGCTGCTCAATGAGTTGCTGCCCGTCACCGTCAAGGCGACGCTCAACCAGTGCTTCAACGACGCCATCGTCTCCGAGCACATCGCGCGCATGATCGCCATGAAGGCCGCCACCGACAACGCGACCAAGATGGGCAAGCTGCTCACACGCCAGTTCAACCGCGCCCGCCAGGCCCAGATCACGACGGAGCTGACCGAAATCATCTCCGGCGCCCAGGCGCTCGAATAAGAACAGAGTTCACGCAGTGAATCTCACGCAGAGGCGCAGAGCCCGCGGAGAAATTCTGGAAGTGTGCGCTCCGGCGCAGCTCGAACAATTCTGCGCTCCCTCCAGACAGCTCTCCTCTGCGAGCCCTGCGCCTCTGCGTGAGCCCTCCCCTCCCGATCTCACTTCCACAGAATCGCCACATCCTTCGCCGGGATCTCGCAGCGCATCCCCAGCATGGCGCCGATGCGCCGGAACGTCTCCTCCTTGTAAAAGACCACGTGCGTCGGATCGCGCCGGTAATGCCAGTCGGCGAAGCGCTCATCATCGGTCTGGAAGCAGGTCATCACCGCCAGCGCGCCTCCGGGGCGCAGCATCGCCGCCAGCCGCTCGAACTCGGCGCGGGGCGTGTGAAAATGCTCCGCCGTCTCCGTGCAGGTGATGAAGTCGTACGTCCGCTCCAGCGCGCCCGCGTCAGGCTGAAAGAACGGGTCGTACAAACGCACCGAGTGCCCCGCCTCCTCGAGCATGCGCGCCAGCGCCGGCCCCGGCCCGCAGCCGTAATCCAGCCCTTCGCATCCCGCCCCCAGCCGCTCCAGCAGCGGCGACGCCAGCCGGTCTAAAAACCGCCGGTACCCCGCATCATCCGGATCATTCTCATGCAGCTCGTACTGCCCACGCTCCACATCCGCGCCCGGCAACTGCCCCCGGTCCAGAAACGTCGCCCCGCACCCCGGGCAGCGCCAGTAGTCCCGCCCGTCAACAGCGACAAACGCCACCACCCCCACGCCCGAACAAACACAACAGCGCATCACGCCGCACCCCATCCCCCAGTCCCCATCTCCCATCTGCCGCCGCTCACTCCAGCTCCACCACCAGCACTTCCATCTCTCGCGTCGTCTCGCGCAGCTCGATGCCGAGCTGCCGGCGCATCGCCGTGATGATCGACTCCGGCTCCGCCGCGTTCCACGTGAGGCGGAAGTCATACGCGCCTTCAAGGCCGGTCTCATCGAAGACCGGCGTGTCCAGCGTCAGGAAGATATAATACAGTATCTCGATCGGCGAGACGTTCGAGCCGGTGTACACGCCCGGCTGGTAGTCCCACTCGCGCCTGTTCGCCGCCGCCGGGCGCATGCTGCGCCCGGGTTCGTTCGGCACGTGCGCCTCGTACACCTTCAGCTCGCGCGTCTCGAGGTGGGCGGTGATGCCCATCGTCTGCCTGAGTAGATCCTTGAGCATCTCACGCACTTCGTTCTCGCGCCCCGCCGGCGGCACGACGGTGATGTCAAACTTTGCATCCAGCAGCAGTGAATCAGACACCAGCTCATGCTGATTCATGTTGTACGCCAGCGAGAGAATCTCGCGAAGCTGCACGCCGCGCAGCCGCAGCCCGGCTACGCGCGTGAAGCTGCGCTCCGCCTTCGGATCCGCAGGTCGCATGCTCAGCTCATACACCGGCGGCTGCTTGGGGTCTTCCTTGAACAGAAGCTGCTCCGGCCATCCGAAGAGCCGGGCGCTTGGCGTGCGCCCGTTCACCGCATCGCGGATCACCCGCTCACTCAGGTTCAGCGGGTGCGTTCGCGCCGCGACCACGCCGTTCGCATTCACCACGATCGCGATCGGCACGCCGGGAATGAAATAGTCCTGCGTCATCGACAGGTCGTGATCCAGCGCGATCCACGTGTTCACAGCGATCTTCGTTTCCAGGAACTCGCGCACCACCTCCTCCTTCTCGTTCAGCACCGAGAGGAAGATCACCGAATCATCCGCGAATCGCTCCGTCAGCCGGTTGATGTGCGGCAGGACGTCAGGGCATGTCGGGCAGTCGGTGGACCAGAAGACCATCACCACCGTCCGCCCCTGCATCTCCTCCCGCGACACCGTGGCGCCCCGGGGTTCGAGCACCTCGTCCACGCTGTACTCCGGCGCCCGCGAGCCCACCCAGCCCCCCGTCGACGCCGCCGCCACCTGGCACGCCGCCAGCAGTCCCAGAATCGAAAGAAGCACACACACACGAGCCTGAATCGCCATTCCAGAATCCTCCAAAAGCCGCCGCCGGAAACCCATCCGCCCCCTATCGGCCACGCATGCGCCCGAGGGCAGACGAATCGACACACCGGCGCCAACCATGTTCTACAGTCAAAGCGCCTCCAGGTGACCAGTGTAGGACCACCCACCTGAGCACGAACCTCCCACGTTACTCAAAAAATACGGTCCCCCGCATCAGTATTCCGGTGACGCCCCGCGGGCACTCGCCACCCATGGCCCATCCGAAATCCCAGCAACACTGCCCGTCAGCAGCGCCTTGCGATATTCGCTCCATCCCGGCGGCGCCGTCGGCGTCTTGCCCCGGTCGAGAAAAGTATCGATCACGTGGGCCACGCTCCTCGCCGCGGCTTGCTCGTCCAGCCACTCGTTGGCGAATGCCCTCGCGTTCTCCCCCATCCGTTCCCTCTCATCAGGGCTCTTCAGCAACCGCAGGATTGCGTCCCTCATCGCCCCCGCGTCCTTGCCCGGGACCGCGATTCCGTGGATGCCGTCGAAGACGTAGTCCTTGATCGTCTCCACCCCCGTCACGATCTGCGGCCGGCCGAGCTGCATGGCCGTCACGATCGTGATGTGCCCCGCACCCGTTTCATCGCTCAACAGCGGCACAAGGCTCGCCATCGAGTGGGCCATGATCTGGTTGCACAACTCAAGAGGCTGATCCTCCAGAACCTTCACATTCTCGACGCCCGCTTCCGGCGTGAACTGCCCCTTCACGCACACCACCAGCAGGTTCACCGGCAGCCCGCACACCGCCGCCGCCGGCGTCGCGAAATCGCGATTGTTCCGCCCGACGCAGCAGACATAGGGCTTCAACTCCTCCAGCCATCGCGGCGCCGGGCCCTGCGGATACTTCGGCATCCCCACCGCCCAGTGCTGGAATGACATCCGCTCCACCGGCAGCCCGTACCGCTGCGCCAGGAGCCGGCGCTCCGCCGCGGAGTAGACGCAGAAACCCGCGACCGACGGCAACGACCGACGCGCCATCCAGAGACGCGCCCCGGTGAAGAAACGCAGGTTCCCGTGATTGAATGAGAAAGCTAGGTGGGGTGTGTGCCGCCTAAGCAGGCGCATCGCTGACGCGACGTACAACGTCATGTACGGCGCATGGGTGATCACCAAGTCGAACCGCCGCGTCCAAAGGGCGCAGCGTAGCCCATGTGCAACCCATCCATGCGCACGGCGTCGGAACAGATCGCCATTCATGAACGTCCACTGATGCCCCGAAAGCTCGGGCTTGTCCGCCAGCCACCGCCATGAAGGATCTTCGAAGGGAGTGCAGACGAGGATCCTGGCGCTGCGGGAAGACATGGGGACGCTCCGGCCCTGAGCCCGATCCCGGCAGGCGCCGCCCGCCTCGCTCAGAACCGTGAGCGTACACCTTGCGACTATCGGCGGCAAGCGCAGACAGCTCGACATGAGATTGAATTCACGCGCTGCGATCTTGTACACTTGAAGCAGCATTACACACCACCGCATCGCACATTCCATCGCTCGCAAAGCTGGAGTGAGCCGCCCATCACCATCACCGCCACCCTCGCCGCCGCCCTCCTCATCGCCGTCGCACTGAGCGGCTGCGCCTGCCCGGACCGCGTCGAAATCGTCAACCAGACACACCACGAGCTCTTCGTCGAAGTCCAGATGCGCCACCCCGGCAAGCTCTCCCCCCGCCTCTGCATCGGCGAACTCGCAAAGACGCTCCCCCCCGACGAGCGAGGGTCCCCCGCCTCTCCCTTTGGAGGATTATGCAGCATTGGCGGTGCGGAGATTGATCCGCGCTGCGTGGATGCAGACCTTGGCATGGACCCATGCCCGGACGCGGTGTATGC
>RECQ01000064.1 GCA_007693965.1 Phycisphaeraceae bacterium | reverse complement strand
GGTGAGCGGGTGAGCGGGTGAGCGGGTGAGCGGGTGAGCGGGTGAGCGGGTGAGTGGGTGATGATGTGATTTGGGTTTCTTGCGCTTGGCGGCGCTTCGACGTCGCCTCGACGCCTGTTGCACGCATGTGCGATGCGCGAAGCGTAGAATCGTCCGAACGCACCAGCGATATGCGTCTCATCCGTCCACTCTGTCCCATCCGTCCCCTACCGGAGCACACCATGTCCCTCGACCGCTACATCACGCTCGGCCGCTCGGGCCTTCGCGTCTCGCCACTGTGCCTCGGCGCCATGACCTTCGGCGAAGATTGGGGATTCGGCGCCGATGTCGACACCTCGAAGCGCATGATGGACATCTACATGGACCGCGGCGGCAACTTCATCGACGGCGCCAACATCTACACGAAGGGCCACTCCGAACAGATCATCGGCGAGCACATCGGTCGTCACGGCGCCAGGCGCGACCGCGTCGTCATCGCCACCAAGTTCTTCGGCAACATGCACCCCGGCGATCCCAACGCCGGCGGCGGACACCGCAAGAGCATGATGACCGCCCTCGATGAATCGCTCGACCGCCTCCAGACCGACTACATCGATCTCTACTGGCTCCACGCCATGGACCCGCACACGCCCATCGAAGAGACCATGCGCGCCCTCGACGAAGCCGTCCGCGCCGGCAAGATCCGCTACATCGGCTTCTCCGATGTGCCCGCGTGGATCTGCTCGCAGGCCCAGACGATGGCGGACTTCCGCGGCTGGAGCCCGGTCATCGCCATCCAGATCGAATATTCACTGCTGGAGCGCACCGTCGAGGGCGATCTGACTCCGATGGCGATGGAGATGGGCATGGGCGTTATGCCGTGGTCGCCCCTCAAAGGCGGGGCGCTGAGCGGCAAGTACACACGCCAGAACCCCGGCGGCGCCGGCGACGGACGATCGAGCTGGATCTCGAAGAAGCTCGACGACAAGGCCTTCAACGTGATTGATGTCCTCATCGACACCGCGAAACAGATCGGCGCCACACCAGCGCAGGTCGCTCTCGCCTGGGTGCAGGCGCAGCCGGGCGTGGCGTCGAGCGTGATCGGCGCCCGCAAGATCGACCAGCTCGAGGACAACCTCGGCGCCCTCGACGTGCGCCTGAGCGCTGAGCAACTGGCGAAGCTGAACGAGGCCTCGAAGCCGACGCTCCCCTTCCCGCACGACTTCCTCAAGGCGTCCGCAGCCAACATGCAGGGCGGAACGACGATCAACGGCGTCGAGACGGAGCGCTGGCATCTGTCGCCGGACGGGTGAGCGGTGAGCGCTTTGATTCGTACAGAACCCAGCGAGCCGGGGCGTCCCGCCCCGAATCAAACTATTTCAAATCGCTCGGCGCCAATCCGTATCCGCATTCGCGCGCAGTGCCCCCGTCGAGACGCCGAGGCTGAGTCTTCGAAGCCTCGGGTCGGGAGATCGACGTCGCACGGCTCCAGGAGCGCTTGTCGGATTCAGAGAGCGTGCAGACACGCAGGAACTCGGGGCGGGACGCCCCGGCTCGCTTTTTTTCGTCGACCATCCATTTCGTGCATCGAGTTTGAACCGAGGCTTCGAAGACTCAGCCTCGGCGTCTACACGATGCCTCGCCGCGAATCGAAACAGCGCCCGCCATACCATGCCGTCATTCAGCATTCAGCTCTCAGTACTCGGAACTCAGTACTCGGAACTCGGAACTCTCCCCCCCGCACTCCGCCGCCCTATACTCCGCCATGCTCAAAGCCGATTTCCTCAAGACCAAATTTGACGCCGCTCACACGTACGACGACTACCTCGCCACCGGCAAGCCGGCCCAGCAGGAGTCGTGGACGAAGATTTACAGTCAGATTTCGCTTACTGGAGCTCAGAAAAAGCTGGTCTCGGGCTTTTCGCGCGACATGAAGGTGCTGGCCTCTTCCGGCATCTGGTGCGGCGACTGCGCCCAGCAGTGCCCGTTGATCGTGCACATCGCCGAGGCCTCGCCGCGGATCTCGCTGCGGTTCGTCGATCGCGACGAGCACGCCGACCTCGCCGAGCGCATCAGGCTCAACGCCGGCGCCCGCGTGCCGGTGGTGGTCTTCATGGCGGAGGATCACGAGTTCGTCTGCCTGTACGGCGATCGCACGCTGACGCGCTACCGGGCGATCGCGCAGCGCCAGCTCGGCGCCGCGTGCCCACTGCCGGGGGCGCCGGTTCCGACCGAGGAGCTGAGCGCGACGATGCAGGACTGGCTGAACGAGTTCGAGCGCGTGCAGCTCATGCTGCGCCTCAGCCCGCGGCTGCGGGAGAAGCATGGGGATTGAGGAAAATTCCAAAGGGCCAAATGGCCAAAGGGCCAAATGGGGAGGCCTTGTGTTTGCACAAATTTGGCGCTTTGGCGCTTTGGCGCTTTGGCAATTTAGCGCTTTGTTCCTTCGACAATCTCCCTCGCCAGCCTCTCAAACTCCCGCTTCACCTCCTCGTGCCGCTCGCCCGTCGCCGGGCCGGCGAAGCCGGAGTGGATGGCGCGGACCGTGTGATCGCGGTCGAGGAAGATGGTGGTGGGATAGGCCTTGACGGCCGAGAGCGCGGGGAGCGTGGCGGCGGCCTGCTGCTTGTCGCTTGAGCCGGCCAGCGCGATCTCCCATGTGGTTCGGTGGCGCTCGCGGAAGCGCTCGATCTGGCGGAGGGCCCGCTCCTCGCCGCCCTCGCGGTCAAGGCCGAACTCGTAGGCGAGCGAGAGGATTTCGAGGCCCTGGTCGTTGTAGCGCCGGTGCAGATCGGCCAGAACCGGCGCCTCGTCGTGGCAGTTGGGGCACCACGTGCCCATGATGTTCACGATCACCGCCTTGCCCGCGTACTTCGGATCCTCGAGCTGCGGCAGCCGCAGGCGCGACACGCCGGGGCGGAGCGAGACTTCGGTGAACGGGTCGGGGAGCTCGACATCTTCGCCGTCGGGAAGGCGGGTGGCGGTGAAGGAGTCGCTGTAGGTCGGGCCGGAGAAGAAGCGACCCTCCATGTGCGCAAGATCGCTGTCCATGCGCGCCTGGAAGTGGAAGGCGTGGGCGCCGTCGAAGGTCGAGAGGGAGAAGCGCGGCGGGTCGGACTGCATGTCGATGTCGCCGGAGAGGAAGCGGTAGTCGCCGGTGGGCGTCATGATCGTGCCGCGGACGGTGTGGATGGGATCGGCGTTCTCCGGCTCGTAGCGGGCGATGGTGAAGAGGCCGCGGGCGGGGCCGCCTTTCTCGAAGTCGAAGCGCCAGGTTTCGGCGCGTTCGGAGACGGGGGCGGCGTCAGAAGGCATCGCCGCGGTCGAATCGAGGGGGATCATGATGTCGGGGGTGAGGCGTTGCACGCGCGTGGCCCGCGCGGGCATGGAGAGCCGCGAACCATCGGCGCCGGTGCGCCGGTACTCGCCGGTGAGCAAGCCCGCATCGTCTGTGGAGGCGCTGAGTCGCAATTCGGCGTCGTAGTGCGGGAAGGTGATCGAGACGGCGCCGGCGCTGCTGCGGCCGACAAGCAGGACGGGCTTGCCTCCGGCGCGGATGACGGGGGCGGCGTCGTGGACGATCGCCTGGTTAGGGACAAAGAGCGTGAAGGGGATGGCGGCGCCGTCTTCGCGGAGGAGCTCGACGGTGAACCAGCCGCTGGGCGGGAGGAATGCGGCGGGATCTGGAGTTGAGGTGGTTGGCTCAGAGGTGGGTTGATCGGTCATGGCGTTGATCTGCTCAGGATCATGGGTGGCTGGCGGGACGTCAGGCGTTTCTTGCTTTGTTTCCCGAGGAAGTATCGTCGCCGTGAGTGATTCGCGCCTCTGATCGACGCCGACCAGTTCGCCCTTCAACTTTCCATACTGGCCATCATCATCCCGAAGCGTCAGCAGCATGCACTCTGTTCCGTTGAACAGGGCGTATCGACTGTCAATGTGATAGCGTCCACGATAAAGGCCTCCGGATCTCGCGCCGGAGAGCTGGAAGACATCGCCGGACGATGTCGACAGTATCGCCTGATGAGCCACCAACCCTCCATGCCTGTCACCCGTGTCCCCGACATGCGTGCTGGTCAAGATGAGCGTTGCGGAGCCGAGTGAGGCCGATTCGATGCGCCAGGATGCCGTGCGTCTGTCGACTTCATGGAGGCAGTAGTTCTTGCGCCAGTCAAACAGCGCAATCGGATCCGTGTCGCTCCGGGGCTCGGCTCGGAATCGGAATTCCTGCGTGTGCTCGTCGCCGCTTCGAATCCAGCGGCCGGTGAGCACGCCGCGGCGACCGACGCTCGCGTGAATGACAGAGTCCTGCCCCGGGAATGTGAGCGTCAGCCGATCACCCTGCCAACTGTGCTCAACCGGCCAGTCTTCACCACCGCTGCGAAGGATGGCTTGACCGGGCTGTTCAGGCTTGGGGAGATGAAGATAAAACGGGATCTCGGCATCATCGACTCGGATCACCGCGCGATGCCATGAGGCTTCTCTCGATGTCGCATGGGTAACCGATGATGTATGGCAGATTGTGGACACAATCATGAAGAGGAGCAGGATCGCGCCGGTCGTCTTTCTGTTCATCATCGCGAGGATCTCGCAAAGGTTTCGGTCAGTTGTCAATCCTTCTCCAGAGGCGACGCTCAGGGCTTGATGTCAAACGGCTCGCTTCACCTCAGCCGCGTCGCCGTGAACGTCTCCCGGCTCGTGGGGCCTGAAAAGAACTCGCCGGTCATGCGCTCGAGCCCTGAATCTGCCTCGCCGCGAATGAGGAGGGCGGAGGCGCCGTCGAAGTAGGAGAGCTCGAACTCGTATCGCACGCTGTGCGGCGCCCAGAACACCTTGGACCCGTAGAGCCGTTTCGACTCGCCGTCCGCGGTCAGGATCTCCACCTCGGCGACGAACTCCCTCATGTCGACGGACGGGGTCCACGCGGAGAGGGTTAACACTCCCGTCGCCGGTCCGCTCTCGGAGAACTCCATGCGCCAACGGGTCACCCTTGGGCCGCGCGGCAGGGGCTCCGAACGCATGTTCAGATCACTCCGCCTCAGAAACGGGCATCGCCGGATCGGGTCGATGTCGTGCCCGAGCGTGGCACGAGCCTCCATCCGCACGACTTCGCCGTCATCGCCGATGCGGACGTACTCCCCCTCCTGCGTCTGCCGCGACTCGGCATCCGCGGCTTCATCCGGCAGGCGCCATGCGATGGTCGCGTTCACGTCGCAGACGCCCACCGTCAACGCGCTCCAGTCGCCGGGGACGAGTTCGAGCGGGGTCGTGTCCGTGCCGTTGATCAGCGCCGAGCCAGTGCCGTAGGGCCAGATTCTGAAGAGAAAGGGGATCTCGACGCCGTCGTCGCGGATGAGCACGCCTCGGGCGTTGGCGCCCGGTGGGCCGCAGGTCGGCGGCGGTGTATGTGCGCATGCCGGAACGCACGTTGTCGCCACCAACATCACCCCGGCCGCCGACACACGCAGACTCCGCATGGCTCACCCTTTCAGTCCAAAGTCGCTCGCTTGGGCTTCACGCTCGTTGCGGGCGACCGGCGGCCGGTCATCACTTCCCATCCTTCTCCGCCATCATCCGCAGCATGTCCACGCAGCGGGCGGCGTAGCCCATCTCGTTGTCATACCAGGAGACGACCTTGAAGAAGCGGTCGTTCAGCTCGATGCAGGCCTTGGCGTCGTAAATCGAGCTGTGGGGGTCGCCGATGAAGTCGCTGGAGACGACTTCCTCGTCGGTGTAGGCCAGCACGCCCTTCATGGCGCCCTCGGCGGCGTTCTTCATGGCGCCATTGATGGCGTCCAGGCTGGTCGCCCTGGCGGTGCGGAAGGTGAGATCGACGGCGGAGACGTCGATCGTGGGCACGCGGAAGGCCATGCCGGTGAGCTTGCCCTTGAGGTCGGGGATGCAGAGGGTCACGGCCTTGGCGGCGCCGGTGCTCGCCGGGATGATGTTCATGTAACCGTTGCGCCCGCCGCGCCAGTCCTTCTTGCTGGGGCCGTCCTGGGTGGGCTGGGTGGCGGTGACGGCGTGGATGGTGGTCATCAGGCCCTCTTCGAGGCCGAACTCATCGTTGATGACCTTGGCGATGGGCGCCAGGCAGTTGGTGGTGCAGCTTGCGTTGCTGAGGATCACATCTTTCTTGGGGTCGTACTGCTCGTGGTTCACCTTGTAGGCGAAGGTGCGCACCTTGTCGGTGCTCTTGGTGGGCGCGGAGATGAGGACGCGCTTCGCCCCGCCCTCGATGTGCTTGTGCGCCCCCTCGTAGTCGGTGAAGAAGCCGGTGGACTCGAGCACGTAGTCGACGCCCGCATCCTTCCACGGCAGTTTTGTGGGGTCCTTCTCGGCGAAGGTCTTGGTGGTCTTGCCGTCGATGGTGAAGCTGTTCTCGGCGGCGCTGACGTTCTTCCCGAATCGCCCGTGCGCGGTGTCGTACTTCAGCAGGTACGCGAGATTGTCGGCGGGGACCAGATCGTTGATGGCGACGATCTCGATGTCGGAGCCGAAGGCGGCGCGGTAGACAAGGCGGCCGATGCGGCCGAAACCGTTGATGCCGACGCGGATGGTCATGGGATCCTCCAGAAGTGAGCGGGTGGGCGGGTGTGTCTCGGTAGATGGTAGATGGTAGAAGGGGGATGGGGGGAGTTCTGAGTGCTGAGTACTGGGTTCTGAGGCCAGATCAAGCGCGACAGGGCGGCCCGAGGGGGTGTGAGCCGCGATCCGCCGTGCGGCTCTCCAACACTCGGTACTCGGCACTCGGCACTCGGTACCCAGAACCCAGAACTCAGAACTCAGAACTTCCCTTCGAGAAGCTTCGCCAGAATCTCCAGCCCCTTCTCCAGCTTGTCTTCCGCCGCGGCGAAGCTGATGCGGAAGTGGGTGTCGCGCTCGGAGAAGACGTTGGCGGGGATGACCAGCACGCTATTCTCGACCGCTTTCTCGACGAACTGCTGGCCGGTGAGGCCGAGGCGTTCGGGGACGCGCGGGTAGAGGTAGAAGGCGCCGCCGGGGTTTGCGACCTCGGTCAGGCCCTCCAGCTTTGCGAGTGCCATGTCGCGTCGCTTCTGATACTGCTGCACGATGGGCGTGATGTCGGTGTCGAGGGCCGCCAGGCAGCCCCACTGCGAGATGGACGGTGCGCACACGAAGGTGTACTGCTGCACCTTGGTCATCTCGTTGATGAGCGTCTTCGGCCCTGCGGCGTAGCCCATGCGCCAGCCGGTGCAGCCGTACGACTTGCCGAAGCCGCGGACGAGCAGGACATCCTCCTCGGCGCCGGGCTCGCGGGCCGGGCTGGGGCAGCGGCCGCTGTCGGGGTCGCGGGCGTCGTCGTAGACGAACTCGTCGTAGATCTCATCGCTGATGAGCAGCACGTTCCGCCGCCGGCACAGGTCGAGCACCTCGGCGCACTCGCGCTGCGTCAGCGTGACGCCCGAGGGGTTGCCCGGCGAGTTGAGCAGCACCGCCTTGGTTCGCGGCGTGATGAGCGGCTCGATGCGCTCCGCCGTCATGCGGCAGTCCGGGTACGTGTCGCAGAAGACCGGATGCGCCCCGATCAGCCGGGCCAGGTGCGGATAGGCCACAAAATATGGATCGGGGATGATGATCTCATCGCCCTCATCGAGCAGCGCCATGTAGGCCAGCGTGAGGGCGCCGAGCGTGCCGGAGGTGACCATCAGGCCGAGGTCGTCCGTGCGGCGCCAGCCGACATCGACGGCGAGACGGTCGAAGAGTTTTTCACGCAGCGCGGGCACGCCCTGGGAGAGCGTGTAGCCGTTGCGTCCGGACTTCACCGCCTCGATCAGCGCCTCCTGCAGCGGCGCCGGGGGCTGGAAGTCGGGCTGGCCGATGGAGAGGTCGATCGGGTCCTTGAGCGTCGCCGCGAGATCGAAGATGCGCCGGATGCCCGACGCCTCCACAGCGCGCGATCGCCCGGCGAGCAGTGCGTCAATGTTCATGGATGGCGCCGTGCAGGCGCGCAGCGCGGGCGTGGCCGGCGGCGCGGAGGTGAATCAGCGGCCGAGCTTGCGGGCCTTGGTCTTGGGCAGGCCGAGCACGGGGCGCTTCTCGGGGTCGATCTTGCCCGACTCCTTCATGACGGCGATGCGCTCGGCGCGCGTCATCACGCTGCGCTGCGCGGAAAGGTTGCCGGAAGTTTTCAGGCTGCGGTCGAGGCTCATGACGAAACGTCCTTTCGATTCCGAAACGGATGAACTGCGCGGCGGGCGCGGATATTCGGGAGATGGCGCCGGCGTGAGCCGATGCGGCGGTTCAGGGATCGTGGCGCTTGAGCCAGAGGTCGCTGAATTCGCTGGCGCCGCCATGATCGCGCTTCCAGATCTTACCGAGGCGGAGGATTTCCTGATGGAGGCGTCGGCGCTCCTCGGAGCCCAGATCCTCCCGTGCAAATCCCTTCAAGACCACGACATTGTGGAATCGAGGATTATTGTCGGGAATCGTGACCGCCGCAAGCCCGTTGTTGCGAAGAAATGACGCAGCCCGCTCGGCTGTCTCCGGACTTTCACGGACCACGATGTAGTAGTTCAGGCCGGGGGTGCGGGGGTCGCCGGGCTGGCCGGGGCGGGTCCGGGGGGCCTGCTCGGCGGTCTGGCTGGACTGCGGCTGGGTCGTGCGGGTGGTCGGGGTCTGGGCCTGGACGGTCTGCTGGCGGACGTTGGAAGGCCTTGAAGTCGGCTCGGAGAGGAGCGGATCGTGCGAGGCGCCGAGCGTCTCCTCGGCCTCCGCCGCGAGGACAGTGCGATGCGAGACAACCGCCTGGCGGTGCCCCAGCGTCCAGCCGAGGGCGAAGAGGGCCACCACGCCCGCGGCGGCGAAGAAGAGATAGCCGACCGGAATGCGCACCACGCGCCCGGGGCTCATCCACCAGGGACGGGCGCCAGAATCGACCGGAACCGGCTTGGGGGCCGGACTCGGACGGGATACGGGAGGCGGCGGCGCCGGAGGAGGTGGGGCGACGGCGGGCGGCGGCGTCCGCTGCGGCCCGCTGGGGGACCGATCCTTCAAGAGTTCGAGCAGCACCGGGCCTCTGCGTTTTGAAGCCATGATGAATCAGTATACGGACACGTGAGCCCGCGGCTTGAATCACAGGCCCGAGAAAAGCGCGGATCGTCCGCCGCAAGCCCCGATCCGGGGGGCGCCGTCAGTCCGAGAGGGCGATGACGGAGGCCATGGCGTACTCGCCAGCGTGCGAGAGGGAGAGACGCCAGGAATGAATGCCGAGTAAGCGGGCCACCGCCGCCGCCTGTCCTTCGACGCGGAGCTGCGGCGCCCCCTCGCTGGTGCGCACCACCGAGAGCTCGGTCCAGACGATGCCGGAGCGCAGGCCGGTCCCGAGGGCTTTGAGGGCGGCCTCCTTGGCGGCGAAACGGGCGGCGAGGCGCTCGGCGCCGGCGCGGTGACCGGCGGCGTAGTCGCGCTCGGCCTGCGTGAAACAACGCGCGAGAAAATGCTCGCCATGCTCATCGACCATGCGGGCGATGCGCGGGATGTGCACGAGATCGACGCCGTGGCCGAGAATCTGCATGGGGAGATTGTAAGGGGGAGGAGAAGGGCAATGGGGAGTGGGCAATGGGCAATGGGTCGGAGATGCACAGCGCCAGTCCATTGCGCGAGCCCAACTGCCCATTGCCCATTGCCCATTGCCCACTGCCCCCTACCCCCCCCTGCTACCCTTCCCGCATGAGCAAATCGACATGCGAACACCGGCGGCAGGCGAGCGAGGGCGAGTCATCGCGGCGCGTTGCGTGCGCCGTCCTGACCGTATCGGACACGCGCACGCCGGAGACGGACAAGGGCGGCGACCTGGTGGCTCGGCTGCTCGAAGAGGCGGGGCACGAGGTGGTGGAGCGCGCCATCGTTCCCGACGAGTCGGCGCGGATCGGGGCATGGATCGATGAACGCCTCGCGAACCCCGGCGTGCGCGCCATTCTCACCACCGGCGGCACGGGCATCGCGAAGCGCGACACGACGATCGATGTGGTGCGCGCCAGGCTGGCGACCGAGCTGGAGGGCTTCGGCGAGCTGTTCCGGATGCTGAGCTGGGAGGAGGTCGGCGCCGCGGCGATGCTGAGCCGGGCGGTCGCAGGACTGGCGACGCACGACACCGGCGGCGACACGTTCATCTTCGCGATGCCGGGCTCTGTGAACGCCGTGGAGACGGCGATGACGAAGCTGATCGCGCCGGAGATCGGGCATCTGGTGTGGGAGCGGGTGCGGTAGGCGTCCTCGATTCGATGGAGCGAACTGAGCGACGCCGTATCAGGCTCCGACTGCTGGCAGCATCATCGGAAATCAGGAAGTTTCAGTCCAGCTCGCTACAACTCCATCGCTGGCGACGCTCCGCACTCCGGACATTTTTCGATTGAGTTCACGGGCAGTTCACGGCCGCACATGGGACAGATCGGCAGGCCTTCGGCAAGTAGCAGGAGCCGGAGGCGTCGACGAACGAGCCGACCGGCCAGCCAGCTTCTCCCTTCAAATACAAGAAAGACGCAGGCGGCCCCGGCTGCTGAGGCGACCAAGTTCGACTGCAGCGACGGCGAATGGAGCAGAAGCACCATTACGACGACGAAGACAACCACGATCGCGACAATCGTCATCAGAACCTCGAAGACGCGGCCTCTGGGCGTCATGGCGATCCAGCGATCTACAAGCATCAATGCTCGTGCCCTTGCTTCATCGTTGGGAAACAGAGCAAGCTCAGGATATCTTGCTTCCAGTTTCCTCAGTTCTTTGTGATCCAAGGCGCCGGGACGATGCATACCGCTGCCTCCACCGAGCTAAGCTCTCGCCGATCATGCCTGCAGTGAGTTTAAGCCGGCGCCGACGATCCTGATCGTGGGAACAGGCGGTCCGGCCCCATGCCCGAACATACTGTTCTTCATAAACTGTCACGCTCACCGTGGTTCGCAATGATCATGCGACGAACCGCTTACTGATCGGACTTCCGCACTCCGGGCATGAAGGAGCCGACGGAGGCAATCCCATCAAGTCATAACCACACGAAGAACAAAGCATGACGCCGCGGGGTGAAAGGAGATCTCGAATGATCTTCCTGACCCGGACTCGATGTATTGCACTCGCCATCGCCAAGCACAAAATGGCTCCGCCCCGATACAGCCAGTCGATCGCTTCGTCCGATGGATACCACCCAAGAAAGAGAGCGGCCAAGCGCAGAGCCGCAAGGCCGACAAGGACAACCAGCAGGAAACTGACGAGCAGGGCGATGAAGAACTCGAAAGGTCTGTCCGCCTCACGAAGCGCGGCGAGGCGCTCCTCTCCGCTCGCGCAGATCGCAAGCTCCGGATACAGCCATTTCTTGAGGCGGGAGCAGTCCTTGCGGCTCATTCGGTCAACTCTCCATTCACCGGACGATGCGCTTCACGATGCTCACAACTGAGCCTCAATCGCTCCGGAATCTTGAGGCCAACCTGCTCCGCCTCTTTCAAAGGATACGCGCCGCATTCCGGACAGAGCTCGGGAGAGACGCCAGCGAGATCGTAGCCGCAGCTCGGACAAACCGGTATGCCCTCAGAAATCAGCAGCAGACGAAGGCGGCGACGTACTGTGCTTCTGTTGATATATCTCCATCCGAAGCTCAAAGTCAGGGCAACGAAACCCGCTCCAGACATCAACACAAATTGGTCGGTGAGACCGAAGCGGTACATGATTCCAATGAACACGTACAATCCGAAGAGCGATCCAGCGCTGAAGAGGAATAGCAAAGACAGTTCAATGAATCGCCCCTTCCGGGTCGTCGCAAACCTGTACCGCGCGAAGCGGCGGGCGTGATCTCGGGATTCGTCGGTCGGGAAGAGTGCGAGCTCCGGATAGAGCTTCTCCTCATCGCGGCGCGTGTTGCGTTCCACTCTGTCAAAGATGCCCAGCCCCATGACTCGCCTCCACCCCGTGATCGCAGACAGCTTCTGCGCTGCGGCGTCACATCGCGGCCATACACGACACGGATATCAATTTACAGTGGAAGCGCCATAAAAGGGTACCGACCGCCCAGGGGGCGGTCGGCGGCGTGATTCTGGTTTTTCGGGCGCGATCAGGACTCGTTCTTCGCCGGCTTCTTCGGCGCGCAGCCGCAGGCGGCGCCTTTGGCGCAGGGGGTCGCGTCGGACTTGCCGGATTTCTCCGCCTTGCCGTTCTTCTTTTCCTTGCCGTCCTTGCTGTCGCCGCTGGTCGCCTTCTTCTCGGCCTCGGCGCTCTTCTTGTAGGACTCCGAGCGGTAGTCGGTCTCGTAGAAGCCGGAGCCCTTGAAGATGATGCCGGCGCCGACGCCGATCAGGCGTTCGGCGGTGTTCCTGGAGCACTCGGGGCACTTGCGGATGGGCTTGTCGCGCATCGACTGGAACAGTTCGAACTCGTGGCCGCAGGATTTGCAGCGGTAGTCGTAGGTCGGCATCGGCGGGTCACCCCTCTTCGTCGACGATGCGCCCGGAGGCGTCTTCATCGGCGTCGGTGTTGTTGTCGTTGTCTTTGTCGGTGTCGTGATCATCGGCGGCGCCGGGCGCCACGGCCACCTTGGCGGGGCGGAGGACGCGGTCGCCGTGGGTGTACCCGGCGTGGATCATGGCGGCGACGTGGCCGGGCTCGACGCCTTCGGCCTCCATCTGCTGCACGGCCTCGTGGCGGTGCGGATCGAACTCTTCGCCGGGGGCGGGCTCGATCGGGCTGGCGCCGTGGGTGGCGATGGCGCGGATCAGCTCATCGCGGATCATGCGCACGCCGCCGAGAATCTGCTCGGCCGACGCGCGGGACGGATCCTGGCGCAGGGCCATCTCGAAGTGATCGAGCACGCGCACCACGCTCTGGAGCACGTCGGCGGCGCCCTGTGAGCGGGCCTCGCGCTCGTTGGAGACGCAGCGCTGCTGGTAGTTGCGGAAGTCCGCCAGCGAGCGCTGGTATTTCAGCAACAGATCGTCGCGCTCGTGTTCGAGGGCGAGGCGCTGGTCCTCGGCGTCGCTCTCATCGCGGCGGCTTTCCGCCTCGTCGCCCTCGCGCTGCGACTTGTCGACTTCGCGCTCTTCCGTGTTGTTTTTTCGCCGTAAGGCCATGGCCCTTGGCACTCCATGTATCGCTTGTTCAGGACTTCTTCGACGGTCGCTCGGCGCCGAGCGCCTCGCGGATCTTCTGGAAGAAACCGGTGGATCCGTGGGAGACGGGGAGATCCTCCGTCTCTGCATATTCTTCGAGCAGCTTGCGCTGTTTGTCGTTCAGCTTCGTGGGAATCTCGACGCGGATGACCACGATCAGGTCGCCACGGCGGCCGGTGCGCAGGCCGGGCAGCCCCTGGCCGGGGACGCGGAGCGTGGCGCCGTGCTGGGTTCCCTTCGGGATGCGCAGCGTGGCGGGCTCCTCCAGCGTGGGCACGGCGATCTCGGCGCCGAGCGTGGCCTGCGTGAAGCTGACGGGCATTTCCAGGACAAGGTTGTCGCGGTCGCGCGTGAAGAGATCGTGCTCGCGCACGCGGACGACGACGTGGAGATCTCCGCGGATGCCGGCGCCGTCGGGGGAGACATCCTGTCTTGGCGGCTCGCCCTCGCCGCGGATGCGCACGGCCTGGCCATCGTGGACGCCGGGGGGCGTCTTGACGCTGAGGCTGCGCTTGCGGGGGAGGCGCCCCTTGCCGCGGCATGCGTCGCAGGGATCGTCGATGCGCGTGCCGCGGCCGGCGCAGTGCGGGCAGGCGGTGGCGATGCGGAACATGCCGCCGAGGCCCTGCTGCATCACGCGCCCGTGGCCGGCGCAGGTCTGGCATTTGACGGGCGCGGAGCCGGGTCTGGCGCCGGAGCCTGTGCAGGTGTCGCAGATATCGAGGCGTGTGAACTCGACATCGACCTCGGCGCCGGTGAGGACATCTTCGAACTCGATGACGATCTGGGTTTCAAGGTCGTAGCCGCGGGCGACGGAGGGGCCGCGTCGGCCTGCGCCGCTCCGGGCGCCCGCGCGGCCGCCGCCGAAGATGTCGTTGAACATCGAGAAGATGTCGTCGACATCCATGCGGCTGAAGTCGTGCGTAGCGGGCCCGCCGCGGGCGCGGAGGCCGTCGTGGCCGTACTGGTCGTAGATGCGGCGCTTCTGCTCGTCGGAGAGCACCTCGTAGGCCTCGGCGGCCTCCTTGAACTTGGCCTCGGCCTCGGGGTCGGCGCCGTTGCGGTCGGGGTGGTACTTCATCGCGAGGCGCCGGTAGGCGCGCTTGATCTCATCGCCGTCCGCGGTGCGGTCGACGCTGAGGATCTCGTAATAGTCGCGTGTGGTGGGCATGTCGAGGTTGGCGATCAGCAGATTCGGGTCAGGAATGGGCGTGGCGGCGAGCGTGAAGGGTGCCGTGGCAAGCTTCCTTATGCTTGCCACGTCGGCTGTTCAAATGCGCGACTGATGCAATCTCGTGGCAAGCAAAAGGAAGCTTGCCACGGCACCCATCTTTATTCTGCAAACCGAGCCTGCGCTGTTTCCGGCGCAGGCTCGTATGGCTTATCGGGAGACACAGCTCGGAGAGCTGTGCCACCTGAAGAGGGTCAGGAGACGGCGCCGACTTCGGCATCCGCATCATCCTTCAGTTCGGTCACAAGCACGCTGGTCGTGAGCATGAGGCCCGCGACGCTGGCGGCGTTGATCAGCGCGGTCTTGGCGACCAGGGCCGGATCGATGATGCCCGCCTTCACCAGGTCGGTGAACTCGTGCGTCGAGGCGTTGAAGCCCACGTTGGTCGAGGCCTCCTTCACCTTCGACACCACGAGATCGCCGTCGTAGCCTGCGTTGATCGCGATCTGGCGGGCGCAGGACTCGACGGCCTTGCTGACGATGTCGAAGCCGAGCTTCTCGTCGCCCTTGGCCTTCTTCTTGGCGGCTTCGATGGCGTCCTGGGTGCGGAGCAGGGCGACGCCGCCGCCGGGGACGTAGCCTTCCTTGGCGGCGGCGCGGGTGGCGTGGAGGGCGTCGTCGACGCGGTCCTTGCGCTCCTTCATGGCCGTCTCGGTGGCGCCGCCGACCTTGACGATGGCCACGCCGCCGACGAGCTTGGCGTGGCGCTCCATCAGCTTCTCGCGGTCGTAGTCGCTGGTGGATGCGTCGTGCTGCTTCTTGATCTGCTCGGCGCGGGCGGTGATGTCCTTCTTCTTGCCGGCGCCCTCGATGACCGTGGTGTCATCCTTGGTGATGACGACCTTCTTCGCCTGGCCGAGCTCAGTGAGCTCGATGGATTCGAGCGAACGGCCGATGTCCTCGGAGAAGAACTGGCCGCCGGTGAGGATGGCGATGTCGCCGAGCATGGCCTTGCGACGATCGCCGAAGCCGGGGGCCTTGACGGCGCAGACCTTGAGCACGCCGCGGAGACGGTTGACGACCAGCGCGGCCAGCGCCTCGTTCTCGACCTCCTCGGCGATGATCAGGAGCTGACGACCAGCGCCGGCGATCTTGTTGAGCAGGGGAAGCAGATCGTTCAGGTTGCCGATCTTCTTCTCGTGGATGAGGATGACCGGGTCTTCGAGAACGCACTCGCCGGTCTTGGGATCGGTCATGAAGTAGGGCGAGAGATAGCCCTTGTCGAACTGCATGCCGTCGACGAAGTCGAGCTCGGTCTCGGCGGTCTTGCCTTCCTCGATCTCGATGACGCCGTCGGCGCCGACCTTGCTGATGGCCTCGGCGATGATCTCGCCGATCTGGGCGTCGTGGTTGGCGCTGACGGTGGCGATCTTGCGGTAGTCGTCCTTGCCCTTGCACTTGACGGCGATGGCGTCGATGGCCTCGGCCGCGGCGTGGGCGGCGGCGTTGACGCCGCGCTGGATCTGCACCGGGTTGGCGCCGGTGGCGACATAGCGCAGGCCCTCGGAGAAGATGGCCTCGGCGAGAACGGTGGCGGCGGTGGTGCCGTCGCCGGCTTGGTCGTTGGTCTTCTTGGCGACCTCGTTGACCATCCGGGCGCCCATGTTCTCGAAGGGCTCGGCCAGCGAAATCTCCTTGGCGACGCTGACGCCGTCCTTGGTGATGACGGGCCCGCCGTAGGACTTCTGGATGACGACGTTGCGCCCGGTGGGCCCCATCGTGACCTTCACGGCCCGGGCCAGGCGCTCGACGCCCTCTTTCATCTCGAGGAGGGCGGGGTCGCGGAACATGATTTGTTTGGTGCTCATGGTGTTTCTTTCAACGATGCTGGTTGGGGCAATGGGGAATAGGCAATGGGGAATGGGTGGGGAGAGGCAATGGGGAATGGGCAACGGGGAATGGGATGATGCGGCGGATCAGGCTTTCTCCAGGCTTGCGATGAGGCCGGAGAGGACTCGGGCTGTGTCGTCGATCTGCTCTGCGATGTCGCTGTGTTGTTCCGTGGCGATGTAGGCGAACTCAAGGGCAAAGAGCATTTGTGTTTCAAGTTCGTAGAGCGAGCCGCGGGAGATCTTGAGGAAGCGAAGGTAGTCGGCCTTGCTGCCGCGGCCGTAGCCTTCGGCGATGTTGCTGGCGATCGACACGGCGCTGCGGCGGAGTTGGCTGCAGAGTCCGAACCGCTCATCGGCAGGCAGGCAGTTGGTCAGACGGCACACCGCGAGACCGAGCTGAAACGCTCGCTGCCATGCGACGAGGTCGCGGTATGAGCGAATTCCGTCGCCCGCACGCGCCGACTCCATTGCCCGCTGCCCATTGCCCATTGCCTTCTCCATCAACCTTCAATCACCCCCAACAGCTCCGACTCGCGAAGAATCAGGTGCTCGGCGCCTTTCACTTCGATCTCGGAGCCCGAGTACTTGCCGTAGACGACGGTGTCGCCGACCTTGACGCCGGGCTTGGCGACCTGGCCGTTGTCGAGGCGCTTGCCGGGGCCGACGGCGACGACCTTGCCCTTCACCGGGCGCTCCTTGGCGCTCTCGGGGAGGTAGATGCCGGAGGCGGTCTTCTCCTCCTGCTCGATGGGCTTGACGAGGACGCGATCTTCGAGGGGTTTGACGGCCATGTGTGTGTATCTCCGTAGTTGTCCAGGGCGGGTTCGCCCTGGTGATTGCAGTGATTCAACAGATTCCTTCGTTCATCAATGCTTCCGAAACGCGGTCG
This sequence comes from Phycisphaeraceae bacterium, assembly GCA_007693965.1. Classification (GTDB taxonomy): domain Bacteria; phylum Planctomycetota; class Phycisphaerae; order Phycisphaerales; family UBA1924; genus RECQ01. Next base: position 9,233 of record RECQ01000064.1, on the reverse strand, counting down.
ATCACAAGCTGCGCGAGCCTGACCGCTTCATGAACCTCCGTGTCGCTCAGCCGCTCCGAGGCGCCTGGGTATCGAGTCGCCACGGCGTAGGGTGTGAGGGACGACGCTTCCGACAACTGCTCCGTCCACGTCGCCGATCGAGAGCACAACTCCAGCAGCACGGCGACGTTGTGCGTGTGCGGGATCTCCTGTCCGCGGCATAAGAGAAACGCTTTCAGCGATTTCTCCGCCGCCTGTTGCGACAGGAAACAGACCACCTGTCCGGGGCATTCCTCCATGGTCAGGGCGTGACGAGCGACCTGGAGATCCTGCTGGGCGTATGTGAACCATTGCCGAACCTTCTTCTCGATCTTCTCACGCGGCGCAGTCATAGAGCACCTTGCCCTGAAGCCACGCCGGCCTGGCGACCGTGCCGGGAATGTCCCTCTCAGACTCGAACTCCTCCGGTGTCATCACCACGATGTCCCGCGGCAGGCTCAGTCCATACAGGGCGTTGTCCATCGCGGTGGTCAACTGGCGGCGCGTCATCGATCCATCGAGGGGGTGGAGGATCAGCAGATCAACATCGCTCATTTCGTCCGCCGTCCCGCGGGCGTGCGAGCCGAACAGGATCACACGGACGGGATGAAACCCTTCCACGATCCTGCGCACCGCCTCATTGATCTTGTCTTCGCTGACCATTTGTTTCTCAGAGTCCGGCTTGCGATCCGGGATGCTCCGTCTGCCCCGGGGCGCCGATCGCCGCGGGCGGAACAACTTCCAATTCATTTACTTCTTGCGCTGCCGCAGCAACTCGACGGTCCACTGCGAGCCCAGCGTCTCCTCCAGCCGTTGCTTGGCGAGTTCCGGGAAGTCGCCGGGGCCTTCGAGGACGAGCGTGTTGCCAAGCGGGATGTTGGCGATGACGGCGGGGTCGGCGGCGAAGGCGTCGACCAGGGCGCAGTGGCACTGATGCGGATGACCCGGCACACCCTCGGGGTCGGGGATTGCGAAGAGCAGAAACGCCTCGCGCCCGTCGGCGGTGTGCGTCGTCTTCATCAGGATCATCTGCATTGTGTTCTGCTGCATTGCTCTGCCTTGGATCCAACCCAACCGTTCATACAAGAGACTCGTTCACTTCTCGCTCAGCTTCACAAACTCCTCGACCGTCAGGCCCGCGCCTGTTCCAGTTCAATATCAATGATCTCCTCCGTGATCGCGGGCGGAATCGGATCGCCGTTCTTCCGCAGGCTCTCCAGATAGCCGCTGATGGCGTCGGAGATGTTGCGAACGGCCTCGTCGCGCGTTTCACCCTGGCTCCAGCAGCCGGGCAGTGAAGGATACGACGCTACGAACTTCCCGTCCTCATCCTGTTCGATCACGATTCGGAACTTCATTGTGTCTGCTCCGCTTTGGCGATCACGGCTCGGAGAGCCGCGCCACCGTGTCTCAGAATCCCATGCCGCCCATTCCACCCATGCCGCCCATCGCGTCCATGTCGGGGCCGCCGCCGGGGCCGCCGTCTTCGCCGGGCTTTTCGGTGATGATGCAGTCGGCGGTGAGCAGGATCGTCGCGACGCTGGCGGCGTTCTGCAGGGCGCTGGTGTCCACCTTCGCGGGTGTGATGACGCCGTCCTTGATCATGTCGCCGTACTGGAGCGTCAGGGCGTTGAAGCCGAACGAAGCCGACGTGTTCTCCGCAACCCTCGACACCACGACGCCGCCCTTTTCGCCGGCGTTGTCGGCGATGGTCCGCAGCGGCAGGGCCAGCGAGCGGCGCACGACCTCCAGGCCCGCGGCGTAGTCGTACTTGGCGTGGCCGATTTCGTCGGCGTGAACGTCCTCGCGCTTGCCGAAGACGGCCTTCCACTCCTTGAACGACTCGATGGCCTTCATGGCGCGGACGAAGCTCACGCCGCCGCCGGGGACGACGCCTTCTTCGACGGCGGCGCGGGTGGCGTGCAGGGCGTCCTCGACGCGGGCCTTGCGCTCCTTCAGCTCCGCCTCGCTGGCGGCGCCGACGTTGATCTGGGCCACGCCTCCGGAGAGTTTGGCAAGGCGCTCCTGGAGCTTCTCGCGGTCGTAGTCGCTGGTGGTGTTCTCGATCTCGCGGCGGATCTGCTCGACGCGGGCCTTGATGTCCGCGGTCTTGCCGGCGCCTTCAAGAATGGTCGTCGTGTCGCCGGTGATCTCGAGCTTCTTGGCCATGCCGAGGCTGGAGAGCGTCACCTGGTCGAGCTCGACGCCCAGATCCTTCATGACGGGCTCGGCGCCGACGAGGGCGGCGATGTCCTGGAGCATGGCCTTGCGCCGGTCGCCGTAGCCGGGCGCCTTGACGGCGCACACCTGAAGCGTGCCGCGGAGCTTGTTGATGACCAGCGTGGACAGCGCTTCGCCCGACACATCCTCGGCGATGATGAGCAGCGGCTTCTTGGCCTGCATCACCTTCTCAAGGAGCGGCACCAGCTTGGTGATGTTGTCGATCTTGTCCTCATGGATGAGCACGAGGCACTTCTCGAGCTCGACCTTCATCTCGTCGGCGTTGGTGACGAAGTTGGGTGAGAGGTAGCCGCGGTCGAACTGCATGCCCTCGACGACATCGACCGTGGTCTCGAGGCTCTTGCCCTCTTCGACGGTGATGACGCCGTCCTTGCCGACCTTCTCGAAGGCGTCGGCCATGATCTTGCCGATCTCGGGGTCGTTGTTGGCGCTGATGGTGGCGACGGCCTGGATGTCGGACTTGCCGCTGATGGGCTTGCTCTGCTTGCGGATGTCTGCGACGACTGCCTCGACGCCGGCCTTCATGCCGCGGACGAGGGAGTTGGCGTCGACACCGGAGGTGATGTGCTTGAGCCCCTCGCGGAAGAGGGCCTCGGCCAGGACGGTGGCGGTGGTGGTGCCGTCGCCGGCGTCGTCGCTGGTCTTGCTGGCGGCCTGCTTGACGAGCAGGGCGCCCATGTTCTCCGCCTTGCTGCGGAGTTCGATTTCCTCGGCGACGGTCACGCCGTCCTTGGTGACGGTTGGCCCGCCCCAGCTCTTGTCGAGGATGGCATTGCGGCCGCGGGGGCCGAGGGTGCTCTTGACTGCGTTGGCGAGTTTCTCCACGCCAGAGAGCAGGGCGTGGCGGGCGTCGGTATCGAAAGCGAGGTCTTTGACGGCCATGGAAGGGCTCTCCGTTTCGAGTGTCGTGTGGTCTGGCGAATGGGAAAAAGTTCGTGCTGTCGTGGCCGGCGCCGGCTCCGACGGGCCTCGGCCGCTGCTGAAGATCACTCCCCGCCGGTCTGCCGAGGACAGGTGAGATCGGCGGGGACGCCCGGCGCGCGAAGACGGCGACCTGCAGCCCACAACGAGAGGCAATCGGCGCGCCATCCGGTGGGGGTGGCGTGCGAGGACAGGATCGGTGTTTCCCCCCTCAATCTGCCTTCCCGGGGCTTTCCCGACCCTCAGACCCCACGGCGACGCCTGACAGCCGGCGGCGGCGGGGCGCCCCTGACTGCCAATGCGGCAGTCGGGGCCGATGATCACTCGCGGAGAAGCTGCCTGAGGGAGGGGCTGGGGATGAGGATGGCGCGGCGGATCCGCCAGGAGTCGAGGACTGCGCCCGCCACGGCCAGCGTCACCAGCAGCGAGCCGATCATCACCAGCATCACGCCAAGCAGGTCGAGGAAATCCCCATGGGCCCGGGGCAGGCCGAGAGCCATCAGTCGAAGCAGGTCCCCAACCACCGTCAGGCCGATGGCGGCGACGGTGGCCATGATCGTCTGCCGATCGACCCGACCTGTCCGCAGCACCAGTGAACGGGCCACCAGCAGGCGGGCGTTGGGGCGCAGACAGAGAAGTATCGCGACGCCGCAGGCGGATAAGAGGAATCGCAGGAGCAGGCGTTCGCCGTCAGCGAGCGCCTGGATGGTATAGGGCGCCGGGCGGATGGGATCGTACGTGGTGTGCAGCCACCAGACGACTGCAATCAGGGGCACATAGAGCAGGCATCCGACGGCTCCGGCGATTGCCTTACGGCGCGTCGTCTCGGGCACGGGACGGATCAGTGCACACGCAGCCAGACCCGACACCAGGAACGCGGCGGCGGGAGTCCAGCCCACATCGGAAGGGAGCGGCGATGGCGAGATGAAGAACAGGTCGTACAGATCCGCCAGCCGCGGCGACCAAGACGCCAGCACGGCGATGAGGGCGGCGGCCGGCCAGATCGTCACGGCCCAGGCTGTCAGCCGCGGCCGACGCATGGGGCGAAAGGCGTCGGCCTGTGGATCGACCACATAGAGAATGGTCGCCCGGACGGCGAGGCCGCACTCGGGGCAACGGCCACGGACGGAGAGGCCGCTCAACTCATAGCCGCAGCCCACACAGGGGAGCGTACCCCGGAGCATCCGATCGAGCTGCGACGGCGACGGCTCGTCCTCAGGCCCGGTTATCGATGCTGGAACAGGGTCGCTCATGGCCGGACAGTGTAATCGCCTCCCGAACACGGACGGGGGGAGCCGGAGGGAATACACTGCGGACCCATGCAGGATTCCATCGAGCGACTGCGCAACAATATCGGAGAAGTCTTTCTCGGCGACACCGACGCGGTCAACAGGGCCATCTGCTGCCTGTTGGCGCGGGGGCATCTGCTGATTGAGGATGTGCCGGGCGTGGGAAAGACCATCCTGGCGATGTCGCTGGCGAGATCGCTGGACTGCTCCTTCAACCGCATTCAGCTCACGCCGGACATGCTCCCCAATGATGTGCTGGGCGTGTCGATCTACAACCGTGAGACGAGCGCCTTTGAGTTCAAGAAGGGCCCGATCTTCGCCAACATCGTGCTGGCGGACGAGGTGAACCGAACCTCGCCGCGAACGCAGTCGGCCCTGCTGGAGGCGATGAACGAGGCGACGGTGTCGGTGGACGGCGAGATGCACACGCTTTCGCCCCCCTTCATGGTGATCGCCACGCAGAACCCGATGGACTTCGAGGGCGCCTACCCGCTGCCGGAGAGCCAGCTCGACCGCTTTCTCATGCGCATCAGTCTGGGCTATCCGACGGCCGAGGCCGAGGCGCGCGTGCTCGAGCTCCGCCCGGCCGGCGCGAAGCTTCACAACCTGGCGCCGGTGCTGACGCGCGAGGAGGTGCTGGCGCTGCAGCAACGCGTGGACGATGTGAAGCTGGACGGGGCCCTGGCGAAGTACATCATCGCCCTGGCGACCGCATCGCGCGAGGACGACGAGTTGCAGATCGGCCTGAGCCCGCGGGCGTCGCTGGCGCTGGCCCAGGCCGCCCGGGCCACTGCGGTGATGAACGGGCGCGAGTACTGCGTGCCCGAAGACATCACCGCCAATGTGCTGGCGGTGTGCTCGCACCGCGTCTTCAGCGCCGGCCGGGCCGCGGCCGGAAACGGAATCAGCGCCGGCGAGGTCGTGATGCGCCGCCTGCTCAAGAGCGTGCCCAGCCCGGCATGAGGCGCGATCCGGGCGACCGGTCGCCGCAAAGAAGAGATTCATCAGGAATGGGAGCCGATCATGCCGCGAATGGTCAGACATGAATTGACAGGGCCGATCAAGATTGAACCGCAGGACAAACCGATCTTCATCTGCGGCTGCGGGCTGACGAAGAACTTTCCCTTCTGCGACGGTTCGCACAAGAACTGCACGGCCGAGAAAGAAGGAACGCTCTACGTCTATGGCCCCGACAAATCGACAATCGTCGAGGAGCGTACGGACGATGGTGGATAAGGAAACCACCATTGCGAAATAGTGGCGTGGCTGACGCTGATGAATCCACGGCGGAGTCGGGCGCTGACCGTCAGGAGGGGAGGGCGGATGCTGAAGAGAATGCTACTCGTCTGCTTCCTCACACACGCCCTTGCGGGCGTTGCGGCGGCATTCATCGGATTGCTAGCGCCGAGGTGGATTGTCATCGACACGACGTCGACGCGAGTATTCATCGAGTATGGCACTACTCTAATCTTCTCGCTTCTGTTTGGCGCGCTGTGCCCGCTCGGCTTTGCAATTCTGCTGCATAGAATCGTAAACACCGTGAAGCGTGCGCAATTGCGGCACGTCTTGTTGATCATTGCGATCTGCCTGCTATTCACCGCTTCTTGGATGTTTCAGTCCTATCACTTCCCCCCACTGTCGCTGCACGAGCGCCGCAGCTCAACCGATGTGGTCTATTGGGTGCTGTACCCAATCTACATGGGCGCCGCCGGAGGCGTCGCCGCTCTTGTCGCGCTTGCCTTTCGTCGCAATCCAGATTGACTGTGACGAGCCGGTTCCCGGCTGGTGTCAATCCTCCGACATCGTCATGATGTCGGGCAGGTTGCGGTAGTGGCCGTTGTAGTCAAGCCCGTACCCCACCACGAAGGCATCGGGGATGTCGAAGCCGACGTGCTCCACATCCGCCTCGACGATCCGCCGCGCCTCCTTACGCAGCAGCACGCAGGTGCGCAGCGAGGCGGGCGACAACTCACGGATGAGCTTCTGCAGCAGCGAGAGCGTCTGGCCGGTGTCGTAGATGTCATCCACGATCACCACGTGGCGGCCCGTCAGGTCGTCCGGCAGGGCGCTGCGGAGCATGGCGCCCTTCGACTCGGTCGTCGCGCCGGGATAGCTCTGCACCGACACCATCCGCATCGACATCGCCAGCGGCATCTGGCGAATCAGGTCCGCGAGGAAGACGATCGCCCCCGTGAGCACCGGGATCAGCACAATGCGGTCCGGCGCATCCGGCGTCGACCCTTCCTTCTCCAATTCGGTCCTGAGTGTTTCGGAGAGCTCGGCGCCGAGTTCGCGCACGCGCTCGGCGATGCTGTCCCTGCTGATCAAGACCTCGGAGACGCCGCGGATCATCAGGTCATGGTAACGAAGGCGAGCGGAACGCGAGTTCCCGGCCCCCTCATCGAGCCGGAGCGGCGTGACGCATCGACGGATTTGTCACTGGCGCAGGCCCGGTAGCGAGCCGGTGCGGCGCATCTTGTTGTATCGGTTGATCGCATCCTCGATGACATCCATCGCCGCCTCGGCGGGCTGCACTTCTTCGACCGCCACCTCCTTGCCCTCCAGCGTTTTATAATCCTCGAAGAATCGCTTGAGCATCCGGAACGTGTGCGGCGGGAGGTGCTCGGGATCCTTGAAGTGCTGGTATTCGGCGTCGTCGATCAGCACGCTGATGATCTTGTGATCCGGCTTGCCCTCGTCGACCATCGTCATGAGGCCGATCACCTCGGCGTCGACGATGCACATGGGAACGACCGGCTCGCCGCAGAAAACGAGGATGTCCAGCGGATCATCGTCCTCAGCGTAGGTCTGGGGGATGAAGCCGTAGTTGGCGGGGTAGTAGACGGCGGAGTAGAGGATGCGGTCGAGGCGCAGCCGCCCGGTGGACTTGTCCAGCTCGTACTTCACGCTGGAGTCCTTGGGAATCTCGATGATGGCCCGAAGGTGACGGGGCAGATCCCGACCCTTCACCGAAGGCGTGATGTCGTGCCAGGGGTGGAACATGGGGGGAGCGTATCGAGTTCGGAGTTCCGAGTTCTGGGTTCTGAGTTCTGAGTGCTGAGTTCTGAGTGCTGAGGTTGAGGCATGTGCGGCGGGGGGCGATTCGCTCGCAGGTCGTGGCGGAGGCGGTGGGCCGCCGGCCCTCATGCTGATGTCCGATTCCTGCGGCGCCAACAGGCCACCAGTCCCGACTCTCGGAACTCGGCACTCGGAACTCGGTACTCAGCGCTCCGAACCCAGAACCCAGAACTCAGAACTCAGAACTCAGAACTCCGAACTCCGAACTCGGAACTCCCTTCCCTCCCCTGCTACCCTCACGCCATGCTGACCATCGACTTCAGAAACTGCCTGTCGGACCGCGTGGGGAGCCACGGGCTCGATCCCGCCTCCCTCGGGCCCGGGTCGGACGCCGCAGCCCGGGCGGGCGACATCGCGTCGGATCTCGAAACCACCCGCAACACCGGCTGGGAACGCTGGCGCGGCCTGCCCTTCGACCCCATGCGATCCACCCATCTCGACGCCGTCACACGACTGGCCGAACAGGCGCGCGGCCGCTTCGAGAATCTGCTCGTGCTCGGCATCGGGGGCTCGGCGCTCGGCAACAGCGCCCTGCAGGCCGCTTTGAATCCGCCGACGTGGAACCTGATGTCCTCGGGCGAACGCTCCGGCCCGCGGCTCTTCGTGCTCGACAACGTCGACCCCGCCAACCTCGGCGCTGTGCTCGATTTCGTGCGATCGAAGACCGGCGGCGGCCTCGAGAAGACACTCTTCAACGTTGTCAGCAAATCGGGCGAAACCGCCGAGACCGCCGCCCAGTTCATGACCATCCGGGCCATGCTCATCGAGGCCTTCGGCGAGAAGAAGCACAGCGACCACATCGTCGCCATCACCGATCCCGAACGGGGCACAATGCGCTCGATCTGCGAACACAACGGCTACGCCACCCTGCCCGTGCCCGACGGCGTGGGCGGGCGCTTCAGCGTGCTCTCGCCGGTGGGGCTCTATTCGGCCGCGGTCTGCGGCGTGGACATCATGGCTCTGCTTGACGGCGCTGCGGAGATGGACCGGCGCTGCTCCGACCCCGATCTGCAGAAGAATCCCGCCGCCCTGCTGGCGACGCTGCTGGTGCGCCTCGGGCTGGAGAAGAACAAGCCCATCCACGTGATGATGCCCTACTGCAACGGGCTGTACCTCTTCGCCGACTGGTACCGCCAGCTCTGGGCTGAGTCGCTCGGCAAACGCGTGGACGTGAACGGAAAGGAAGTCTTCGCCGGATTCACGCCGGTCAAGGCGCTGGGCGCGACCGATCAGCACTCGCAGATTCAGCTCTACCGCGAGGGTCCGAACGACAAGGCGATCGGGCTGCTCGAGGTCGAGAACTTCGGAGCGCACGACGATCTGAAGATCCCCGGCGGCCTCGGCGTCGATGCGCTCGCGTACCTGGAGAACAAGCGTTTCGCCGACCTGCTCAACGCGGAGAAGCGGGCCACCGAGTTCGCGCTACTGGAATCACAGCGGCCCAACTACACCATCCGCTTCCCGCGCGTCGACGCTCATCACATTGGCGAATTCATCCAGCTCTGGCAGGTCGCGACGGCCTTCGCCGGACGCATGCTCAACATCGACGCCTACGACCAGCCCGCCGTCGAGACGGGCAAGCTCGCGACGTTCGGCCTGATGGGCAAGCCGGGCTTCGAGGAGTGGAAGCAGAAGACGGATGCGGCGCTGGGTGGGTGAGTGGGTGAGTGGTTGAGTGGGTGAGTG
>RECQ01000025.1 GCA_007693965.1 Phycisphaeraceae bacterium | reverse complement strand
AGGGCCTGGCGCGACTCTATGGGCTTGCTCTGGTCGCTGGCCCACGCGGCGATGCGGCTGATGAGCGGGCGACGGCGGAAATAGGCGTCGCTCTCGGCGTCAGACGCGTGGGTCACGGGGCCCTCGACGATCATCTGCCGGTTGAGGTGATCCCAGAAAAAATCCGCCGCGGCGTGGGCGTGGGCCTCAAGGGCGCGCCCCTTGCGACTGGTCCTGTTGGTGAAAAAGGTGACCACGCCGGCCTGCGTGTCCCAGCCGCGGCACAGCACGATTCGCAGAGAAGGACGACCATCGGCGTCGACCGTCGCGACGGCCATGGCGTCGGGGTTGGGCTGTTTTTTGAGACGAACGGCCTCGTTGCACCACGCAACCGCGAGGGGCATCGGGTCCGCGGGAAGCGGGTCGGGGAGCATCGCATCGACTTCATACGCCTGTTTCGCCATGTCGCTCATGCTACTGCAATCAGTGGTCTTTCTGCGTTTTATCGCTTTGGATGCGGATCGTGCGGCGGCGGGTGGTGTGGGTAGTATGTGCAAAGCGACAATTACAGGCGACGCCCGAAGCATGGAGGCAGAATCGTCGCGTGAGCACCGCAGAAACCGGCAATTTTGACCTGAAGAAGTACGCCAAGCGCGGCGACGGGCCGGGCCGCTCCGGTCATCGCCCCGGCGCCGCCCTGGGCAAGCTCTTCGACCGCCTGCCCCCCACCGCCCCCGAGGCGGAGATGTCCCTGCTGGGCTCGCTGATCCTCGATCCCGGCGTGGCTTCCGAGGTGATCGGCATTGTCCACTCCGGCGGCGACTTCCACTCCGAGGCCCACGCCGCCATCTACGACACGCTGGTGCAGACCTATGACCTGCACCAGTCCGGCGACCTGGTGCAGCTCGTCGATGCGCTGAAGAGCCGGGGCGTGCTGGAGGAAGTGGGCGGCGCCGACTACCTGATCCAGCTCGCGGAGGCGGTGCCGTCGGCGGTGAACGCCCCCCACTACGCCCGCATCGTGGCGGAGAAGGCCAAGCTTCGCCGGCTCATCGACGCCGCGGGCCAGATCCTGTACGACGCGTACCACTCCGGCGACCTCGGCCCCGATGGCGCCCGCGATGTGCTCGACAAGGCCGAGCGGATGATCTTCGATGTGGCTGAACAGTCGCAGTCGGTGGACGCCCAGCTTCTGCGAGACCTGCTGCACGAGGCGATGGAGCTGCTGGAGGCGAACGAAGGGCGCGCTGTCACCGGTGTGTGCACCGGGTATTACCGCCTTGATGAGCTGACCAGCGGCCTGCAGCCGGGCGAGCTGCTGATCATCGCGGCCCGTCCCTCGATGGGAAAGACCGCGCTGGCGCTGAACCTCGCCGAGCAGGTGGCCCTGAGCGGCGGCCACAACGGCGCTCCCGCGGCGTGCGGCTTCTTCAGCCTGGAAATGAGCAAGCAGGCGGTGACGCAGCGAATCATGTGCGCCAAGGCCAATGTCGATTCGCACCTCTATCGCACCAACCGTCTGGGCGAAGAGCATTTCCGCAAACTCATCGCCGCCTGCGGCCAGCTCGGCGAAGCGCCGCTTTACATCGACGACACACCGGGGCTCACCATCCTTCAGCTCAGGGCCCGGGCCCGGCGCATGGCGGCGCAGCACCACATCAAGTGCCTCTTCATCGACTACCTGCAGCTTCTCACCGCGCCGGGGTCGGCGCGCGAATCGCGCCAGGTCGAGGTGTCGGCGATCAGCCGCGGCATTAAGGCGCTGGCGCGCGAGCTGAACATCCCCGTCGTGTGCCTGTCGCAGCTGAACCGCGGCGCCGAGCAGCGCGAAGGCCACCGGCCGCGGATGAGCGACCTGCGTGAATCGGGGTCGATCGAGCAGGACGCCGACGTGATTATGCTCCTGCACCGCGAGGAGTATTACCACCAGGGCGAGGCGGAATGGCTGGAGGAGAACCCCGAGAAGGAAGGCCTCGCCGAGCTGATCATCGCCAAGCAGCGCAACGGGCCGACCGGCGTCGTCGAACTGCTGTGGGACGCGAAGACGACGCGATTCAAGAACCACGCCGGCCGCGGCTATGCATCAGCCCACGCCGACGAAGCCTTCGATGCGGCGCCCGCCCAAAGCTACAACGATCCCCCGCCGCAGGTCCCGAAGGTGACGTTCTCCCCCGGCGCCAAGACAGGCCCGATCGCCAACCACCGCGACGGTGGCGGCCCGGACGCGGACTGGGAGGATGAGGACATTGATGATTTGCCGATTTAAGAAATGGCCAAAGCGCGAAATGGCCAAAGCGCCAAATATTTGGCAATTTGGATCTTTGGCGCTTTTGCGCTTTGACTCCCACTCAGTGCAACCGCTCCCCCTCCACGTGCCTCGTGCGTGATTCTTCTGTTGCGCGAACGCCGGTGAAGATGCTGCCGGTGGGGTACCACGGAGCGGCGTCGGTCTTTGATTCGGCTTCGGTGAGCGAGCCGGCGTGGCCGTCGAAGTAGAGGACGTTGATGCGCCGGCCGTGGCGGTAGGAGAGATCGCGGTTGAGGGGGTAGCTGGAGCGGTTCTCGCCGCGGCCTTCATCGCCGAACTCGGGACGGTGCGGGCGCCGGCCGTAGGCGGTGGAGGCGTCGTAGATGGGCGTGGAGCTGGTGAAGGAGCCGTAGTACTTCGGGCGGGGTGAGACATCGAAATCGAGGATGCGCTCCGGCGTGACGTAGCGCGTGCCGTCGGCGAGGAAGATCTTCGTGGCGGGCTGCGCGCCGACGCGGTCCATGCGCGGCCGGTAGGAATGGTGCGGAATCGCCGGTCCGGCCCAGCCGTAGTGCCGTCCCTGCCGCGGGCGTCCGAGGCCCTGCTGGTGCGGCCCCAGCAGATGGAACGGACCCGGAGAGAGATAGCTGATCTGCCCGATGCCCTCCTCGCGCAGCAGCTCGCGGAACTGCGCGTAATCCGCGGTGTTGTTCGTCGGGCGGTTGGCGCCGCTCGGCCAGAGCATGTCGTTCATGGCGCCGGCGCTGGCGCATCCCAGGTCCTCGAAGATCTGCTTGGTGCGTCGGGCCCGGTTGGGCGAGAGCCCCGCAGAGAGCCCGATGGCCGGGCTGATCCAGTCGAAGACGGTGGTCGGCGTCTCCGGCGTGGTGTCGAAGAGCAGCTCGGTGATGTTGAGCGAGCCGTCGCCGAGGTATTCGCGCCCGGTCGTGTTGACTCCCGGCAGCCTGTCGCGGTGGTTGATTGCGTACGTCGCGACGGCGATGTGCAAGTTGCGCTGCATGGCGATGCACGAGGCGTTGCGGGCCGAGCTCCGCGCGCCGAACATCGCGGGCGCCAGCAGCCCGAGAAGGAGCGCGATGAGTGAGATGGCGATCAGGATCTCGATCAGCGTGACGGCGCGGCGATTGCGTTGCATGGCCCATCCTCATTCCCCTGAAGACGAGTCACCAAGATAGAAAAGTCGACGATGCGCGCCCACATAAAAATATGATTCTTAACATGCGCCTGCATTCGTATGCGCAACTTCTGCGCCGCTCGCCAGTCAGGGCCCGGAGTTCGGACCATCGGGCAGTCCGAACGCAGGCCATTGCGCCGGCTCGACTTCCGCGCCGGGATGGAAGTTGACGCCGGGGAACTCGCCGAGCACCCCCCCGCCGCCGACGATGTGGGCGGGCAGGTTGAGCCCGGAGTCCTCCAGGACAGCGCGCATCGCGGCGTTGCTGTTGGCGCCGAGCAGGACGTACTGCGATTCGAAGAGCCTGTCGCGCCCGATGTCCCTGGCCTGATCGGCCGTGATCTGCCAGCGAGCCTCGACGCGCTCGGCGCCCGTTCCGAAGACCGGCATGACGCGTTCGCCTGGGAGCATCATCACCAGGCGATTGGCCCGCTGCGGATCCCGCGGCGGCTGGTAGTCCGAGCGCAACATCGCAGCGCCGAACTCGATCACACCGGTGAACTCGTCGAAGGGCGCCGGGCAGTCGATCTCGAGCAGCAGATGGCGCCCGCGCCCGGCGACGACCCATGAGCGGAGCTCGCAGGCGCAGAGCGCCTCGTTGCGCGCGTCCGTGTCGTTCGACACTACGTTCGTAGTGGGCGAGTCGCTGCACCCCGTCACGACAAGCGCTGCGGACAGACTGGCCGCGACCATGAAGCGTGTTGTGCGCAGCATCGCTCTCATGCGACGGTCACGCTCTCGTCCAGATACACATCCTGAATCGCATTCAGCAGCTTCACGCCTTCCTTCATCGGCCGCTGGAACGCCTTTCTCCCTGAAATCAGCCCCATGCCGCCGGCCCGCTTGTTGATGACGGCGGTGCGGACGGCGTCCTGGAGGTCGCTCTCGCCCTTGCTCTCGCCGCCGGAGTTGATGAGGGGGATGCGGCCCATGTAGTTGTTGACGATCTGGTAGCGGCACAGGTCGATGGGGTGGGCGCCCTGCCCCTGCTCATCGGCGCCGGCGAGCTTCGTGTAGATGCGTTTGTCGAATTTGCCGTAGCTGGACGAGCCCATGTTGAGGGCCGCGTAGCCGCCGTTGTTGGTCGGCAGCTTCTGTTTGATGATGTCGGCCTGGATGGTGGCGCCGAGGTGGTTGGCCTGGCCGGTGAGATCGGCGGCGGCGTGGTAGTCGGTCGACTTCCCGTCGGCGCCCTTCGCCTTGAAGGCGTCGTTGCGCGTGTAGCACCACAAGACGCACACCATGCCAAGGTCGTGCGCCTCCTCGAAGGCCTCGGCCACCTCGAGGATCTGGCGCCGGCTCTCCTCGGAGCCGAAGTAGATGGTGGCGCCCACGGCGATGGCGCCCATCTCGTACGCGCGGCGGACCGAGCCGTAGAGCGTCTGGTCGTGGATGTTGGGGTATGTCAGCAGCTCGTTGTGGTTGAACTTGACGAGGAAGGGAATCTTGTGGGCGTACTTGCGGGCGACAGCGCCGAGGACGCCGAAGGTGGACGCCACCGCGTTGCACCCGCCCTCGAGGGCGAGCTTCACGATGTTCTCGGGGTCGAAGTACGCAGGCTCGGGCGCGAAGGAGGCGCCGGCGGAGTGCTCGACGCCCTGATCGACGGGAAGGATCGAGACGTGCCCCGTCCCCGCCAGACGCCCGTGGTTCAGCAGCGTCTGCAGGTTCCGCAGCGTCGCGGGGTTGCGGTCGGTGTGGGTGAAGACGCGGTCGATGAAATCCGGCCCCGGCAGCGACAGGGCGGAACGCGGCACGCCCTTGCACTCATAGTTCAGCAGGGAATCGGCGTCTGATCCGAGGAGCTCGGCGATGGCTGTCATGATCGGGCCTCCGTCTCGATGTCGGTTCGCTGGTCGTTCGTCTTCTCCACTATAGCCGGGAGCTTCGCATATTCCGGGGCCCCGCGAGCGGCCTGACGCCACCGAAATTGGGTGTAACGGGCGTCCCTGTGACGATGGAAGCACCTGCGGCGAACTCGGAGCCGGCGTCGACCGCGCCCGCCGCGACGGAACAGGAACAAAGGAGACCGACATGGACATGCTGCTCGCCCTGTGGCTGCCGATTCTGGTGTGCGCGATCGTCCTCTTCTTCGCCAGCTTCCTGGCGTGGACGGTGCTGCCGCACCACAAACCGGACTGGAAGAAACTCACCGATGAAGACCGCTTTTTCGCCTTCATCAAGGAACAGAACATCGCGCCGGGGGAGTACCTCTTCCCGATGTACGAACCCAAGAATTCGAAGGACCCCGCGATGATCGAGCGCTACAACGCCGGGCCCTGGGGCATACTCAACCTGTGGCCCAGCAAGCCGAGCATGGGGAAGAACATGGCGCTGACCGTGCTCACCTTTCTCGTGGTGAGCTTCTTCATCGCCTACATCGCCGCGGCGGCGCTGCCGCGCGGCGCCTCGTTCACCGAGGTCTTCCAGATCGTCGCCGTGGCTGCGATCCTGGCGTACACCGCGGGCAGCGTCTGCCGCGAGATCTGGTTCACGCGCCCGCTGCGGGCCAAGCTGATGGACTTCATCGACGGCGTGGCGTACGGGATCATCACGGGCGTGATCTTCGGCCTGCTGTGGCCCGCCGCGGCGAGCATGGCGGAGCAGCTCCCGGCGGTGGGCGGATGAGCGCGAGCCGACGCGGCGCGTTTCACATCATCACCGCTCGGCCGACCGCTCCAGGAGCGTGGTCCAGTTGAAGATGATGGCGAGATGATCAGGGTCGACCTCGTCCTCGCCGCGAAGCGAGACGAGGAAGCGACCGTCCGCCAGGGCGTGACGGCTGAGGACCATGTGGTCGGCGTCGCCGATGTGCTCGGCAGATGAAATCGAGATGCGATCTCCGGCCTCCACCATCACCGCCAGCAGCCGCCCCTCGGACCAGAGAACCAGCTCGTGGGCGCCGTCGACGACGCGTCCGCTCCACTGCGCAGCGCGAACACCCGCGATCGGCACGGGCGTCGGCGCCGACACCGAGCCATCCTCGCGCAGCATGCGCACCGTCGCCTCCCCCCGCTCATCGCGCCCGCTCGCAAAGGCGATCATCCGCTCGTCGCTCGATATCGAGGCGTTCCATCGGCGCAGCACGCCGGAATGGGTGAAGAGCGTCTCGATCTCCGGCGCTTCGTCGCCCGTCGGAATCGTCGCCCGCTTCACCACCACCTCGGCGCCGTCCGGCGAGCCGTAGACCAGCCGCGAATCGCCGTCGATAAATCCGATCGGCGCCGGCGCCGTCTCGATCGCCACGAACGGCTCGAGAAGCGCCTGCCCGCTGATCCCGTCGCCGCGAACCAACAGCCCGCGCTGCGATTCATCCGCCGTCGACTGCGTGTAGGCGATTCTGGACCCGTCGCTCGAGAGCGCCGGGGCAGCAAAGTCGAAACCGGAGCGAGCGATCGTGCGCTGCAGCGACGGATTGTCGAACCCCGCCGTCCAGATCTCCCACGTGGCGTCCTGGTTGGCCACCACCACCGCGAACCGGCGCCCGTCCCCTGACACGGCCAGCATCCCCGCAACGTCCATCTCGTCGTCCACCAGCGGCGTCGTGCTCCCGTCGCGCTCCGCGATCGCAATTCTGCGGCGTACACCGATCACTCCCCCCGGCATGTGAGCCAGATCACCGGCGCGGCTGAACGAGATCATTCCACCCTCCCCCGCCGATGCTGCCCGCGGCCCAGTGTCTATCGCCACCGGCCCGCCGGTGAGCGCGCGTGACTTCGCATCGAAGGGCGCCGCCAGCACAGTCGCATCGCGGGTGAAAATGATGTGCCCGGTCGGCGACCACCGCGGCCAACTGCCGCTCTCGATCAGCATCCGCGCTTTGCCGGTCTCCAGATCCAGCAGCGCCACACCCGGGCGCCATGTCCGCTCGGAATACCCGAACGACGTTGTCAAGGCATAGCGCTCGTCGTCAAGCAACGCCAGCCCGCCGTAGTTCAGCGTGCCGGGGAGCATGTCGATCGCCGCGCCCTCTCGCACGGCTCCGCCCGAATCCGGGAAACTGATGAAGCGCGGCGGTCCAAACAACATCAGCACGATGTCCCCCGCCCGCCTCCACGCCATGCCCGCCGCGAAGGACGCCGCGGGCAGCTCCCCCAGCGACACCGGCGGCGCCGAGCCGTCCACCGGCGCCTTGCGGAGCAGCATCCGCTCCGATCCCGGCCCCGCCGGGGCGATGAACGCCACCCATCGCCCGTCCGGTGAGAAGATGGCGCCGAACACACCCTCTGAATTGGGCACAACCTCCGGCGCCGGTTGATCGAGCCTGCGCACGTACAGCCGAGCCGCCCCGGTCCGCGTCGCCTCGCGCACGCCGCCCGTGAACAGCACCGCGCTCCCGTCCGGCGCCACCTCGAGCTGATACACAATCAAATCGCGCGGCAGCGGAATCGCCACACGCTGCACCGGCGCCGCCGATGCGCCGCCGGCGCCTCCTGCCCCCCACAGATTCGAATACACCGCCGCCCCCACCACCGCGCCGAAGAGCAGCGCCAGACACGCCACCGTGGCGACCAGCCCGCCCGAGCCGCTCTTCACCTTCCCCGTCGCCGCGGCGAACTGGCCCGTCCACTCGCGGCCCGACAGCGCCGCCTCGATCTCCAGCCGCACATCGCCGATGTCGCGTGTGCGCTGCTTCGAGGTCTTCGCGAGGCATCGGCGCAGCAGCTCGACGATGCGCCCCGGCGTCCGGGCGGGCAGCAAGGACCAGTCCGGCTCGCGCTCCAGCACCGCGGCGATGCAGTCGCTCACCGTCTCGCCGTCGAAGGCCTTCTTGCCTGTGAGCATCTCGTACAGCACGCAGCCGAAGGACCAGACGTCGGTGCGCCGGTCCACCGCCTTGCCGCGGGCCTGCTCCGGGCTCATGTAGGCGGCCGTGCCCAGGATGACCCCCGGCGCCGTGGGCATGACGCTGATCGTCGGCGAGATGTCGTTGATGGTGGACGAGCCGCCCGCGGCGGCCGTCTTGGCGAGGCCGAAGTCGAGGACCTTCACATCGCCCGCGGGCGTGATCTTGATGTTGGCGGGCTTGAGGTCGCGATGGATGACGCCGGCCTCGTGCGCATGCTCGAGGGCCTCGGCGATCTGGGCGCCGAGGGTCAGGGCGTCGTCCACGGGCAGCGGCCCCCGGGCCAGGCGCTCGGCCAGGGTCTCGCCGTCGACGTATTCCATGACCAGGTAGCGCCGGCCGTCCGCCTCCTCCAGGCCGTAGACCGAGGCGATGTTGGCGTGGGCCAGACCGGCGAGCAGACGGGCCTCGCGCTCGAAACGCAGAGCGCCCTCGGACTCGGTGCCCAGGGCGTCCGGCAGGGCCTTGACGGCCACGGCCCGCTCCAGCCGCGAGTCGCGGCCGAGGAAGACGACCCCCATCCCCCCACGCCCGATCTCACGCTCGATTGTGTAGATGCCGACGGTCTTCGGGACGGATGTGTCCATTCGGGGAACAGAATACCCCATTCGGAGCCGTTTGTAGAATCGGGATGGAGTTGCGAGTACCGAGTTCCGAGTGCCCAGTTAGTACCGAGTACCGAGTACCGAGTGCCGAGTTCCGAGATCACCCTCTCACCCCCTCACCCCCTCACCCGCTCACCCGCTCACCCACTCATCCCCCCGAGGCCCCCCATGCTGATGACCACCAAGCCCATGTTCGACCTGGCCTACGAGGGCGGCTTCGCCGTCGGCGCCTTCAACGTGAACAACATGGAGATCACGCAGGGGATCATCGAGGCGTGCGCCGCCGAGAAGAGCCCGTGCATCCTCCAGATCAGCAAGGGCGCCCGAAAGTACGCCAACATCCGCTTCCTGCGCCACATCATCGACGCCTGCGTCGAGGAATATCCCGATGTCCCCATCGCCATCCACTGCGACCACGGCGACACGGTCGAGCTGATCCGCGACTGCATCGAGGACGGCTACACCAGCGTGATGATCGACGGCAGCCATCATTCCTTTGAGGAGAACATCGCGCTGACGAAGGAGGCGGTGGAGCTTGCGCACGCCGCGGGGGTGGTGGTGGAGGCGGAGCTGGGCATGCTCGGCGGCATCGAGGAGGACGTCGTCGGCCTCGACGCTGAGGAGTACGAGAAGAACATCGAGCAGTTTTTGACGGACCCCAAGGAAGCCCGCGAGTTCTACGACCGCACCGGCATCGACTCGCTCGCCGTCGCCATCGGCACCAGCCACGGCGCCTTCAAATTCAAGAGCGAGGCCAAGCTGGCCTTCGACCGCATCGAGGCGATCATGAAGACCTGCCCCGGCCTGCCGCTGGTGATGCACGGTTCGAGCAGCGTGCCGAAAGAGTTCATCGACCTCATCAACACCTACGGCGGCGACATGCCCGGCACCATGGGCGTGCCCGAAGAGCAGATCAGCAAGGCCGTCCGCTCCTACGGCGTGTGCAAGGTGAACATCGACACCGACCTGCGCCTGGCCATGACCGCCAAGATCCGCGAGGTCTTCGCGACCAAACCCGCCGAGTTCGACCCCCGCAACTACCTCGGCCCGGCCCGCGACGCCATCCGCGAGATGGTCAAGCGCAAGCTGCACATGCTCAACAGCGCCGGCACCGCGGACGAAGTCGTGCGGCAGTGGAAGAAGCTGGGCGAGCCGATGCCTGCGTATTACGGGGAGAAGGCGGGGGTGTGAGAGATCGGGGAGGGCTCACGCGGAGGCGCGGGGGGCGCGGAGGTGAAGACATTCTGCATCGTGACACCGACCATCGTCTTCGATGGTCGGTGCTCTTTTGATCAGACGGCCTGCATCCGCAGATGAGCGCATAAGAACGGAAGCACCGACCACGCAGAGCCGTGGTCGGTGGCACGGCGCCGCGTCTCCACGAGCCCGAAGCGCGAGCGAGGGACACCCCTCCGACTCATATCAGCGCCTCGGTGAACGCATTCTGAACTCGCTCCGCCATCGCTGTATCTCCCGTTCATCGGCGTTGATATCAAGGACTTCAATCGACGTCACCGGCACGACAACTTCGCCTTTCCAATACCGCGCGGCGTCGGGATATCGCAGCGCCACATGGGGATCACCCGCCAGCCGGGCAGTCCACTCGCTGTCCTCAATCCCAATCGCCGCAAACTGCTCGGAAAGCGGAGCGACGACGCTGTACGCGCTCACCGGATGGAGCAACTCGAGAAGCATTCCTGCTCCGCTCCTCCGGGAGGCGACGTGCTCCAGGCCTGCGTATCCCGTCGCGACCACCTCACCGTCGCGCAATATCTCCATGCGCAGCGCCAGCACATCGTTCTGGATCTTACACAGCGAGCGACGCGCCATCTCCCAGTCCATACGTGTCTCGACCAGCGCACGATCGTGCAAGTGATCGAGCTTGATGCTCACGTTCGCCGATTCCCGCAGTACGGATTCGATCGCCGGCGATGAGAACTCCGTCAGCGACTCATCGGCGCCATCCGCTCTCGCCAGTTCAAGCGTCTGACGCGATCTCCAGACGACGGAATACACATTGCTTCCGCCTGTCTGCTCATATCCTCTTATCGCTCTGTTCTCGCTCGGCGGCCCCTCCCGCAGTTCGATGTCAAGCTCGATTCTCGTCACGCCCGGCGGCGGCGTGCCGATGTTCTGCAGCAGGGAGAGTCTGCCGTAATACGTGGCGTTCCGAGCGACGAGTGCGTCCCGGCCCATCACATGCGCACTCGCCTGCGCCATGCCCGGCGCTCTCGGCGTTACGACCAGGACCCGTCCGCGTCTGCCTTGCACCCAGAGCGGAGGCAGCACCTCGATGTGGATGTCCATCCCCGTCGGCCACCCGTCGCGCACGATGATGATGGGGTCCGGATCTCCAGCGTTGACGCGAGCGATGCGATTCATCAGCATCCGTTCTTTCAATGCTCGCAATGTTCCGGCGCTTCGCCGATGTTCAATTTCACGCCAGGTCGCATGATTCAGCGATTGCATCCACTCGTCGCCCCTCTCGTGTGACAGCACGGGGACAAGATGCACCAGCGCCCACGACGGAACCGCCGCCGCCCACCCACGCGCCCGCACCGCCTGGCCCACGTACACGCCATACGCCCCCACAATCACCAGACATCCCGCCACCGCCCACCCCCACCTTCGCCGCGTCCGCAGCATCTCCCTCTCCCGCTTCGCATCCCGCCCGCACTCCGGACACACCAGCCCCACCGCCCCCGCCATGTCGTACCAGCACTTCGGACACCGCCTCCGACCCCGCGCACGATCCCAGAAGAGCGACCACGCCAGCAAGGCCAGGCCCGCGGCGGCGAGTGTGAGCGAGAGGGCCGGGATGATCCAAGTGACGTTCATTTCAATCCGAGAATCCGGCTAGCGCGGACATGGACCAATCTGCCAGACGTCCGCCGCCACGAGCCCGAAGCGCGAGCGAGGGGCCGGCCGCGCCCGCGTGAGGTCACCTGTCGAGTCGGTATCGCCGCGGCGGAATGTCGAATTCTACATGTCCACCGATATGGTCCGCATGATCCAGCGCATCGGTTCCCGTCTGGAAGAGCGCGTCCACCCTCCACACCGGGATCACGGCCTCGCCCGACCAGTGCCGCCGCGCATTGAAATAGCGGAGTGCGACCGACGGATCACCGACGACGCGAACCTCCCAGTGGCTGTCCCCAATGTCCTCATCGAGCAGCCGCTCCGAGCGGGGAGTCAGGTGCGCGAAATCGGTCACTCCACGAACACTCGGGCCAAATCTCGGAAATGTCTGCTCCATCGCCGCGCCTCCCGCGACGCCTTCCGCAACCACCACGCCGTCGCGCATGAGCTCGAGACGAATGGGCAGAACAGCGTCGCCGAATTCCGTGAGCAGGCGGGCCAATTCTTCCCAGTCGCCGTACAGGTTGACGAAATGCACATGGTTCTCAGCGTTCAGAGACACGCTTGCACTGAGTGTGTCGCGGACCATCGCATCGAACTCGGGAGAGGAGAACGGCGTCAGTATCTCACTGACACCCCGGCTCGTACTCAGCGGAATGCTGGTTTCGCCGCGCCAGACGATTCCCCAGTCAACAAAGTTTCTGCTCTGATCGCGCTTGAAATCCATTAACTCCAAATCAACGATGATCTCCGTTGTATTCGCGAGCGCGCGACCGATCCCATGCTGGATGTCCAGACTGCCCACGTCACTAAAGCGGTAGAGTGTGCCCTGAGTCAGCACACTTATCTCTGCGCTGCGCATACCCTCCACGCGCGGTGTAACTTTGAGGATGCGCCCCCTCACCCCCCGCATCCACCCTGCGGGATGGACCTCAATCCACACGTCCTCTCCGGCGGGCCATTCCCTGCGCGTCACGATCAGACCCTCCAGTTCGGCCGGGAACGCACGGGCAAAACGGCCCATGAGCATCCGCTCCTCCCACAACCAGAGCGACTGGCCGCGGCGGCGGTGATTCAGCTCCGTCCACAGTGGCTGGCGGTAGAACGCTCCCCGTTCAAACTCGGGGCTGGGCGCATCGGCCATGGGCATCGGGACGAGATGGACCAGGGCCCACGAAGGAACCGCCGCCACCCATCCACGCTCGCGCACCGGCTGCACAACCGACAGCGCCGCCGCG
This sequence comes from Phycisphaeraceae bacterium, assembly GCA_007693965.1. GTDB lineage: Bacteria > Planctomycetota > Phycisphaerae > Phycisphaerales > UBA1924 > RECQ01. The sequence continues at coordinate 14,368 of RECQ01000025.1, read as the reverse complement.
ACGAGCAGCAGCGCAGCCGCCACCCCCGCCCACCTCCACCGCCGCCGCGTCTTCTGCAATCGCCGCTCGCGGCCCGCATCGTGCCCGCACTCGGAGCAGACTAGCCCAGGCGCCCCCACCATGTCGTACCAGCATTTCGGACACCGCTTCCGACCTCGCGCACGATCCCAGAAGAGCGACCACGCCAGCAGCGCCACGCCCGCCGCGGCGAGTGTGAGCGAGAGGGCCGGGATAATCCACGTGAGGTTCATCGTGATCGGGCGGCTTCACGAGCCATCGGCCCGGGAACGCCGCGGGAGGCGGCTCGGTTATGCAGATTCGTCCGCCGCGGCTTCGGCGTCGGCGAGGAGCTCTTCGAATCTCGGCGTCTCCATCCCCAGCGTCTCGGCGAAGTGGCGCAGGATGACGCGCTCCTCCTGCGTCAGTCTGCCGTCTGCAAGGGCGACCTGGAAGAGCACCTGCATCGTCTCGTCGGGGTCGACCTTCAGCAGGCGGAACTGGCGCTGGTAGTACGACCGATCCGTCTCGGCGTTGTCGATCATGGTGCGCAGCGACGCCTCGCCCACGCCCGCCTCCGTCGCCATCTTCTGAAGCAGCGGATGCTCGCGCTCGCAGACCTTGCCGTCCAGCCCCGCCACGCAGCACGCGGCACGCAGCACCTCGACTCTTCGGATCACGGACATCGGGCGGGCTCCCTTCAGGCGCGCGGCCTTCGCGCTGCTGCGATTGTATGACGCCCGCATCCCGCCGCAGGTTCGGCCGGCCCGGTCGGGCGTGGGCCGTGGCGAGGCCGCCGCACGCGCGTGGGGGAACGAAAGAGGCGCCGGACGAGTTTTTCTCGCCCGGCGCCTTGATATGCAGTAGCGCGCGGCGCTCGCCGCGGCGGAATCAGTCTCTTACGGGCACGGCCCCCACTGGCCCAGCAGATCGGCGAGATCGGCGCTGCCGACATCGCCGCTGCCGGTCAGGTCGGCCGAAGCGCACGGCCCGACCGCCACGCCCCAGCAGCCGAGGAGCACGGCGAGATCGCCGCTGCCGACGGAGCCGTCGCCATCGAGATCTGCGGGGCAGCCCGGGGCGTCGGCGGGCTTCCACACCGCGATGGCGTCGGGGCCGATTCCGGTGGTGTCGACGATGGGGCCGTTCTGCGTGAGCGAGCCGTCGGAGTTGATGGTGAAGGAGTAGAGGCCGAGAACACCGTCGAACAGCGTGTCGCGATCGGTGACGAAGAGCAGATCGTCCATCCCGGCCATCGAGCCGAGGCTGCCCTGGAAGCCGACGTCGAACATGAAGCCGGTGTCTGTGAGGGCGCCGGTGGTCTGATCGACCGAGAGCATGCGCACGGTCGCGTCCGTCCCGTGCGCGACGGCGGCGTAGGCGTTGTCGCCGGAGATGACGACCTGCTTGGGCGAGGCGCCGGGCGAAACGAAGGGCGAGCCGGGCATGAGCGTGAGGACGCCGGTATCGGGGTCGATGAAGGCGCCGGGGACCTTGTCGCCCCCGTTGCTGATGCCGCCGCCGCCGTAGATCTTGGTTCCGTCCGGCGAGATGCCGATGCCGATGGGGAAGGCGGGGCTGGTGTTGACGACGTTGATGGGGTTCAGCGTGTCGTTGGGGTTGATGCTGAAGCCGGCGATCTGCGTGCCGGAAGAATCCTGCGCGTAGATGAATTCGCCGTTCGGATGCATGATGACGTTGGATGTAAAGGAGCCGACGTCCTTGAAGTCGAGCTGGATGAGCGAAGGACCATCGGGATCGAAGCGGTAGAGCCAGATGCGACCGGCGCCGGTCTGCGCGACGCAGATGAGCTCATCGGTCACCCAGGTGAGGCCGAGGGGAGCATCGCGGACGAGAAAATCAGTGGTGAAGAGGCTCATGGTGGCGTCGGAATGCACCTCGATGATGGTGAGCTGCTCCCACTGCGTCGCGCTGGTGGCGTGACCCACGGCGAGGAAACGCCCGCTGGGTGAGATCGAGATGGAGAAGGCGTTGGTGCCGGGATCGAAGACCTGCGTGTTGGGACGCGAGCCGATGACCAGCTTCTGCACAAGGTTCAGCGAGTCATCCGGGTTGAGCGTGAAACTGGTCACACTGCCCTCGAGGTTGCCGTTGTTGGCGACGAAGACGGCGCGCTCCGACGCCTGGCCGAGACAGAGCGGCGCGGAGAGCGCTATGGCCGCGGCGCCGGCCAGCATCGACTTCAGCGACATGTGAGTTCTGAGGTGGTGCAAGCTCATCTTCATGGTCTCCAGCATTCAGGGCGTGTGTGCGTTATTGCGAGCGGGTGAGCGGGTGAGCGGGTGAAGCAATTGAAATCTCAAATCTCAAATCTCGAATTTGAAATCTCAAATTTCAAATTTCAAATCTCAAATCTCAAATCTCAAATCTCAAATCTCAATTTTGAAACTCTGTTTCCGCCATGCCACGCTCGAATACATGGGCGAATCGATGCCTCAATCAAAACAATGGTGAAGCGCGGGCGGGCCGGGTCGGGCCCGCTCGCGTGATGGGGTTCAGGGATTTGGCCGCGTCCGCTTCCGTGCGGGCGGTGTTGCGGCTTCTGCGCCGCGGGTGTTGCGGCCGGATCAGTTCACGGGCACGGCCCCCACTGGCCGAGCAGGTCGGCGAGGTCGGCGCTGCCGATGTCGCCGCTGCCGGTCAGGTCCGCAGGGCCGCAGGCGCCCGCGATCGGTCCCCAGCAGCCGAGTAGTACGGCCAGATCAGAGCTGCCGACCAGGCCGTCGCCGTCGAGGTCGGCGGGGCAGCCCGTGGTGACGAGCCTCAGCACCGACTGCGGCGTTCCGAACGACGGATCAGAGTTCAGGTCCATGCCTCCGTCGGCCTCGCTGCGCAGATTGGCCATGAAGTAGACATCGCCATTGTGTCGGAGATTGCGGAGTCGCCGGTGAAGGCGCCGGCGGTGAGGTTGCCGCGGCCGATGAAAGCCGCGCCCTTCACGCCGCTGACCGTGACGGGGTCGCCCTCGCGGACGAGCAGCTCTTCACCATTGAGCACCATGACCGAGTCACGGGCGGGGTCGGGGTTGTCGGTGTTGCCGAGGAGGATCCAGTCGCCGTTGGCGTTGCCGGTGAAGATCTGGAATGTAGTCCACCGCTCATCGGCGCCGGGGAAGATCTCGTCGCCGGTCTGGGCGACCACGATGCCGTTGTGAACCGCCCACGATCCGGCGCCGCCGGTGATGAGGCCGCGGGCGTACCAGTTGCCGTTGGAGCGGACATCGAATGTGGTGATTCCGTCAAAGGACCCGCCGGGGACAACCGTCGAGCCGGGGATGGGGAAGCCCTCCTGGATAACGACCTCGCCATCGACGACAAGCACGCCGTCGATCGAGGTAGGCTGGTCGACCTGACCCTTGGCGACCCAGACCGAGCCATCCGGCGCGGTGTAGAACGCGTTGTTGGAGAGGTTCTTCCACAGCTCGATGCCGACGCCGCCGAGGCCGGTGACGGTCGTGACGGCGTTCTGGTGGAACATCTCGAAACGTTCGTTCTCGCCGGGGGCGCGGTAGAAGATTGCGGGGCGTCGGAGCGCGCTGATGTTCTGAATGGTCGGGTCGTGCGCACCGAGCGTGCCGTCGTTCAGGATGTGTATGGAGCCGATGGAGTTGCCGATGGTCTCATCGCCGGAGTTCTCCGGCGGGTTGTCGACAAGGCCGGCGTAGAGGTCGCCCATCTGGGCGACGAGGTCGAAGTCAGACAGATCAGGAACCGGGCCGCCGGTGTAGACGAGCACCTTCTGGAAGACGGCGTTACTGCCGCCGGTGGCGCGGGCGGTGAAGGCGAACTCGTTGTTGTCGTTGAATTGGCCGATGGCGGAGCCGAAGAAGTTGTAGATCTCGCCGGGGGCGCCGCCGGGGATGGGCTGACCGCTCTGCGCGAACCAATTGCCCGTATCGCCCGAACCAATGATCATGACGTTCTGCAGCGCGCTCACCTGCTGCGTGCGGCCCTTGACAATCCACATCGAGCCGTCGGGCGAGAGGAACAGCCGCTCCAGAGCGCGAAAGTTCTCGACGACGGGGTCGCCGTTTTCATCGAGCGCGCCGGGAACGATGGAGGACGGATCGGTCGGGATCTTGGTGTAGATCGCGACGATCTCCGAATCCGCGAGGGCGGCGAAGCCGCCGGCGCATATGACAATGCCAGCCGCCGCTCCGAGTCGCGTGGCTTTGCGAATCGTGTTCATCACTTTGTTCCTGGTATCAGGTGATGCTTCAAACGCGGCCAGACGCACACAACGCCCGCGGCCCACTGAAGCGAAAGCACTTCCCGAACTGCCGAGCTTACAGGCCCCCATGCGCCCGCACAATGATTTTTTGATGGTTCCATGTCCTGCGCCCCGCCCCCCCCCGAACGCCCCCGAACGCCCCCGGACGCCCCACGCCATCGTCGCTCGCGGATGCTCAGCGGATCTGCAGCGCCAGGGCGTCCAGCAACCGGTCGATCTCCCCATCGGTGAGCCCGGCGTGCAGCGACAACCGCACACGGGCAGCGCCCCTGGCGACCGTCGGAGGTCGGATGGCCGGAGCGTGCAGCCCCCGCTCCCGCAGTCTTCGCGCCAACGACTGCGCAGCTTCCACATCGCCGGTGATGAGAGGGACGATGGGTGTGGGATCAGTGGCGGCGTCCGCAACGGGCCACCCCTGTTCGCGCAGTCGCGTGCGCACGGATTCGATGATCTCCTGCAGGCGCCGCCGACGCCCGGGCTCATCGCGCAGAACATCAAGCGCTGCGTCGATGCAGGCGAGTTGCGTCGGCGGGACGGCCGTGGAGTAGATGAAGGGCCGGGCGAAGTTGTCAATCGCCTCGACCACCTCCCGCGGCCCGGTTATGACGCCCCCGAGCGAACCCAGCGCTTTGCCCGCAGTCGAAATCGCGATGTCGGCGACATGACCGGCCAGTTCGTCCACCCCGGCGCCGCACTCACCAAGCACGCCGGTGGCGTGGGCCTCATCAACGATCAGACAGGCGCCACCGACGCCGCCCCGGTCCCGGGCGAGTTTATTGAGCGATGCGCGCAGCGCCGCCAGTTGGCCCAGATCCGCCAGATCGCCGTCCATCGAAAATACGGAATCGGTCGTCAGCCAGACGATGGCGTCCGGATCGCGCTGGAGGTGTCGGGCGCCGATGTCACCGGCCCGGGCCGCATCCCGGTGCGGGAAGGCGCGCATGGTGACCGGCCTGCCGACACGGCGCGCCGAGGCGAGCCGCCCGGCGTCGACCAGACTCGCGTGATTCAGCTTGTCCTGGAGAATCAGATCCCCGGGCGAAGGCAACGCGGTGAGCGCGGCGAGATTGGCGCTGTAGCCGGTCGGAAAAATCCTGGCGCTCGCGGCGCCTTTGAATGTGGCGAAGCGCGCCTCGACGCGCTCGTGCAGCTCCGTCGTCCCGTCGACCAGTCGCGACGAACCGGCGCCCACACCGAACTCCGCCGCAGCGGATTGACATGCTTCCACCAGCCGCTCGCTGCGCCGAAGACCGAGATAGTCGTTGCCTGCGAGGTCGATGAGCCCCTCAGGCGCGGGTTGCGCCGATCGGCTCAGACCGGATGCGATGCGTTCGTCGAGTCGGAGTCGCAGTGCGGCGAGCCACGGCGCCGTCGATTTCACTGCACGCGCCAGATCTTCACCCTGCGCAGTGGGCGCTTCTCGATGCACGGATTTACTTTCGCGCAGCCGTATGTCTGCCGTTGGTCGTGACGACCACCGTCGTGTCGGGCTCGGCCTGTTCGCGCAGGATCGGAATCACATGCTCCGGATCGTCCACCGCCTCCTTCATGAGGCGCCCGACCTTGAACTTGACCGTCTTCTTCGCGGGGACATCGACCCGCTCAAGCGTCTTGGGGTTCTGCGCCACGCGCGGAGCGCGCTCCTTGATTTCGAAAACGCCGAAGTCGCGAAACTCGAGGCGGTTGCCTTCCCCGAGTTCGATGATCATGTGCTTGAGAAGACTTTGAATCGTCTCCTTGATCACAGTGCGCTTCTGGTTGGTGTCTTCAGCGATGCGGTCGATCAGATCTTTTTTCGTGATCGTTGGCATGAAAGACACGCCCCTTTCGTTCCGGCGATCGTGGCCGAAAGCAAAGGCCGTCTCGCGACGAAACAGATTACTACGCCGCGATCGGAGCCATCCCGATCGAGTGGTCCAAGGTCACAATGGCGGGAACGCACGCCTGCTCATCTCCCCGGGTCCGTCCAGTATGTCGCCGATCCGGGGCGCGGTCAACGCTTGTTCCCGGACCTTGCTGAAATCGATTGGGACACGCAAACCGGCCGGGGGCGGATTCTCCCCCTGGCGCGCAGGTTCTTGTCATAGCTGGATTAGCGGTAATCCCGCCTGTAGAGCGTCCGGGGCGAGATATGGCCCCGGCGGACCTCCCGGTAGGGCTCGTGCAGGCTCCGGCGGCGACGATCGATCACCGTCCGGCCCTCGTCCCGGGACATGTCCTCGATGGTCTCGCGGATTCCCAGCGTCGCATCGCGTCGGCCGTATTCCGGGTTGGCCAGATCCACCACACGCCCCGACGCCTGCCGGGCAGACCGCACCGCCGGCGCATCAAAGACCAGCGCCGATCCCGTCGACGCCCCATCGTCCCGACCGTCGTGCCGCGCGGCGTGGGGGGAAACGACACAGCCACCCAGCAGCCCGAAGCCGAGCAGCGCCAGCGCCGCCAGCAAGTCGGACCGGCCTGGCCGGTAGCCGTGGTTGTTCGCGCTCTTTGGATGCCTGTGGACCATCAAATGTACCTGGTGCAAGACTCGTACCGCCCGTGGATGGACGCGTGAACGCCTTCTCCACCCTCGCCGCGTTGCCGAAACGCCACACATGTGGCGACCGGACCACGTCCGAAACGACGTCGCGGCGACTCAATCCGTTCATCAATGTGCGATCCATCGCGCTGTTCACGAGCGGCGCAGGCGATCCATCGCCCGCGCCGGCAGAGCCACGATCAGCCGCCGATCGCCGACATCGGGCGATCCGGCTGGCGAAAACCGGGCTCTGAAATGCCATGCCCCGCCTGCTTGCCCCACGTCGCATCGGCGAGAAACGCTTTGAGGTGCGCATCGTCAGCGCCGCTGCGCAGGAGCGTGCGCAGGTCCCATTCATCGCGGCTGAAGAGGCACGGACGAACCATGCCGTCGGCGGTGATGCGCAGACGACTGCAGGCGCCGCAGAAGGGACGCGTCACCGATGCGATCACACCCACCCGGCCGGGCGCTCCATCCGAAAAGGCGTAGTTGAATGATGTTTCAGAACGCTCCGCCCGATCCAGCGGCGTCATCTCCCACCTGGCGCGCACGCGGGAGACGATTTCTTCCGCCGTGACCAGCCTGCTCGACTCCCACGCCCGGGCGGAGTCCAGCGGCATGAACTCGATGAAGCGCATGTCGGCGCCGTAGATCCGGGCCAGCTCCGCGAGATCTTCGATCTCCTCTTCATTGAAGCCGCGCACCACGACCGCGTTGATCTTTACCGGGCCGAGCCCGGCGCCGAGACACGCCTCCACCGCCTCCAGCACGCGGGCCGGCGGCGTGCTGGAGCGCGTGATCTCGCGCATCTTCTCCGGCTTGAGCGTGTCGAGGCTGACGGTGACCCGTCCCAGCCCGGCGTCGCGCCAGCGAGCCGCGGCCTCGGGCGTCAACAGTGAGCCGTTGGTGGTGAGAGCGAGATCCGACACGCCCAGCCCCGCGACCCCCGCGATGATGCGCTCCAGCTCGGGATGCAGCGTCGGCTCGCCCCCGGTCAGGCGCACCTTCTTCACGCCCATGTCGCGGCAGACGCCCACCACGCGCAGCATCTCCTTGACTGACAGCAGCTCTGCTGGCGGCGCAAAGCGGACATCCGGATCCATGCAGTATGTGCAGCGGAAGTTGCAGCGGTCGGTGATGCTCAGGCGTAGATCGCGGATCGTGCGCCCATGCGAATCGATCAGACGGTCCGATCGCTCGGCGCGGCCTGGCGACCGCAGCGGCGTCGTCCGATGCCCGACACCCTTACGCAGCACTGGAAGCGCAACTCTCACAACGCATCATTCTAGACGATTCGCCGGGCCCCCTCTCAGATTTCCATGAGTCGCTGGATCGCCCATCCTCCCTGCCGCATCGCTGGTTGCCCGGAGCGCATGCCTTTATCATGGCCGGACGATGGATATGACACCGGATCGCTGGCGAGGCATCGAGTCGTACCAGCACGTAGTGTTCGGCGATGAGGATGACGCATTGAAGCGCATCACGGCCCGCGCCGTCGAGGCAGGGCTGCCGGACATTTCCATTGGTCCTGAAGTCGGTCGCCTGATCTGCATTCTCGCCGCGCTGGCGGCGGAGGGCGCCGGCGACCGTCCCCCCCGCGCCCTCGAGATCGGAACGCTCGCGGGCTATTCCGGCGTCTGGCTGGCGCGTGGGCTCGGGTCGCGCGGGACGCTGGTCACCCTCGAGATCGAGGAGCGCCACGCCGATGTCGCCCGCCGCAGCTTCGCCGAAACCGGGCTGAACGATCGCGTCGACCTGCGCCTCGGCGACTCAGCCGACCTGCTCCCGGAGCTGGCGGAGGAAGTCGGACCGGGCGGGCTGGACCTGGTCTTTCTCGATGGCGAGAAGGCGTCCTATGAGGACGAGTTCTGCCTGGTGAGACCACTGCTGCGCGCAGGCGGCCTGTTCATCGCGGACAACGCCCTCGGCTCGAACTCCTGGTGCATCACCGATTCGCCGGGGTCTTCGGAATCTCGCGACGCCGTGGACCGGCTCAACCGGCGCATCGCTGTGGATCCGGGATTTATGTCGGTGACCCTGCCGCTGCGGCAGGGCGTGCTGGTCGCCCGGCGGATGCAGGCAGGGTGAATCACGGAGTCAGGGGAATCGAATATGCTGCCCGGCTACGGGGGGTGATCATTTCTGTGCGCGGATGCGATCACACCGGCGCCCCCGACCCAACAGCCACAACCACTTCGGAGACAGACAGATGCTCAACCTGACGCTTCCATTCCTCACACTCGGCCAGACGGACAACGGCGCCGAGGAGAACGGCTCGGAGTCGGTCCTCCCGGAGCAGACCGAGCAGATGCTCGACGACGCCCAGCGCGGCGTGGCCGGCCTGATCGAGGGCGACGTCAGCGGCGACAACCTGATGCTGTTGTGGTCCAGCGTGGGCTGGCCCATCACCAAGGCGATCATCCTTCTCGTCATCGCGGTGATCCTCTCGCAGTGGATCGGCAAGATGGTCTTCCGCGCATCGAGCAAGGCGAAGATCGAGCCGACGCTGGCCAAGTTCTTCGGCGCCATGGCCCGCTGGGCGGTGCTGATCCTCGCGATCCTCACCATCCTTCAGACCTTCGGCATCCAGACCACCAGCTTCGCCGCCGTCATCGCGGCCCTCGGCTTCGCCATCGGACTGGCCATGTCAGGCACGCTGGGCAACATCGCCTCGGGCGTGATGCTGCTCATCTTCCGACCCTTCAAGGTCGGCGACTTCGTCGTGGTCAGCGGCGTCTCCGGCACCGTGAACGAGATTGAGCTCTTCACCACCACCTTCGACACGCCCGACAAGCGCCGCATCATCGTTCCCAACGGGACGATCTTCGGCTCGACCATCGAGAACATCAGCCATCACCAGACGCGGCGTGTGGATGTGAACGTGGGCGTCGAGTACAGCGCCGACACCGGGCGCACGCGCGAAGTACTGCTCGAAGCCGCGGGCAAAGTGGAAGGCGTGCTCTCCGACCCCGCTCCAGCCGCCGTCCTCACCGAGCTTGCCGACTCCAGCCTGAACTGGACGGTGCGGGTGTGGGTGAACGCGTCCGACTTCTGGCCCGTCCGCGAACGACTCACCGAACAGGTGAAGCGCTCGCTGGACGAGGCGAAGATCGGCATCCCCTTCCCGCAGCGCGAGGTGTGGATGCGCCAGGCCGGGCAATGATGCGAACGTTTCAATGAACATGGCGGCGCCCATGCGCACGCATGGGCGCCTCTTTTTCCGCCCCACATTCGGCTGCGCTTCAGGCAGGGATGAGAAGCGACATCAGCCGGCCGCGATCAGCGCCAAGCGTGACCATCGGCAGCGAGCCCGCCTTGAGCCGGAACTTCGCGGCCACCGGGCTGGATCGGCGCATCAGCGGCTTCACACGCACCGTCGCCAGAGTGCGCCGCAGCGCCAAAATTGATCGCACGCTCGACAGCCGCAGCGTCACCACACCATCCGACGCGTCCAGCGTCCACGGCCGGCCGTTCAGAGTCCCCTCCAACCGGCCGACCAGCGTCAGTTTGGGGACTTGGCCATATCGCGCGTGCGGATCTTGAGGACGCCGTTCAGCACCCACTCCGCATGCTCCACCTTCGAGCCCGTTCCGCTGGGAACTTTCACGTGCATGTCCGCGAAGTCGTACGTAATTTCAGCGTTCCTGCCGGTCAGGCGGTCATAAAGTCCGATCGCGATGTCCGGCCAGGTCTGCGTCTGGTTTGTATCTGCCATGGTTGCTTGCTCCGTGTGAGATCATAAGCGGGAATTCGCCCCGCCGGGGTGCGCCCTGGTGTGGAAACAGTTGTTCAGAATCGATGACATAGGTTTCTCAGGATGTTGTGTCGGGCGGGCGCCGCCGGACTATCTCGACGCCGCAGCGAATCAGGAATCGCTCCGCGGCGAGAATCTCGTGACTGGTGAAATCACAGAAGACGCTAGGCTGATCGTGTCGCCCCATCAACTCTGATGGCGCCGCCGCCAGGCGTTCGCAGCCCGTTTCCTCCAGAGCGTGGAAGATGGCGTCGACCGCCTCCATAAGCCTGTGTGGAGAAATAGTGGTTTCTTCGTACATACCCATTTATTCGCGGCCGGCCGGCGGCTGGATTCAACCGCGCCCGGCGGCGTCCACAACCCTGGCCCGGGCTGTTCGGAACACGCAGGCCGATCGTGTTGACCCCCACGGAGCGCTGCGTGTCTGGCATTGCGCCTCATCAGAATGGCGAGGAGTCATCAACGCCATCCATCTCGGCAACCAGCTCAACTTCCGGAGCTCGGAGCGCTCTATCGCGACCGCCGCAATCGCCTGAGCGCTGTTCAGCAATATCTGTATTGAAGACCGACCGCAGGGCGCGACTCTGCCCCGTCCGTCGCATGCTGAATCAGACGCAAGGCGCTGATTCGGCGGCGTGTCGGAAAGTGGGCCTGGGAGGATTCGAACACCCCCTCCGAATCCCGAGGGAAACCACCATTTCACGATGCAGGCGCAGCGGAAAGCGCAGCAGATTGCGCCGTGGGGGAGCGACACGAGATCGCCCACGCCCTGGTGATGCTCGATCGGCTGAACTTGACCGACGAAGAAAAAGCCGAGGCGGTCCGCCGGCTGCTGGGGGGATAGTGCAAACAGGATGGACCCTCTGGACCCGGAATCGCCTATCCCGCCTGACGAGCCGGAAACAGGGATAGCCGGGTCCAGGCCCTGTGACCCGGGGGCGGAAAAGGTACTCCCGGACCGATCCCCTCCCCCTCTGCTCGCGTGGTAAGTCTCCGACCAAAACTCAGTTTGTTTAGAACGATTCCAAACTGGATGGGCGCCGCAGGCGCCCCATGGCGACGCCTCAGGCGGGCGTGGTGCCGATCTTCTCGCGGGTGATGATCCGGCGCCCGCAATGGCGACACTCCCGGCAGCGTCGCGTCACGTCGCTGGCGTTTCCAGCCGCCGGAGCCGGGCATGGCCAACTGCCCGGTGTCGAGGTTCCCGCCGCGGCTTGCGAACGCGGCGAGACGGAGGTCGCGCGTTGCACGCGACGGGGCGAGAATAATTGTTCCAGCGTCTGGAACGCAATCCCCGGAACAGGGGTTCAGATCGGGTTGCGGACGGTCGGTCGAGTGATTAGATTCCTAATCATGAGCCCGAAGAAAGACGACTCCACATCGTTCAGCATCTATCTGCCCCGGGATAACGCCGCACGGCTCCAGGCCGCGGCGGATGGGTTGGGGATGAGCAGGTCGGCCTTTGTCGCTGCGCTCCTGGACGCGCCGCCCTCCGGGCTCACCGCCCTGGCCCTCGACGCGAAACACCGCGGCGGCGGCGCAGGCGCAGTGCGAGCCGCCGCATGGGGCGCCGTCGCGACTGGCTTCGCCAGCGGGCAGCTCGCCGCAACGCTCTCACCGGATCTCTGGAGCGATCGCCGCAAGGTCGCGGGCCTGCTCGCATGGGCCAGCCAGAATCCCGAGCAGGCGTTGAACTACTACATCGAATGGATCGCGCAGATTGAGAGGACGCGCCGTGATGAGATGGCAGCCTCAGCCGCGCCACTGGAGCCGAGCGCCCGCGAGCGCATGATCTCACAGATGGCGCCCGACGACATCCTCGACGAACTCAGCCGCGAGGGACTGTCGCGCAACGCACGGCGAGAGCTGGTCGGGGCGCTGATGATCGCCGCCGGCAAACGCGCCGGCGCTGATGCGCAGGCCCGCGTCGGCGAGCTGCTGTCGATCGGCGACGCTCTCATCGACAACGCCCCCGACGCGATCGTCGCGGCGAGGGCATGGATCGTAGATAACATTTTGACCGAGAAAACACAGGAGAATTGAACAATGACACGGATGTTGTCCCCGCGCAGGGATGCGCGCATGATTCACGCGGCGGCCCCCGCCGCAGACCCTCGGAACATTCGCGCCGTCGCCACCATCCAGGCGGTCGGCAACGCGAAGGCCGGCGAGCCGGTGCGATTCCGCGGTGTGGCCTACACCGGCGGCATGTTGCGCGTCGCCGGCTTCGAGTCGGGAGTCGTCATCGACTTGGCCGGGCTTCAGATCCCGGGGTCGCTCCCGATCGCCACAGATCACCGGAGCGACCTCGACGCCCGTCTCGGCTCGGCGACGGCGCGAGTCGAGGACGGCGCGCTGGTCATTGAGGGCACGATCGTTCCGGGCACGCCGAGCGCAGACCGGGCGATCGCGCTGATGCGTGCGGGCGGGCTGTCGCTCTCCATCGGCGCCCGACCGGTCAAGCTGGAGCGACTGCGGGATGGGGCGACGATCAACGGCCAGAGTTTCGCAGGGCGGCCCGAGGTCGCCACGGAGAGCGAGCTTGTCGAGGTGAGCGCCGTCGGCGTCGGCGCCGATCGCGGCGCAACTGCGATCGCGGCGGGCGCAACCCCGACCGGCGGCGGCGCCGATCCGGTCATCGCTGAGCGCGAGCGGATCGCCAACATCGACGCATCATTTTCCGGCCTGGCCGGTGACGAAGCACAGGGCATTCGTGCAACGGCTATCAAGGATGGATGGACGCTTGAGCGTGCTCAAGGTGAGGCGCTGCAACTGCTCCGCGCATCCCGCCCCAACGTGAATGGTGTTCGCGGAGCGAGCACCGGCGGCGTGTCGCCTGCTGAGAAACTCACCGCCGCCGCGCTGACGCTGGCCGGGCAGGACGCCGAGAAACTGATCGGCGCCGGCGCCGCCAGTGAGGGCGCGGGGCTCGGATGCAACAGCGCCCTCGACTTGTGCGCGGCTGCGCTTCGGATGGAGGGTCACACCATCCCGACTTCGCGATCGCAGATGATCGAAGCGGCGGTGAGCACCACGTCGCTCCCGATTGCGCTCGCCGCCGGCGTTGAGAAGGTGGCGCTTGATTCGTTCATGAACGCTGCCGAGCCGTGGCGCATGTTCGCCCGGAAGATCAGCTTGAGGAACTTCAAGCCCACGGAGCTGGTTCGTCTGGCCGCGTCGGCGCGATTCCTGGAGCTTGGCGGCGACGGCGAACTCAAGCACGCGCCGATCGGCGAAGAAACCGGGAACATCCGGCTTCGGACCTTCGGTCGCATCGTCGGCCTGGATCGCCGCACCATCATCGACGACGATCTCCAGATCCTGAACGACATCGCCGGGGAGCTTGGCCGTGAGGGCGCCCGCACCATCGGCGATATTGTTAACGAGACGCTTGAGGCCGGCGTCGGGACGTTCTGGCACACGGACAATGGCAACGTCATGACGGGCTCCGGCTCAGCGCTGAGTGTGGATGCAATCGCCTTCGCGATCGCGCTTGTGCGGAAGCAGACCGATTCATCGGGTCGCCGCATCGGGCTCATGCCGAGGTTCCTTGCCGTCGGCCCTGACAACGAGGCTTTCGGCCGCGCTGTTCTCAACTCCCTTGAGGTCGAGGTCGCCGAAGGCGAGCCGCGCGGAAACCCTGTCCGCGGCGCTCTCGAGCTGCTCGTCGACCCACGTATTGAAGGGCTCCAGTGGTACGTCTTCACCGATCCTCGTGACGCCTGCCTGGCGGTCGGACTGCTCGACGGCCGCGAGAGCATCACCCTCGAACAGCGCGAGCCGCCGGCGGAAAAACTCGGAATGCAGTGGAGAGCGTTCATCGACGCCGCGGCTGCGCTCCGAGA
>RECQ01000072.1 GCA_007693965.1 Phycisphaeraceae bacterium | reverse complement strand
AGTGGTCCCAACTCAGGATTGCTCAGAAAATCACTTGACATCAACACAGCCGCTCTGTGGTTGAACTAAACCCGAGCCTTCTTCAGCTTCGGATCGATCGCATCCCGCAGCGCCTCGCCGATCATGTTGTAGCTCAGCACCGTCAAAAAGATCGCGAACCCCGGGAAGATCGCCAGCCACCAGATGAACGCGCCCACCTCGTTCGTCGCATCCGCCAGCAGCCGCCCCCAGCTCGCCTGGTCGATCGGCCCGAGTCCGAGGAAGCTCAAGATCGCCTCCGCCAGAATCGCCGCGGCGATGGCGAACGACGCGTCCACCAGCACCGGCGTCACACCATTCGGCAGCATGTGCCGGAACAGGATCGACCGCAGCGGCAATCCCACCGCCCGCGCCGCCTGCACGAAATCCTGATTGCGCAGGCGATAGAACTCCGCCCGCGTGAACCGCGCAGCGCCCGTCCACGTCACGCACCCGATGATCGCCATCATCACGAAGACATTCCGCGGCAGCACCGCCGCCGCAACGATCAACAGGAACAAAACCGGGATCGCCATGAACACCTCCACCACCCGGTAGAGGACCATGTCCACCCATCCCCCGAAATACCCCATCAGCGCCCCGATCGTCACCCCGATGAAGACCGCGATCCCCGTCGAAACCAGCCCGATCGAGATCGACAGCCGGCACGCGTGCAGCATCTGCGAAAGCACGTCCTGCCCCTGCGAGTCCGTCCCCATGCGGTACGGCGCCCCCGCGCCCTCCTCCGGATCGCCGATGAACTTGGTCGAATCCGCCGCCACCGCGCCCGGCGGCAGCAGGTCCAGATCCAACCGGCGCTGGTTGGGCGAGTAGGGGATCACCGTGTACACCGCACGAATCTCGCCGGCCATCTCGCGCCGCTCATAATCGAACGTGCTCAATGGCGCCGACCACCGCGTCCCGGCGCACAGCGCCACCAGAACGCCCACGAAGCACACGAAGACAATGCGCGTGCGCAAAGTCGGCGCCATCGGGATGAAGAAGAACGGAATCGACCCCACAACCGCCGAAACAGCCGCGGCCAGCGGCACGAACATCGGCGAGCGCTCCATCGAACGCACCCAGTCCGCCACATCGCGCCCGCTCGCATACGAATCGATCTGCCCCGCAATCAGCAGGATCACCCCCGCCTGCCCCGCCCCCATCACCAGCCGCATCATCCGGTCGGAGCGCTTGGACTTGAGCGGCAGGAGCAGCCACAACGGCCCGAACACGCCCGCCGCCAGGATGAGCAGGTCCACCGCCGTCAGACTCTGGAACAGCGGCGAAGACCATGACACCGCGTTCCCCGCCTCATCCAGCTCCCACAGAATGAGCGGATGCCCACTCGCCAGCACCGGCGCGAAGATCGCAAAGAACGCCACCACCGCCACCCAGAAAATCCCCATCACCGCGCCCGGCCGCCGGAACACCTGCCCCCAAACATCCACCCAGAAACTCTTCGCCGGCGCCTGATACGCGCCGGACATGAGCTGCACGCCACTCACAGCCTCCTGGCTCACCGCACGTGTTGTCTTCTCAGCTCTGGGCATGGTTCAGTCGTGGTGAGGGGGTGGGTGGTGAGCGGTGGGTGGTGAGTGGGTGAGTGGGTGAGTGGGTGATATTGAAGATGTGTGTGTCAATCCGTGCCGAAGTCGTTCAAATGGACAATCTGAAATTTCAAATTCCAAATTTCAAATTCCAAACTCCAAACCTCAAATCCCTATCCCCCATCTACCGCCCCCCATCTACTGCCTCAGTTGTACGTAATCCTCGGATCCGCCAACGCATACAAAATATCCGCCAGCAACAGCGCCAGCAGGTTCACGCCCCCGATCATCAGCGTCACCGCCAGGATCACCTCACGGTCGCGCAGATAAATCGCCTCGATGATCAGACTCCCCATCCCCGGCACCGAGAAGATCCTTTCAATCACCACCGACCCCGACAGCAGCGCCGGGAAGAGCGTCGCGAAGATCGTGATCAGCGGCAGCAGGCTGTTGCGGAAGACGTGGCGGAAGATGATGTCCCGGCTCGCCACGCCCTTCGCCTTCGCGGTGCGCACGTAGTCGGCGTTGAAGTTGTCCAGCATCGCCGCCCGCGTCTGCTTGCTCAGGATCGCAAAGCCCGTGTACACCAAACACGCCACCGGCAGCGTGATGTGCCACAGCAGGTCAAGCAGCAGCCCGCGATGGAACTGCCCCTCATCCCCCCAGCTCGGCAGATAGCGGAAGTTCTCCGCGTCCGCGTCAAAAAGCCCGCTCACCGGGAACCACCCGAGATAGTCGTTGCTCGCCAGGAACCCGATCGCCAGCACGCCCGCCCACACCACCGGGATCGACCACAGCGCCACGAAGAACGCCCCCGACCCGATGTCGATCCACGATCCCTGCTTCGTCGCCGCCAGCATCCCCGACGGAATCGCAATCAGATAGATGATCGGGAACGCGATCAGGTTGATCAGCAGCGTCACCGGCAGCGCCGTGCGCACCAGGTCCATCACCGGCCGCCCGCGGCTGAACGACGTCCCCATGTCCGGCGTCGACAGGCTCAACATCCCCGGAATCACCGGGATCCCCGCCTTCGGGAACGGCTCGGCCCGGAAGACCGCCGCCAGATGCGCCCGGCTCGCCATCGCGCGCTCGTACGCCGGGAACATCGCCGCCGCCTGCGCCGCCGCACGATCCCAGTGCTCGTTCTCCTGGTCCGGCCCCACCCGCGCCAGCACATCGTGCTGGATCCGCTCTCTCCGATCAATCGCCTGCGGCAGTTCCGCGGCCCGCGCATAGTCCACCAGAACCTGGTCCAGCATGGTGCGCGCCGCGATGAACCCCGCCCGCGCCTGCGCATAATCATTCGCCGCGCGACGGTAGATCCGCGCCCGCTCCTCGTCCGTCGCACCCTCGTCGAACGCGAAGTCCACCCGCCCCGGCTCGGGCGGCAGCTCGTCGATGAACCAGTCCCACAGCGGCGGCGGATTGACCGGCCGCGGCGGACGCAGCCGCTCGCCCGTCGGGCTCACCAGATCCCGCGATCCGAACTTGATCGGGCTGATCCGCTCCAGCCACCGCAGATACTGCATCGGCGCCGGCGCATCCAGACCGTACCGATCCTCGAAGTACGCCTCCTGCAGCGCCCGGCTCGACGCCTCCGCCTGCCCGCCCGCGAACATCAGCGCCGCCCCGATCCCGCCCGGGCTCAGCGCGATCAGCATGAACACGAGAAAGCTGATCCCGATCAGCGTCGGAATCATGAGGAGCAGGCGCCTGAGGATATATGCGGTCATGGCGGAATCGACCTCGCCGGCGAATCGCGGTGAATCAGTTGGGCGGGTGCCGTGGTAAGCCGGCTCTGCGGCTTGCCACGCGAATGGAAAGAACGCCTCCAAACTCGAGCGCCTGGCCGACCGCAGGAACAGTCGCCCGATCACTCCTTACGTCAATTCGGTCTCGCCAGCGGCCCGCCGCCGATGAAGAACTCGCGCTGCTCGAGCCCCGTCGGATACGTATGCACGTTCTGGAACTTTCCGTTCACGAATCGCAGCCATGGCCGGTTGAACATGAACGTGTACGGCTGCTCCTCGTGGATGTGCCGGTGCAGCTCATGCCAGATCTGCTGCCGCTTCTCGCGGTCCAGCTCGCGCCGGCCCTGCTCGATGAGCCGGTCCGCCGTCGGGCTGTTCCACTGCACGAAGTTGTCTCCGCCCCGCGCGATCGAGTCCGAGTGCCAGAGCTGATACGGATCCTGCTCCGGCATCGTCGGAGACCACGCCAGCGTGATCGCGTCGAACTCGCGGTTGTGCAGGATGTCGGCGTAGACCGACCAGTCCACCACGTTCAGATCGCACCGGATGCCCACCCGTGCGCACTGATCACGCAGGTAATTCGCGATCCGCTGCGTCGCCTCCTGCCCCGGCGAGTAGGTGAAGGAGAACCGGAATGAATCACCCCGCTCGTTCCGCAGCACGCCCGAGCCGTCCGGCGTCCAGCCCGCCTCCGCCAGCAGCCGCCGCGCCTCGTCCATGTCATACGGCCACGGCTCAACGCTCGGGTCCGACTGCGGCGTGGTCGGATGAAACGGCCCCGTACACACCTCGCCGATCCCCTCGTACACCGTCCGGATCAGGTGCTCGCGGTCCAAAAGCATCGTCATCGCACGCCGCACGCGCGCATCGTTGAACGGTGTCTGCCGCCCCGCGTTCGTCCCCGTGTTCCACGCGATGAACGAATACCCGCTGCGGATGTTGTACCACTTGAGCGCCTGGTTCTCGTCCAGCCAGCCATCCCGCTCGCTCATGCGCACATGCTGCCGCTCGTTCGCGCGCATCATGTCGCCCTCGCGGTTGTTGAAAGCGGTGAGCCGCGCCAGGTCATCGGTGACGACGCGGAACCTGAGTTGGTCCAGCGCCGGACGCGCCCCCGCCCAGTACTGCTCGTTCCGCACCAGCACGATGTCCTGCCCCGGCGTCCACTGTTCGTCGACGTGCAGATCCCGCACGCGGAACGGACCCGACCCCAACACCAGCCCCGTCGACTGGTTGATCTGCGAGGGCGTGAACTGCTCATAGAAATGCTTCGGAAAAACCGGCATCTCCAGCGCCCGGTCAAGATTCAGAAACGTCGGATCATCGAACTCGAACTCCACGACCTTCTCGCTGACCACCGTGATGTTCGTGATCATGTCGTACAGCGACCGGAAGCGATCCGCCTCGATCTCCATGTTGTAGAAGAGATCGTGGCTGAACTTCACATCCTCCGCCTTCACCGGCTCGCCGTCGCTGAACCGCGCACGAGGATGGATCTTCACCCGCAGCCACCGCCCGTCCGGGTCGTACTGCCACGCCTCCGCCAAAACCCCCTCGAGCTCCAGCGTCTTCGGGTTGTACCGCCCCAGACCTTCCACAACCACATCCCGGATCCGACCCCCGTACACATCGCGATAGATCATCGGTGTGATCGTCGGCGGCTGCGCCTCGAAGATCTCGGTGAACGAGCCCCCCAGGCGATACCCCTCCATCTCACGCGGGTCATGCACATACGACAGCGGCGCCTGCCACTGGATCTCAACCCCGTCCCGGGCCCACGACTCATCCCGCTCCCCGGCGGCCCGCCCCTGCGAGCCGGGATCCCCCGGCGCCGGCGCAAACGCGATCCCCTCCTCGATGCTCTGGTGCATTCGCGCAATCTGCTGCTCCAGCCGGTCCACCTGCCGGGCCACCGACTGCACCCGGTCCCACCGCCGGTCCTCCTGCACCATCCCCAGCCACACGCTGATCCCCACAACGATCAGCAACGTCAGCAGCACGAAGTCCTTCAGGCCGAATCTGTTCTGCATGGCGGCGCGAGCCTCCTGTCAGTTCTGCTCCCGGCGAACGAGGCCGGGCGGAGCAAAATCCTACCGGATCCCCCAATCCCCCGCCACGAAAACCCGCGCAAATCCGCCACCGCCATCCACTTGAACGCACAGAAGCCCCGCTCTCCGCCCCACAATCCACGCCGGGCCGAATCCCCCATGCAAACCACAACCCCCGCCCCGCCTCCCCGCGGCGACCGCCGCATCAGACGCGCCCAACAAAGCCGCACACGCGCACAAACACCCACACCCGCGCACTGTCTACACCGCGAAAGCCAGAAAGACCTACGGAATCAAAACAACCCCGCCCAACCACGAACCCCAACCCCCATCTCCCAACCCCCATCTACTGAAAGAGCGGGCGACCGGAGTCGAACCGGCGACATTCAGCTTGGGAAGCTGACGTTCTACCACTGAACTACGCCCGCGGCTGTCGCCCACCAGTATATCCAGGATTCCGCCCACCAGAGAGAGCGAGGCGAGCTCTTCCTTCGCCGCCGCCCCGCGAGCAGCGTCCGCACCACCCCGACCGTCTATTCTGTACCCCTTCCGATCCTCTCGGCGATCCGGATTGACCCATGCTGCTCACAATCGAAACATCCCACCGCCCTGCGACGGACATTGGCTATCTGCTCCACAAGAACCCCGCAGGCCTGCAGTCCTTCGATCTCAGTTTCGGTACGGCTCATGTCTTCTACCCGCTCGCCGAAGAAGATCGGTGCCAGGTCTGCGTCCTGCTGGACGTCGACCCGGTCGGCCTTGTCCGGGGCCGCGGCGATCGTTCACTCGATCAATACGTCAACGACCGGCCGTACGTCGCGTCGTCATTTCTGAGCGTCGCGATCAACAAACTCTTCTCGACCGCCATGAACGGACGCAGCAAAGAGCGGCAGGAGCTCATCGACCAGCCGCTCCCACTCAAGGCGACACTCGCCGTGGTCCCCAGTCGCGGCGGCGAGGACCTTCTTCACCGCCTGTTCGAGCCCCTCGGCTACAGCGTCAATGCGATCCGCCATCCCCTCGACGAGAAATTCGAGTCCTGGGGCCATGCGCCCTACTACACGCTCACGATCGAGCACTATCTCCCACTCCAAGCGCTGCTGCAGCATCTCTACGTGCTGGTTCCTGTACTCGACAACAGCAAGCACTACTGGGTCAGCGAGGACGAGGTCGATAAGCTCCTCGCCCGGGGCGAGTCGTGGCTGCCCAGTCACCCGGAGAAAGACCTGATCACCCGCCGCTATCTGAAGCATCAGCGCCAACTGACTCGCGACGCTCTGGCCCGCCTCGCGATCGAGGACGACCTCGATCCGGACGCCTCGGACAAGGCGCATGACGCCGAAGAAGACCGGATCGAAAAACCGTTGAGCCTGAACGAGCAGCGAATCGGCTCAGTGCTCGCTGCGCTCAAAGCGTGCGGGGCATCCACCATCCTGGACCTTGGCTGCGGTGAGGGGAACCTGCTTCGCGAGCTGCTCAGAGAGAAACAGTTCACCAGAATCGTCGGGATGGACGTCTCAATCAGATCGCTTGAGAAAACTTCGGAGAAGCTCCGCCTTGAGCGTCTTCCTGATATGCAGCGAAGCCGCATCGACCTGCTACACGGCTCGCTCATGTACCGTGATGAAAGACTCGCTGGCTTCGACGCTGCCGCATGCGTCGAAGTAATCGAGCATCTCGACCCGCCTCGGCTCCGCGCCTTCGAGCGAGCAGTCTTCGAGTTTGCCCGCCCCGGCGCCGTCGTCATTACAACGCCGAACCGCGAGTACAACATCATGTGGGAGTCGCTCCCTGCCGGACAATTCAGACACCGCGACCACCGCTTCGAGTGGACGCGTGACGAGTTCCGATTCTGGGCGGAGCGGATGGCGGCAGCGCATTGCTACTCCGTTCGCATCCTGCCGATCGGACCTCTCGATGACCGCTTCGGCGCGCCGACTCAGATGGGTGTGTTTGTACGATGAAGGTCGATCTCCCCGAGTTGTCGCTCGTCGTTCTGATCGGCCCGTCCGGATCCGGGAAGTCATCCTTCGCTCAGAAGCATTTCAATCCCACGGAAGTGCTCTCGTCTGACCACTGTCGCGGCCTCGTCTCGGACGACGAAAACAACCAGGCGGCCACCGATGACGCATTCGATCTCCTCCACTTTATCGCCGCCAAAAGACTCAAGAACGGCCTGCTCACCGTCGTCGACGCGACAAATGTTCACTCAGAAGACCGCCGCAAGTACGTCCAACTCGCACGAGAGCATCACTGCCTTCCGGTGGCGATCGTTCTAAATCTGCCCGAACGCATCTGTCAGGATCGGAACGCCACCCGTGCCGATCGTGACTTCGGGCCGCACGTCATTCGGACCCAACGCGGAGCATTGCGCCGCGGCTTGGGCCGAGGAGGAAAAAGCCTCAAGCGTGAGGGCTTCCGCCATGTCTTGATCCTCGAATCAGTGGCTGACGTCGACTCGGTGACGATCGTGCGAACGCCGCTCTGGAACAACAGAAAGCACGAGCGGGGCCCGTTTGACATCATTGGCGACATCCACGGCTGCTTCGATGAGCTCGTGGAGCTTCTGGAGACGCTCGGCTACGGCCTCGAGCGCTCTCCCGAAGCCCCGGAGGGCGACTGGTGCATTACACCGCCAGCCGATGAACCAGAACGCAAGCTGCTCTTCTTGGGCGATCTGGTCGATCGAGGGCCGAAGTCACCCGCGACCCTCCGCCTCGTGATGCGAGCTGTCGCGGAGGACAGAGCTCTCTGTGTTCCCGGCAATCACGACATCAAGCTCCTCCGCAAGCTCAACGGGAAGAATGTGCAGATCACCCACGGCCTCGCCGAGACACTCGAACAACTCGACGGCGAGCCGCCGGAGTTCATCGAACAGATCCGCGGGTTCATAGACTCGCTCGTAAGCCACTACGTGCTTGATGGTGGCGACCTTGTCATTGCACACGCCGGCCTCAAGGAGAACATGCAGGGCCGCGGCTCCGGCAAGGTGCGCGAGTTCTGCCTCTACGGAGAAACGACCGGTGAAACGGACGAGTTTGGACTGCCGATCCGGTATAACTGGGCGACCGAATATCGCGGCCGCGCATCGGTCGTCTACGGCCACACACCGGTCCCCACTGCAGAGTGGTTAAACGGGACTATTTGCATCGATACAGGGTGCGTATTCGGGGGTCGACTGACTGCGCTGCGCTATCCCGAGCGGGAGCTGGTGTCGGTTGACGCACGTGCTGCTTATGCGCAGCCGGCGAAGTCGTTCCTGCCGGAGCACTCGGCAGCCGAACGTACGGCGCAGCAGAGACACGACGACATGCTGCGCATCGGCGATGTGCTCGGCAAACGCATCATTGACACGCGGCTGCAGAAAAACGTCACGATCCGCGAAGAGAACGCCGCTGCGGCGCTCGAGGCGATGAGCCGGTTCGCTGCGGATCCCCACTGGTTGATCTACCTGCCGCCAACCATGTCTCCGTGCGAGACCTCCAGCCGCCCCGGTTTCCTCGAATACCCCGCCGAGGCCCTGGACTACTACCGAAGCCGCGGCGTCGCCCGAGTCGTCTGCGAGGAAAAGCACATGGGATCCCGCGCTGTCGTCATCATTTGTCGGGACGGCGACGCCGCACGCGCCAGGTTTGGCGTCGAGTCCGGAGAAACAGGCGCCGTCTACACTCGCACCGGAAGGCGGTTCTTCAACGACACGAACATCGAGATCGCCTTTCTCGACCGCCTGAGAGCGGCGGCGGACGCAGCGGGATTTTGGGAAGAGTTCAACACCTCCTGGATCTGCCTCGACTGCGAGTTGATGCCGTGGTCCGCAAAGGCCCAGGCCCTGATCCGGGAGCAGTACGCCGCGGTCGGATCCGCCGCTCGGTTCGCGCTTGCCGAGTCGACGCGCGCCCTCGAAGCGGCCGCGTCCCGCAACAGCGCCGACGACATCAACCGCTTGCTGAGCCGACATCGCGACAGGCAGGCAGCCGTCGACCGCTACATACAGGCGTATCGCCGTTACTGCTGGGAAGTGGATACTCTGGACGACCTGAAGCTCGCGCCATTTCACCTCCTCGCGACCGATAGCGGCGTCCACATCAACCGCGATCACTCCTGGCACATGGCGGTGCTCAGCCGCTTCGCCGACAGCGACGCCCTTCTGATGGCGACGAACCACCGACTCATCGAACTCACCGACGAATCAAGCGTTGCCGACGCGATCGCGTGGTGGGAATCTCTGACGTCTGGCGGCGGCGAGGGCATGGTCGTCAAACCCCTTGAGTTCATCGCGCGCAGCCGTCGCGGCCTGCTTCAGCCCGCCGTCAAGTGCCGTGGCCCGGAATACCTCCGCATTATCTATGGCCCCGACTATCTCGCCCCCGAACACCTCGACCGACTCCGTCGCCGCAGCCTCAAGCACAAGCAATCACTCGCCCTACGCGAGTTCGCCCTCGGTGTCGAGTCGCTGGAGCGCTTCGTCCGCCAGGAGCCGCTACGCCGTGTCCACGAATGTGTCTTTGGTGTTCTGGCGCTGGAGAGCGAGCCGGTCGATCCGAGATTGTGAGCCCCGCTCAGCGCCCCACCACCACCCCCTCCACCTCCCCAACCCCCGCCACCACAACATCCGCCCCCGCCCCGCGCAGCTCCGCGGCATCCCGGAACCCCCACGCACACCCCACCGTCCACACACCTGCGGCCTTGCCCGTCCTCATATCCGTATCCGTGTCCCCGACATACACCGTCGAGCCCCGCTCGAAACCCAGCCGCTCGATGATCTCCAGCAGCAGCCCCGGATCGGGCTTCCGCCGCACGCCTTCGCGCTGGCCTTCGACCGCGCTGAAGCGCACGGACGGGAACATCTCCGCAACCAGCCGCACCCCGATGTCGTGCGGCTTGTTGGTCAGCACCGCCAGCGTGTGCCCGGCGCGCCCGAGCGACTCCAGCATCTCGGGGATTCCCGCGTACGGCGCTGCGAAGCGGTTGCCGCGGGCGCGGTAGATGTCGAGGTAGTGCGCGGTGAGCTCGTCCACCCTGACGGGGTCGTCATCGAAGGCGCCGCCGGTGGCGCGCATCACCGCGATGCGCGCGCCGTCGCCGACGATGCGCCGGTACTGGTCCGGCGCCCGCGCGGGCAGCCCCAGCTCCTCGAGAAGCTCGTTCATGCACGCGCCGATGTCCGCCAGCGAATCAACCAGCGTGCCGTCAAGATCGAAGACAACAAGTGAACGGGAAGCGGTCACAACCGCAGACAATACCACCCACAGAAAACACACACACGAAGACGCCGAGGCTGAGTCCGCGAAGCCTCGGAAGCGACGTGCGCACTTCCCTCGTCGGCACAGCTCTCCGAGCCGTGCCTCCCCCTCCCGAGACCCCTCCACCCATTTCAGTTCACTGAATAGAGAACAACCATCACCAGAGCCGGGACATCAGAACCGCACGATGCCGGAAAATCTCCCGGAACACCATCGCGGCCCAAGCGTACACTGAAGAAGTCGCCGCGGCGCATTGGGGCGTTGCGCATCGACCGTGATCATTTCGGAGGAACATTGATGAGTTACAGCCAGGCCATTCTCCCCGAGTTTGAGCGCGAAGTGGTGCGCACACGCGCGGTCCTCGAACGCATCCCCGATGACAAGCACGATTGGCGGCCGCATCCGCAGTCCAACACCATCGGATGGCAGGCCAACCACCTCGCCGACATTCTGGAGTGGGTCGAGAACATCCTCACCGAGCCCTCCTTCGACGTGGCGCCAAAGGACGGCGAGCCCTTCAAAACCTCCGAATACGCCACCACCCGCGAGATACTCGCGGCGTTCGATCGCAACGTCGTCACCGCCCGCAAGGCCCTCGAAGCCGCGACCGACGAGGTCGTCGCCCAGCCCTGGTCCCTCCTCGCCGGCGGCGAGCCGCTCATGACCATGCCCCGCGAGACCGTCGTCCGCGACTTCGCCCTCAACCACACCGTCCACCACCGCGCCGTTCTCTCCCTTTGCTTCCGCATGGCTGGAATCCCGGTCCCGGACATCTACGGCCCCTCGGGCGAGCCGGAAGTGGACGCCTCCGGCAAGCCCGTGGTCTGACGGGCCCGGGGCTTCCACCGCCCGATCCGCGGCGCCCCGATCTACACTCCCCGGCATGAGCCGTCAGCCATCGCAGCAGCCGGGCACGCGCCCCGTCGTCATCGGCCTCGCCGGAGGGGTGGCCTCGGGCAAGTCCGCCGCGGCGGAGGCCTTCGCGGCCTTGGGCTGCCGGGTGCTGGACAGCGATCGCGAGGCGGGGCGTCTGCTCCAGACGCCTGCGGTTCGGGACGAGCTGGTCCGCTGGTGGGGGCCCGGCGTGCTGGATGCAGAGGGCCGGATCGACCACCGGGCGGTGGGCGCCATCGTCTTCACGGACCCGGACCAGCGAAAGCGGCTGGAAGGGCTGATCCATCCCCTGGTCATCGAGGCCCACGACCGGGACATCCACCAGGCCGCGGCGGATGGGATCCCGGCGGTGGTGATCGATGCGCCCCTCCTCTTCGAAGCGGGGCTTGACGCCCGGTGCGACGCGGTGGTTTTTCTTGACACGCCGCAGGAGCAGCGCGTCCGGCGCGCGGCGGAAACACGGGGCTGGGACGAGCAGGAACTGATTCGGCGAGAAAAAAATCAGTTGCCACTTGAAAACAAGCGGCGACGATCCCACTATACTGTGACCAACGACGCGGAGAGGTCCAAACTGTTCGGACAGATCCGCGAAGTGTTCCGAGCCATCATGTCCAATGTCTGATGAGCGGAAGTGTTTCCGCAGGCGCCGCGAGCGTCTCTGGGACGCCTGTACTAGTTCGCCTCCGGCGTCCGGCTCCATGATGTATCCACACCGCAAGCATTGAGATCCTGAACACCGGGCTCAGCACGTCGGCAATCATCCGCCTGGAAGCGCACACACGCATTGTCACGCCCCATGCGTGACTTCTGAGACGGCTCGCCCTGCCGCGCGTGTGCATCGATCATGGAAGAGGGGCGGCGCCAACACTCGTCCGGCGGAAACACCGCCGCACGTCGACTCCGCAGGGCGGGGTCATCCGGGGATTCGCGAAAAGGCATTCGCAGTCGATCACATTCCTTTCACATCTGGAAGAAGCACAGAGCAAGCGCATGGCCAAGTCATCCACCGCGGTTGAAGAGTCCAAGACACCCACCTCGAAGGGCAAGGGCTCGTCGGGTCAGACCGGCGCCGGCAAGACCGGCGGCAGGCAGCCGTCCTCCGGTCAGTCCGGCCAGTCCGGGCCCCAGGGCAACGGGCAGGCCTCGTCGTCCCAGCCCCAGCAGCAACAGCAACATCACCACCAGCACCCGCAGCAAGGTCAGGGGCAAGGGCAGGGCAAACGCCGCAAGAAGAAGAAGCGCAAGGGCGGCGGCGGGCAGGGGCCGCAGTCGTACTCCGGCATCCCCAGCCACGCGCTGCCCAACGAGGATGAGCTGGAGCGCGCCGCCGCGGAGCTGGAGAAGGCTCGCTCGACCAAGCAGTACAAGGACGCCGAGAAGAAGGCGCTGCACATCAGCACGCTTCAGAAGGCCGAGCTGGAGGATCTGTTCAAGCTCGCCGAGGCGGAAAAGCTGGAGGACTTCCACCAGCTCTCGCGCCAGGAGCTGATCTTCCGCATCCTCAAGGCCCGGGCCGAGGGCGGCGGGCTGATCTTCGGCGAGGGCACGCTGGACATCGCTTCTGAAGGGTACGGCTTCCTGCGCAGCCCGGAGTACAGCTATCTCTCCGGGCCGGATGATGTCTATGTTCCGCCCTCGCTGATCCGGCGCACCGGACTTCGCAAGGGGATGGTGCTGAAGGGGCCGATCCGTTCGCCCAAAGATCAGGAGCGTTTCTTCGCGCTGCTGCGGCCGGATGAGGTGAACGGCCGCAAGCCGGAGAGTGTGCACGACCTGAGCGCTTTCGAGGCGATGACCCCGCTGCACCCCGAAGAGCGGTATGTCCTCGAGACCTCGCCCGACCAGATCGAGATGCGGATCGTGGACCTGGTGACGCCGATCGGCAAGGGGCAGCGCGGCCTGATCGTGGCGCCGCCGCGGACCGGCAAGACGGTGCTGCTGCAGAAGATGGCCAAGGCGATCTGCCAGAATTACCCCGATGTCACCGTCATCGTGCTGCTGATCGATGAGCGCCCCGAGGAAGTGACGGACTTCCGGCGCAACACGCCTGAGGAGGTCGAGGTGGTGGCGAGCACGTTCGACGAGCAGAGCTCGCGGCACGTGCAGGTGGCGGACATGGTGATCGAGCGTGCCAAGCGGGCGGTCGAGTTCGGTGATGATGTGGTGATTCTGCTGGATTCGATCACACGTCTGGCGCGTGCGTACAACAACGAGATGCCGCACTCGGGCAAGATCATGTCGGGCGGCATCGACTCGGGGGCGCTGCAGAAGCCCAAGAAGTTCTTCGGCGCCGCCCGCGCCATCGAGAAGGGCGGCAGCCTGACGATCCTGGCGACGGCGCTGGTGGACACCGGCTCCCGCGCGGACGAGGTGATCTTCGAAGAGTTTAAAGGCACCGGCAACAGCGAGCTGCACCTCGATCGCAAGCTGGTCGAGAAGCGCATCTGGCCCGCGATCGATGTGGCCGCCTCGGGCACGCGCCGCGAGGAGCTGCTGCTGGATCCGAAGGAGCTCGAGCTGGTGTACCGGCTTCGCAAGGTGCTGAGCGACATGAACGTCGTCGAGGCGATGGAGCTGATGAAGAGCCGGCTGGGCAAGTCGAAGACGAACGCGGAGTTTTTGATGACGATGAATTTGGGGTGAGTTTTGTGAGTGGGTGAGTGGGTGAGTGGGTTAGTTAATTTGACTTTTTCGCCGGTCGTCGGGTTCGACGGCCGGCGTTTTTTTTGTGGTGGCGAGGGGGATCCGCCGCGGCTGGGGTGGGGCGGCGGGGTGGGGTTTTTGTAAGAAAAGTCTGGCGTCTTCGGACGGATCTGGGTATGAGTATCGGTCAGCCGGCGTCGTGGCGGCGCCGTTGGAGGCTTCGACATGATCATTTGGGGATCGCGCGGCGTGACGTCGATCAAGGCGCGGACACGGTTCATCTGTCCGGTGTGTCAGTGTGAGTCGGCGTGCGATCACAAGCGCGTGCGCCGGTTCTTCACGCTCTATTTCATTCCGATCATTCCGTTGGGGACGCACTCGGAGTACGTCGAGTGCAAGAAGTGCGGCAAGGCGTTCGAGCCCGAGGCGCTGGCCCACGACCCCGCCGCGGCGGGGAGAGAGATGCAGGCGATGATCGAGTTCGTGTTTCTGCGCGCCATGACGATGACCATGTGCGCGGACGGGAATCTGCATGAATCCCAGATTGCGCGGATCCGCGAGGCGTATCAGGCCACCACATCGGAAGAGCTGCCGGAAGAGGCGTTGCAGGGGGAGATGAAAGACACGCTTCGGCTCAGCGCGGACGCCTCGGCGGGACTGATCGAGCAGTACGCGGCGCCGATGAACAACGAGGGGCGGGAGGCGGTCTTCCGCGCTGCGATGGTGGTGGCGGAGGCGGATGGCGATGTGTCGGCGGAGGAGATGGCGGTTCTGATGACAATCGGGCAGGCGCTGGGGATGACGGCAGCGCACATGCAGGGGATCGTGATGAGTCGTCGTGCGGAGACCGAGGCGACTGAGGCGTGAGCGCGGTGTTCGCGGGTTGGTGATGGGGCGTGGGCGGGAAGTTTGTGCGGTTCGGCGCGTTCTGTGCGGTCAGACTCGCAGGGTGGGGCGGTCGGTTGTTGACGTTCGCACGCCCGACTCGGAGGACCTCGCTGGGCGTGGCACCCGCCGGAAGTCCGCGCGGCGGCGGTGGGGGGTCGGGATCTGCGGGTGGGGCGACGCCGCGGTGGCGGAGGAGGGCGGCGGCGGCCTTGCGGGCGGTTTCGTGGTTGTCGGCGACGATGGCGATGTTGAGCAGGGCGGTGGCGGCCTGGGGGCGGGCGCGGGTGACCGCCATGCGGAGCTGGAGGGCGGCGATGCGATCGAAGGCTTCGAGCTCGCGGCGGACTTCGGGGGAGTCGATCAGTTCGGCGAGCTGGGAGATGGAGAGGCCGCGGCCCTTGGCGAGCTCCCAGGGGTCGCTTTCGCCGTTGACGAGTTCGAGGATGAGGAGTTCGAGGGCGTTGGGGGCGCCGGGCGGCGCGGCGGGGGGCGGCGGTGTTTGTTGCAGCGCGGGTGGTGAGGCCAGCGAGGCCAGTGGCGCCGGTCCGGGGGATGGAGGCGGATGGTGGACGCCGTTCAGGCCGGGGGCGGCGGGCGCGGTTGGGGCCGGCTCGGGGGGAGGATGGATCCGCATGGTGATGCTCCTGTTGAGTCAGGATTGTGCCTTGCGGGGTGGGGATGGGAAGGGGGATTCTGTGGAGGTGCGTGTTTTTGCGCGCGCGGGTGGGTTGTGGCGGGGGGATTTGCGCACGGGGGGCGTGATGTTGTGCGGTTCGGTGTGTTCTGTTCGGACAGCCTCGCTGGGTGTGGCGCCCGGCGAGATCGCGGGTAAGCGGCCCATCGTCGAGACGGTGGCGACGCAGCGGCAGGGAATTTCTGAGTTGTTCGATACGCTGATCGTTGAGGGCGGGCGACCGACTCCTGCACAAGACGATCCGCGTCGCAACAGCAGGACATGCGGCGTTGGCCTTTTTTCAACTTTCTGATTGACGGGGGGGGCACTATAGGTACAGTTGTTCAGCAGGCCTCTTCGAAGGGCGTCGTGATGAGCAGTATGTGGGTGGACAATGGGGGATCCAATTACACACATCACAAGCGCGCGACAGAGCAAAGCGAGTTTCGCCTGCGCCATGCGATGGTCAAGCCTTACCTGACAAGACGAGTGTATGCACAATACGCTCTTCTCAGCGCCGCCGGAATCATTGTCTCAATATGGACTCTGTGGACTGCGCATCCTACTTTGCATACGCTGGTGATCATTTCACTGGGTGGCGCTCTGATGGGTTGCACGCTCGGCTTGATATTCAACGGCTTGGGCTTCGCGTTCCCTCGCAAATCACGAGTTGTCATGCTCTGGTGGATTCGCAAGTCGGGATCAAGAAGATCACTGCGAAGCGGCCGACCAGCGTATTCATCGGATACGGTGAAAATTTTCGGCGGATCGCTGCAAGCTGTGTCGGTGCTGCTGCTTCTTTTGACGATTCTGTCAACACTGGCCGCGGCTCCGGGACACGGATCCTACCTTCCCCAAAGCATCAGCGACATACTGTATCACTTCAACCCCCACGGCACCCAGACAGTTCAACTCTCGGCATTGACGATTGTGTTGTTCGCATTGGGATGGCGCATAAGAACGCGTTCAAATAGAGAAAGGTGATGCTATGCAAGCACTGAATGGACCACGGGAAAGAGTGTCGCTGTATACGTGCATCGTGATTTCCCTCTTCATCATCGCAGCAGGATGGCCTCCAAGTACGGTCGCGAGCGCGGGTCTCGGCGCGGGTCTCAAAGAAAATGAAACAAGCGCTAATAGGCCTGCCCCAAATCCCGCCGGACTGTTCGGAGGGATTGTTGATATTTCGGGGGACGGGCACGCAGACATAATAACGCCGGTGACGCCGGATCCGGATTCCGGTCTCCCAAGAATCGCAGTGTATTCACCCCTGTCGAGCAGTCTTCATTTTCTTTTGTATGGAGAGCAACCGGGCGATCTGTTCGGAGTCGTTATACGCCCAGCCGGAGATGTGAATGCTGATGGTCGTGAAGACTTGCTGATTACAACACTTCGGTGGTGTCATGCAACTGAACAAGCAACAACATTCGTGGATGTCGTATGTGGATTCTCCGGCGACTCGATACATCGACTCGACTCAGGCATGGTCAGCGACGGTTTTGGCATGTCAATGGCGGCTGTTGGTGATATAAATAACGATGGATTCGATGATATTCTAATCGGTGCGCCAGGTTATGGGGAATATGGCTCAGCATTTTTGTTCTCCGGTCAGACTGGACAAGTGATTGCCGCATTGCCGGGTTCGGACGACTCATTGGGATTTGGCATTTCAGTAGCCGCACTTGGCGATGTTGGTCGGACCGGTCGTCAATGGTATGCCGTCTCGGCGCCTGGGGCGGCAGGACAGGATTCCGGACGTGTTTACATTTATCGAGCAACGGAGACAATTCCTGTCCGCGTCATTGAGCAGCCAGCCGAAGGCATGCTGTTCGGCGCGTCATTGGCTGCCATGCAACTAGAAGCGAAAGTCATTGGAATAGGTGCGCCAAGTACGGTCGGTGCTAATGGGCGAGTGTATGTTTACTGCCTTAATACTGTTGAACCTCTTGAAGTCATCATGCCCCCAGGCAATGTCAACAATGTCATGTCATTCGGCGGCAGCGTTCACTATTTCAAGTCATCAGATGGTAATTCCTTTGAAGACTTTCTTGCGATCGGCATGTCTTCAGATGAGCTTGGCGTCGATGGGGGATTCTCGCCTCTTTTCTCGAAATATGCATATTCGCAAGGCAACCTTTTACACGCAGGGGTGTATACGCCAGATGGTTTTCAAGTTGAGTTGGGCAGCAGCCCCGCGGCTACTCCAGACATAAATTCTGATGGCGTCGTAGATGCGGCGGATCTCGCGATTCTTCTTGCAAATTACGGTACGGCATCTCCGGTGTCCGATTTGACACAAAGCGGCGTTGTTGGTGTAGAGGATCTTGCAGTTCTGTTGGCGCATTATGGACAACAGAACTCTCGAGATATCACCTCCTTTGGTGTCTTTAATGATCCGTGTGCGGACACGCTTTTCTTTGGTGCCGCAGGATATGCGATAGGTTGGTTGGGCTGTGGTATATTCTGCGTCTATGGGGGGCCGATTGGATGGCTATTTTGCCCTGTTTGCTTCGCTTACCTGAATACATGGTATGCCGGAGCCGCCACCGCCGCAGCAGGAGCGGTTTGTTTGCACGAGCTTATAATTGGGTACTAAGTGGACATGCCCACATCCCTAGGGATGTGGCCGATCTAAAGGCGACGGTCTGTCATTCGGAGGTTCAACGGCTGCACGCTGGCGTGAAGAATCGACAGGTAAGTCGATCGGCCGCTGTCCGGGCTTGCACGCCCGACTCGGCAGAACTCGTTGGGCATGGCGACCGGCTGTTCTACAAAGCCGCTTACGGGTGACGCAAGGTGATTGGCGTCACCTCGGTGTTTTCGGGGCGGGACGCCCCGGCTCGCTGGGGGTGGTGGTCGGCCTCAGTCGCTTTGGTCGTCCTCGGGTTTGATGATTGCGCCGGTGGCAAGGTCGAAGGTGAACTCTTTTTCGCTCACGCCGGTGATCGTGTACGCAGCTCGTCGGTTGCTCAGGAGATGCATGGCGCCGCGGTTGCGGAAAACTGCGTGGCTCGAAACGCTGTGCGAGACTCCGCTGCCGAGTTCGTGCATCTCGAGCGTGCTGTATTCACGAATCGCATTGCCTTCGCGATAAAAACCGATGGCCAGGGCGTCTGGTGATTGTCCGCGTCCATTCGGTCGGTGGCCGAAGCGAACAACGATCGGATCGATCACAGTGCCGAAAATCTGCATGTCGGCTGAATACCAGTCGTACTCGTGCAGGAGGATGTCTTCGCCGCTGTCTTTGCCGACGCGATAGACGCGGGTGACGCCGGCGTCACCCACGTGATCGGCGGGCACACTGCGGGCGTAGATCTTTCCGTGTTCGGCGGAGTGAATTACGGGTGTATTCAGCGCAGCGCGGTCCGCCCATGCGACGGCGGCGGCGACTGTCAGAACGCAAGTCACAGAGATCAGCAGAAATCTCATGTGGATGCCTCCGGGTTCAGGCGGGACGCAGGAATGTCGGAGTCTTCGTGCGCAGCGATGAGGTTCGGAGCAGTTTAGGCTCCGGGCATCACGGCTCGGAGCGCCGTGTCACCGGGAGTGGTTCGCTGTCTCCGTTTTCGGGCGCGGGATCGGGGTTTGGGGTGTCGGGGTGTTTTTGTTCGTTCGGGGCGGGACGCCCCGGCTCGCTGGGGGTGGCGCCCGCGTGGCGCCCGTCCCTGTACGCCCGACTCGCAGAGCCTCGCTGGGCGCGGCGCCCGGTGGGTTGGGGCCCTAGAATCGGGACCTATGGCCTATACACCCAAGACCAACTTCCCTGTTCTGACCAAGCGCATTCCCTCCCGGCCCTTCGGGGACGAGAAGGAGCGGCACATCGTCGGGTATGACGAGTATGTGCGGACCGGGGGGTACGAGGGGTTGGGGAAGGCGTTGTCGATGACGCCGGCGGAGCTGGTGAACCTGGTGAAGGACTCGCAGCTTCGCGGCCGCGGGGGGGCGGGGTTTCCGACGGGGCTCAAGTGGACGTTTCTGCCCAGGGCCGAGGACGAGAACGACGCGGGGGTGCGGTACCTGGCGGTGAACGCGGACGAGTCGGAGCCGGGGACATTTAAAGACCGGCTGCTGATGGATTTCGATCCGCATCTGATGCTGGAGGGGATCGCGATCTGCTGCTACGCGTGCCGGTTGCAGACGGCGTACATCTACATCCGCGGCGAGTATCACCACCAGGCCCACGTGGTGGAGCAGGCCATCCGCGAGGCGTATGAGAAGGGGGTTTTCGGGGGTGCGGGGCTGCTGGGGGGCGCGGATACGGCGACGGGGCGGCCGTGGAAGGTGGAGTGTCATCTGCACCGGGGGGCGGGGGCGTATATCTGTGGCGAGGAGACGGGGCTGCTGGAGTCTTTGGAGGGGAAGCGCGGCTGGCCGCGGAACAAGCCGCCGTTCCCGGCGGTGAAGGGGCTGTTCGGGAGGCCGACGATCATCAACAACGTGGAGACGCTGGCGCACCTGCCGAGCATCGTGGAGAACGGGGTGGATTGGTTCGCGGCGCAGGGGGCGGAGTCGACGATCGGCGGGCCGCCGAGCTACGGGACGAAGCTGATGGGGGTGTCGGGGCACGTGAACCGGCCGGGGTGCTATGAGTGCGACCTGGGGATCCCGCTGCGGACGCTGGTCGAGGAATATTGCGGCGGGATGCGCGGGGGGAAGAAGTTTAAGGGGGCGATCGCGGGCGGCGTTTCGACGGGGATTCTGGGGCCGGATCAGTATGAGGCGGAGATGGATTTCGACATCGGGCGGAAATACAACGTGCTGGGGCTGGGGACGGCGTGCCCGACGGTGTTCGATCAGGACACGGACATGGTGCTGGTGGCGCGGAACATCGCGAGGTTCTTCAAGCACGAGAGCTGCGGCCAGTGCACGCCCTGTCGCGAGGGTTCGGGGTGGTTGTTCCAGTTGCTGAGTCGGATCGAGAAGGGGGAGGCGAAGACGAAGGATCTGGATCTGGCGCTGGAGATCGCGACGGGCATGGGGGCGATGCCGGGGACGACGATCTGCGGGCTGGCGGATGGGAACAACTGGGCGGTGCGCACGATCATGAACAAGTACTGGAGCGAGTTCGAGGCGCGTGTGCAGCCTTCGTATGTGCCGGTGACGATGAGTGTGGGGGCGTCGGCGAATTATTAGCAGGCACTGGGCACTGGGCACCGGGCACCGGGCACTGGGGAATGCGATATCAGCTTGCGGGTTCGAGACGCAATGCTTTTGTTGCTTTGATGCTTTCTCGTTTTGCTGCTTTGGCCAATTCTCTCCTCCTCACCCCGTTCCGTACATGCGGTCGCCGGCGTCGCCGAGGCCGGGGACGATGAAGCCTCGTTCGTCGAGTTCATCGTCGAGGGCGGCGGTGTAGACGGGGACTTCGGGGTGGTCCTTCGCCATGCGTTCGGCGCCGGGGCGGGAGGCGACGAGGCAGATCATGCGCACGTCGTGGGCGCCGGCTTCGCGGAGCATGGTGACGGCGGCGGCAGCGCTGCCGCCGGTGGCGAGCATGGGGTCGACGAGGACGACGGGGCCGGCGTCGAGGTCGCGGGGGAGCTTGCTGAGGTACTTGACGGGTGAGAGCGTGCCCTCATCGCGGAAGAGGCCGAGGTGGCCGACGCGGGCTTCGGGCATGACATCGAGGATGCCCTCGGCCATGCCGAGACCGGCGCGGAGGATGGGGACGACGGTGATGGCGGCGGTGATGCGGCGGGCGTCGGCGTCGGTCAGCGGCGTGCGCACGCGGATCTGCTCGGTGGGGAAGGTGCGCGTCACCTCGTAGACCATGAGCCCGGCGATCTGGGCGAGCAGGGCGCGGAAGGGGCGAAACTTCGTGGTCTCGTCGCGGATGTGCGAGAGTTTGTGCTGGATCAGGGGGTGGTCGAAGACGGTGAGGTTGGGTGGGACGGCCATGCGTGTGAGGATACCGCGGCGTGGGAGCGATGGGGTTTTCGGACGTCGGGTGTGTGCGCGGCGGGGCGGTGGGGGATCGTCATCCGGCGGCGTGTTGGGGGCGGGACGCAAGTCGGGTCGCTGCGGGGTCGATTCTGAGTTCCGTCCTCGCGGATTACCGCATGTGGTTGTTCATGGATGAACAAGGGGACCACGGAAGGAGTCAGATGCGACGCCGCCGATCCACGACGGATCCATGGAAGGTGTGTCATCGCGGGCGGGCGTTGTTCCGGATGCTGATCGTCGCGCTGGCGGTTCTGGCGCTGGGGGCGTCCGCATCGCTTGCGTGCGAAGATTGCGGCGAGGACGGGGCGGCTGCAGCGGGGACGGGGGCGATGGCGTCGCATGCGGAGCATGGCTCAGCCGGCTCGGGGGCGGGCTCGACGCCGCTGGGGATCTTCACCAACGATGGCTCGTACATGCCGCGGATCCACTGCATGGTGGATGCGGAGGGGCGGACGGACTGGCCGTGGGTGGCGGCGATCATCGGTTTGTCGCTGCTGGTGACGGCGGCGTATCTGCGGATCTTCATCTTCTGGCGCAAGTCGTTCCGGGCTCAGGCGGCGGAGGATCGGGATCACAAGCTGATGCACCTGGCGCACATCTTCGTCTGGTGCGCGGTGTGCGGGTACCTGATGTCGGTGGTGATGTTCTTCTGGCCGGGGTACCGGCTGCTGGCGGTGTTCCTGGTGGTGCTGAACATCTGGTCGTGGCGGTTCATCTGGAATCTTGGCGACTTCAAGGCGTCGATTTCGGCGCGGGAATACAAGCGGCAGCTCGAAGAGGCGCTGCGCGAGCGGAACAGCGAGCTGGAGCGGCTGGTCGCGGAGCGCACCGAGCAGCTCGAGCTGGCGCGGTCGGAAGCGGAGGAGGCGAGCCGTGCGAAGAGCGAGTTCCTGGCGAACATGAGCCACGAGATCCGCACGCCGATGGCGGCGATTCTGGGGTACGCGGATATTCTGGGCGAGCGAGGCGATGACGAGGCGCATCGCGGCCGCTGCACGCGCATCATCCGCAACAGCGGGCGGCACCTGATGACGGTGATCAATGACATTCTTGATATTTCGAAGATTGAATCGGGCTCGATCGAGCTGGAGATGATGCGGTGCAGCCCGCTCGACACGCTCATCGATGTGGTGGAGCTGATGCGGGAGCGGGCGGATGAGAAGGGCGTCGCGGTGGAGTTGGAGTTCCTGACTCCGGCGCCGGAGGAGATTGAAACGGATCCGACACGGCTCTTCCAGATCATTCTCAATCTGGTGGGAAACGCGATCAAGTTCACCGGTCAGGGCGAGGTGCGCATCTCGTGCGCGCTGGTTCACGAGCCGGGCGAGGCGGGATCGGAATCGGTGTCGAGCTGGCCGTCTATGCGCATCGCCGTCAGCGACACCGGCGTGGGGATGACGCCGGAGCAGATGGAGCGGCTGTTCCGACCCTTCACGCAGGCGGACAGCTCGACGACGCGCCGTTTCGGCGGCACCGGGCTCGGGCTCACGATCTCGAAGCGCTTCACGGAGATGCTCGGCGGCGCCATCGTCGCCGAGAGCGACCCGGGCGCGGGGAGCAGATTCACGGTGTGGATCCCGACCGGCCCGATCGAGGGCGTGCGGATGATCGAAGGCCGGGAGGTGATGGAGCGCCGGGCGTCGAGGTCGGTGGACGCCGCGGCCCCGATCCGGTTCGATGCGCGCGTGCTCATCGCGGAGGACGGCGTGGACACCTTGGACCTGCTCCGGCATTACCTCACGGAGGCTGGCGCGGGCGTGGAGGCGGTTGAAAATGGCCGGGATGCGGTGGAGGCGGCCATGGGCGCGGTGGAGCGCGATGAGGCGTTCGACATCGTGCTGATGGACATGCAGATGCCGGAGATGGACGGCTATACGGCGGCTGCCGAGTTGCGGCGGCGCGGCTATCGGGGGCCGATCATCGCGGTCACAGCGCACGCGATGGCGGGGGAGCGCGAGCGGTGTCTGGAGGCTGGTTGCGATGAATATCTCACCAAGCCGATCGACCGGGCGGGGCTGGTGGGGCTGTGCGCGAGGATGATCGACGGGCGGAGGCCGCGGCGGGCGGCGTGAGGGGTGCGAGTCGCTATTCTCTCGGGCCCCGGCTTCAGGCGGCCGAGGTCCGCGGCACGTTTCATCATGCGTTTGTACGTCCTTTTCGCCATCATGGTTGCGCTGTGGTCTGCGATGTTTCCCGCGGCGGAGGCAGATGCGCAGCAGGAGCGGCGCGAGCTTTCGGCGAGGCCGAATCAGGTCGACGGGGTCGGCGCGGCGCGAGTGAGAGACGGGAATGAGCGGGTCCTGCGCCGGGCGTCGAGGCCGGCGGTCGGCATGGTGCGCACGGACGAGGCGATCGATATCGACGGGCGGCTGGACGAGGCGGCGTGGGCCGCCGCGGCGGTGATCGACGGATTCACGCAGGTGGATCCGGTCGAGGGGGCGGCGCCGACGGAGCGGACCGAGGTGCGGCTGCTGTATGACTCGGACTACCTGTACATCGGCGTGCGGTGCTTTGATTCGAACCCTGGAGGGATCGTGGCCACGCAGATGCTGCGCGGCGGGAGCCTGGGTGCGGATGATCGCGTTTCGATCGCGCTGGATACGTTTCTCGACCGGCGGAACGGGTTTTTCTTCGAGCTCGGCGCGGCGGGAGGCAAGCGGGACGGGCTGATCGAGAACAACCGGAACATCAGGACGGACTGGGACGGCGTGTGGCTGGGCCGGGCGACGGTGGATGAGCTGGGCTGGACGGCGGAGTTCGCGATTCCGTTCAAAACGCTGGCGTTCGATCCGAGGACGGATGCGTGGGGGTTTAATATCGAGCGGGTGATCCGGCGGAAGAACGAGGTGGTGCGGTGGGCGACGCCGACGCGGGCGAGCGGCCTTCGGGCGGTGAGCGATGCGGGTGTGATCGAGGGGCTGGAGGATCTGCGGCAGGGGCTGGGGCTGAGCGTGCAGCCGTTTGTTTCAACCAGATTTGACCTGGATCGGGGCAGCACGCGGCTGGAGCCGGGGCTGGATGTCTTCTACCGGCTGACGCCGTCGCTGTCGCTGGCGGTGACGGTGAACACGGATTTCGCGGAGGCGGAGGTGGACCAGCGGCGCGTGAACCTGACGCGGTTTCCGCTGTTCTTTCCGGAGAAGCGCGAGTTCTTTCTGCAGGATGCGGGGCTGTTTTCGTTCGGGGGGATCTTCCGCAGTCCGCTGCCCTATTTTTCACGCCGGATCGGCATCGTGCAGGGGGAGGAGAAGGGGATCCTGGCGGGGGTGCGCCTGACGGGGCGGCAGGACGGGCTGGGGGTGGGGTTGCTGAACGTGCAGATGGATGATGATGACGAGCTGGGGTCGAAGAACCTTTCGGTGGGGCGGTTCACTTTTGATGTGTTTGATGAGTCGACGGTGGGTGTGATCTTCACGCACGGCGATCCGGGGCGGCGCGGGGACAACACGCTGATCGGGGCGGACTACAACATGCGGCGGGCGAATTTCATCGGTTCGACGCCGCTGGAGGCGAACCTGTGGGTGATGGGTACGCACACATCGGGGGAGAGCAACAGCGATTCGATGACGTTCGGAGGGCGCATCAATATTCCCGATGACAGGTTGAGCTTCAATCTGTTCGCCGCGCAGATCGGTGAGGACTTCAATCCTGCGCTGGGGTTTGTGCAGCGTCGGGGAGTTCGGGAGTACAACGGGTCGATCCGGCATCGTTGGCGTCCGGGCGGGTTTTTGAGGCGGGTTGATCTCTCGGCGCGGGCGAACGTATTTACGGATCTGGATGACGAGGTGGACACCAGCGAGTTCGACCTGCCGCGGCTGGAATTTGAGAACCAGGTGGGGGATACGCTGCGGCTGGCGTTCACGACGCTGCGTGACAACTTTGATGAGCCTTTCGCGATCCGGCCAGGCGTGGTGGTGGCGCCGGATGACTACCGGTTCAACCGGTTTTCAGCGCAGGCGTCCACATCGACATCGCGGCCACTGGCGGTGGCGGCGGGGTTCGAGGCGGGAAATTTTCTGAGTGGATCGCGCACGGATTACACAGCGGGCCTGGAGTGGCGTCCGTCGGCGCATTTTTTCGGCAGCGCGGAGTATGAGATGAACGATGTGGGCCTGGCGGAGGGAGATTTCACGGTGCACATCGCACGGGCGCGGATCGATTTTCTGTTCACGCCACAGCTCTCGTGGAGCAACACGGTGCAGTACGACAATGTGTCGAAACTGATGGGCGTGAACAGCCGGCTGCGGTGGGAGGTGGAGCCGGGGCGGGATGTGTTCGTGGTGCTGAACCAGGGGCTGGACACGGATCGGAGTTTCTCGACTGAGACGAGCGAGCTGACGCTGAAGGTGGGTTGGATGTGGAGGTTTTAGAGGGGAGTTTTGGGTTCTGAGAGCTGAGTTCTGAGTTCTGAGAGCTGAGTTCCGAGTTCCGAGTGCCGAGTTCCGTATTCTTTTGCCACGGCGAGCTTTCAGACGCGTGGCAGAGCCGAGGACGGCTCTACCACGGCGCCCCATGGGGGGTGGTATGATGTGTGTGGAGGTGGCCTATGCCTTGTCTGATTGCGCTGCTTGCGCTCTTCATGCCGCGGATCGTGATCATTTTGCTGGTGATCTTCAGCGATTACATGGGGCAGGCGTACAACACGCTGCTGTGGCCGCTGCTGGGGTTCATCTTCATGCCGCTGACGACGCTGGCGTACGCGTTCGGGATGAATGAGGGGGGTTCGATCTCGGGGCTGTACCTGGCGCTGGTGGTGGTGGCGGTGTTGTTTGATCTGGGGATCGTGGGTGGGTCGGGGGCGGCGGGGCGTGGGCACAGCCGGAGGGCGGTGTGACGGCTCGGGCGCGTTCGCACTCGAGCGCGGTGGCCGCGATAGACTGGTCTTTGTCCGGGCGTTGTGCGCGCTGCGGCTGGAGGCTTGTCTGATGGGTGATCTGACCGACACAGTTGCGATCGTGACCGGGGCCAGCAGCGGCATCGGCGCCGCCACGGCCGTTGAGCTTGGGAAGCGCGGGGTGCGGGTGGCGTGCGCTGCGCGGCGCCGAGATCGGCTCGAAGAGCTTGTGGGCAGGATCGTGGGCGAAGGCGGCGCGGCGCTGGCGGTCGAGTGCGATGTGGCGGACCGGGGCTCGGTCGAGGCGCTGGTGGATCGGACGTTGGAGACGTGGGGGCGGGTGGACACGATTGTCAACAACGCGGGGGTGATGCCGCTGTCGATGATGGTGGACGGCCGCGTCGAGGATTGGGAGCGGATGGTGGATGTGAACATCAAGGGGGTGCTGTACGGGGTGGCGGCGGTGCTGCCCTCGATGCTGGAGCGGGGGAGCGGGCACATCGTGAACGTGTCGTCGATCGCGGGGCGGCGGGTCTTCAACGGGGGGGCTGTGTACTGCGGGACGAAGTTCGCGGTGCACGCGATCACCGAAGGGCTGCGGCAGGAGCTGGCGAGCAAGAACATCCGCGTGACGTGCATCGCGCCGGGGCTGGTGGGGACGGAATTGCAGCACGGGATTCCGGTGGAGGAGCTGCGGGAGAATGTATTGAAGCGGATGCGCGAGAACCCGCCGCTGACGTCGGAGGATGTGGCGGCGGCGATCGTGTATGCGATGGAGGCGCCGGCGAATGTGGGGGTGAATGAGGTGGTGCTGCGGCCGGTATGGCAGGAGCCTTGAGAGGGATATTGGAATTGAGATTTCAGATTTCAGATTTCAGATTTCAGATTTCAGATTTCAGATTTCAGATTTGAGATTGGCAATTTGAAATGTGAGATCTGAAATTCGGGATTTGAAATCTGAAATCTAAAATTTGACAACTCAGCACTCAGCACTCAGCACTCAGCACTCAGCACTCAGCACTCAGCACTCAG
>RECQ01000029.1 GCA_007693965.1 Phycisphaeraceae bacterium | reverse complement strand
ACGGCGCAGCCGCCGTCCTTGTCGCCCTTCATGCCGCGCATAGAGTTGTTGATCTTGAGCGAGAGGCCGCCGGTGTCGTAGGTGATGGTCTTGCCGATGAGGACGGCGGGCTTCTGCTTCGACTTTGCGCCCTTCGTCGGCGTGTAGGCGATGCGGATGAGGCATGGCTCGTTCTCGCTGGCGCGTCCGACGGTGGCGATGCCGGCGAGCTTCTCGCGGAGCAGGGCGTCGCCCCTGATGACGGTCACGCTGAGGGAAGGATTGTCCTTCGCCATGCGCTGGGCCTCGCGGGCCATCCACATGGGCGTGGCGATGTTGGGCGGCGTGGCGCTGCAGCGGCGCGAGACGTTCACGGACTCGGCCATGCCCAGGCCGCGGGCCATACCCTTTTCGAACGCCTTGTCGCGGGCGCGGAGGGTGATGGCGGGGCGCGTCTTACCGTTCTTCGAGACGGCGCCGCGGTACTCGTCGAAATTGAAGCCGAGTATGCCGATTCCTTCGCCGAAGGCCTGCCCCGCGCGGGCGCGATCGACGCCGGCGAGCAGCAAGGGGCCATCCAGCGCGACGCCGACCGTCGCATCGCCGGTGGAGGCCAGGCGCCGGCCGACCGACGCGGCGATGTTGCGGAAGGCGCCGGGCGAGAGCGCCGACTGCTGGCCGAGGCCGACGATGATGACCCGCGGCGCCGGTCCGCCTTCGCCGGGGAAGGCCTCGCAGAGGTTGCCGGATTCGCCGGTGCAGTCCTTGCGCCCGAGCGCCGCCTGGATGGCGCCGTCGGTGTCCAGCCCGGTGGTGTCGGGGTCAAGCGATGGCGTAGCGCCCTTGTCGGGCTGGAAGACTCCGACGATGATCGCATCCAGAGATCCGCGGCTTCTGGCGGCGCCGACTCGCAGTGACTCGAACATCCGGTGGGGCTCCCTCTTCGTGGATTGAGCAGGAATGATTCGCCGCCCGACGACCGGGCCGCGGGAAGCGAGTGTAGCGGCGATGCACTACGCTTGAGTGAATGGCTGAACGCGACTCAGGATCCAAAAATCGCACCCGTCCCGGCGACGTCGGCGGCCCCGGCGCGCCTGGGAACATGCCTCCATCGCCGTCCGTGCTGCACGCGCCCTGGCGCGATGAATACCTGCGCTCGCTGGGCGACAAGGAAAAGGAAGACGCCGGAGCGAAGAAAAGCGGGTCGTTCCTTGCTGAATACTGGCGCTCCCCGGAGCACGATGAGCGAAACCACGTGATCGCGCGCGTGGGCGAGGGCGCCGAGGCGGGCATGCTGCTGCTGAACAAGTATCCCTACGCGAACGGCCACCTGCTCATCGCGCTGGGC
The DNA here is from genome assembly GCA_007693965.1 of Phycisphaeraceae bacterium. Lineage (GTDB taxonomy): Bacteria > Planctomycetota > Phycisphaerae > Phycisphaerales > UBA1924 > RECQ01. The sequence continues at coordinate 26,199 of RECQ01000029.1, read as the reverse complement.
GAGCCCCGGCCGCAACTGCTGGATTATTCAGAATCGCAGCGGGCTGCGCTGTGGCGGCTGGTGGATGTGGGCGCTGCGCTGATGGAGCGGGCTTTGGAGCCGCAGGGGTTGAACATCGGTGTGAATGAAGGCCGGGCGGCGGGGGCGGGTGTGCCGGAGCACCTGCACGTGCACCTGGTGCCGCGGTGGCACGGCGATGTGAACTTCATGACGGTGACAGCGCGCGTGCGCGTCAATCCGTCGGCGCTGGATGTGATGGCGGAGCGATACCGGGAGGCGTGGCTGGCCATGCAGGGCGGAGGCGACGCGGCCACGACGTGATGAATGCTGTGTGCGCAGAAAGAAAGGCCCGTTCGCTTTCGCGCCCGGGCCCTTGACTCCTCCGCGTTCGTTTGCTGATGAGCTGGATCCGTTCAGTTCGGCTCACGCCGCCTGGCGACGTTCGTAGGCGACGCCGATGCGATACCCGGCGCCGGACGGATTGCAACGGACGACGACGCCGGGGCGCCAGGTGTCCGAATCCGGAGACGAGCGCACGCTCAGGCGCGAGCCCGGGGGCATGGGCTCGTGTGTCACCGCTGCGAGCCCGCCGCTGCTTTCGTCCACCAGTTCAAGCCGGAGCAGCGACGACCTCCCCATGCCGTCGCTGCGCACCGCTTCGAGCTGTCCGATGGCGGACCAGCGCTGGCAGGCGCGACGCTCGAACTTGAGCGGTCCTTCGTCGTGATCGTGGAAGCGATCGCGCAGCTCGTCGGGAACGGCGGCGCCATTGCTGGTGGTGGTGTGTCCGTGTCTCAATTCCGCTGCGACGCCCATGGCCGCCTCCTTCAACAGGTCCTGTCGCCCTTCGGGGCGCTTCCCCCGTCAGCGCGATATCGGCCTGTCTCAGGGGCGACTTCAGTAGAGTCCGATTTGCTGCTGGAGAACAACGAAGCGGACGGTGAAGGTGGCTTGTGTACACCCGGCGCCGGCCGCGTCAGGACGTGACAGGCCCCACCGGCTCGGCTTTCAGCTCCGCGGCGATGCGCCGGACCATCTTGTGGGCCTCGTTGTGGGCCAACTGCTCGCTTTTTCGCCACATCCGAGGCACGAAGGGCAGCGGCAGCAGGCACATGGGGATGTACCAGGTCCACGTCGGCCACCAGCCCCAGCTTCCGGGGATGAATGAGTCCAGAATCGGCAGCCCCGGCCATATCGAGACCACGAAGGTCACGATGAAGGCGATGGGCATCTTCTTGAGCAGCACCGACTTGAACGCGATTTCGCAGCGACCGGCATCGTCGGCGGGGCCGACACGCCCGACCACGATGCGGTCGAAGGGCTGGCCGAAGGCGGCGACCTGGAAGGCGTTTTCCTCGCTGCGGCGTTCGAAGCCGGGCATCCTGCCGCGACGCGAGGCGTAGGCGAGCTTGTCGAGAACCTCCTTCGGACCCAGTTCTGTTCGAAGGGCCGGGAGGGGGATCTCGCGCGGGACCTCGGGGGCGGGACCGGAGAAGGGGTCGGAGGCGCCGGCCGCGCTCTCATCGGGCGCGCCGGGCTTCGCAGGATCGGTCTGGAGGGTGTCAGTCGTCATCTGGGCTCACATGCGGCAAAACGGGTGCGGAGGGGAGTGTATCGAGGCCGGATGAGCATCGGCGATCGAGCCCGGCGGCTTGGGGACGGGCAGCGGGCCGACTTGCGCTTGTCCCGGGGCGCTTGCGCGCCGATGCTTCATCCTCTGCACATGGACGCCCACGCCCCATCCAGAACGACATCGCCCTCGCTGCGGCTGATCGGCGCCGATCGCCCCGGGAGTGATGGCGCCCGTCGCCGGGCGCTGGAGATCGGCGAGGCGCTGCGGCGGCGCGCGGTGGCCCGGGCCAACCAGGCGGCGGCCCGCCTGCCGGAATCGGATGCAAGGATGCTGTTCGCAGCGTCTGTGGCGCAATCGCTGGACGGCGGGCGGGCGGCGATCCTGACGCCGGATCGGCGCGAGCGACTTGTGGAGAACGCGCGAAGGATGGGCATGCGCGCCTTCGACGCGAACCTGATCATCGCCATCGTGCAGGACGACGCCCGCAGGGGCGGACGCGGCGCACAAGGTGAGACGGCGCGGCTGATCACCATCGTGCCGGGACCGAAGCGCAGCCCGTGGTCGAGCGCCGCAGGGCTGGCGCTGGCGGCGATGGCGTTCGCCGGCGCTGGGATGGCGCTGCTGATCGCGTGGGTGCTGCGCTGAGCGATTCCATGGATCGCGCGGCGTCGGCTATGATGCCCGCATGCCGATCATCGAAGAAGGAAAGAAAGCCCCCGCGTTCACGCTCAAGGACCAGGCGGGCGGCGCCCACAAGCTGAGCGACTACGCCGGGGCGCCCGTCGTGCTGTATTTCTATCCGAAGGACGACACCTCGGGGTGCACGAGCGAGGCGTGCGACTTCCGCGATCTGCTGCCGAAGTTCGGGAAGATGGACGCAGTCGTGCTGGGCGTGAGCCCGGACGATGAAAAGTCGCACGCGAAGTTCGCGCAGAAGCACGGGCTGAACTTCACGCTGCTGGCGGACCCGGACTCGACCGTATGCGAGAAGTACGGCGTGTGGCAGGAGAAGAGCATGTACGGAAAGAAGTACATGGGCGTGGTGCGCACGACGTATCTCATCGGACCCGACGGCAAGGTCGCGCAGCGCTGGGACAAGGTGAAGGTTCCCGGCCACGCGGAGGCGGTGCTGGAGGCGGTCAGGGCGCTGTAAGAGCTGCAAAGTGGCACGGCACTCTGAGCCGTGATCGAACTCCGCGCAATAGACAGGACACGGCTCAGAGAGCCGTGCCACCTTGTGTTTGCTTCAGAAGCGGATCGACACGCCGGCGAAGAGGCCGGAGAGCGATCCGTTCAGGCGCACGCGGCTGTCGTTCGAGCCGCGCTGCAGATCGGTGAACTGATGACGGAAGCCGATGTGCGCGCCGGCGTTCTCCATGAAGCGCCAGTGGAAAGCGACCTGCGCCGTCCAGGAGATCGACCTGTGGTCCCCGGTGCTGAATCCGCCGCTACTGAAGGCTGTCTCCAGCGTGTAGCGGTCGAGCATCTCCACGGCCAGTCGGGCGCCGATGAAGGGTTCGGCCCAGAAGCCGGAGCCGGACGCATCGCCCGAGGGCGCGTTGAAGCGCATGTTCAGGTCATACATGCGGGCGCCGACGCCGAGGTCGAGGTCGAGGCTGACACCGGTGTCGGCCTGCCGGCGTCCCTTGCGGAACTGCCACACGCGCCACTCCACCATGGCTTCGACGGTGATGAGGTCGATGTCGATGCCGATCCTGTCGCCGGCGCCGACGCTCACATCGCCGAGTGTGAAGTTGCGGTCCGCGGTGGTGCGCTCGCTCACGCCGAATCCGGAGCCGGAGAAGCTGTAGGTCATGCCGCCTGATCGGTAACGGAATTCGCCGATGGGCGTCGCCTGGGGATCGCCGGCGTCGAGCTCGCGCGCAACGCGGATGTTGGAGCGACCTCCGGGGAGGCGGATCTCGCCGCCCATGCCCGGCGCCCAGACGCGGGCTTCCGTATGCACGCTCCAGCCTCGCGGGGTCCACTCGTCTGGGTCGTACCAGATGTTCGCCGTCGCTTCGGCGGCGTCGTAACGGAGCGCTTCGGCGACGTCCCGTGTGGCGATGTCCGCGTGGGCGGACGACGCCGCAAGGGACGCGGCGAGCGCGCCGATGATCGCGCATCTCGCGGCGCGCTTCGGAGCCGGCGCCGCTGGCCGCTGCACGGATCGTGACTGGAGCTGCATTGCAGAAAGGTATCCGGCGCGCGTCGAGGTGGCGAGCCGTCTATCCTCCACACTGTCCCGGGATCCTGGCGCAGGCTCCGATCATCCCCGCGTGGGGAGGCGCGCACATGAATGATGCATCCGATCCGCAACCTGCTCCCGAGCCGATCGACGACGGCGCCGCCCAGGGCGGCGCGGCCGGCGCGATCGACCTGGCCGCGGGTCTCACGGTACCCCGCGCCGCCCTGCGCATGACCGCCACCCGCAGTTCGGGGCCGGGCGGGCAGAACGTCAACAAGCGATCGACCCGGGTCGAGCTGCGTGTCTTTCTGCGTGAGCTGCCCATCGATGCGGGGGTTCGCCGGCGTCTGACGCGGCTGGCGGGTCCGGGCGCCCTGATCGGCGAGGGCCCGGAGGAGCGCGAGCTGCGGATCGTGAGCGATGAACACCGCTCCCAGCGCCGGAATCGCGAGGAGTGCATCGAGCGGCTGCGAGAGCTGGTGCGCCGGGCGCTCGTCCCCCCCAAGCCCCGGAAGAAGACTCGCCCGACGAAGGGCAGCGTCGAGCGCCGGCTGGAGGAGAAGCGGCAGCGTTCGCAGATCAAACAGAGGCGACGCGGCCCGGACGAATGACCCCCGCCCGCCATGGCCACGGCGTGGCGGCGACTGCCGAAATGGCGGGCGCCCACCCCGGTCGGCTCGCCGCTGGCAGGGTTGAGAGGCCCGCCAGTCCGCGGCGCCCCCGATTTCCGAGCTGTGACGCCCATCCCGGGCCCGGGCGCGGGTCGCAGACCGGCGCGCCGGTTGCATTCTCCTTCGCACCATGCTCCCGGTGCGCTCCAACCAGTCCAACGGCGACGGCCTCCACAAGGCCTCGAAGGGCAGCGCGAGCGCAACCGGGGCGTCTGGGACGTCCGGGGGCGCCGCGGGGAGCCAGACGCCGGAGGGCGCGGGGCGGCTGAACATGCTGCTGTCTTATGGCGGGTGGCGGAGCGATTCGTGGGCCGAGCGTCTGCCCTGTCTGCTGCAGCCGATGGGCGTGCGGGCGTGGCGGGTGGACAGCGGCCGCGACGCGGCGAGGCTGCTCCAGTCCGGCTCGCCCTTCCACATCGCGGTGGTCGATCTCCGCCTGCCGCTGGACCGGTCTCCCGCCGGCGAGGGCACGAAGGAGCGGATGGAGGAGGGCGGCTCGCGATTGCTGGAGCTGCTGGCCCGCCTGCCGGATCCGCCCCCGACGATCGTGGTGAAGGCCAGCCGCACGCAGCGCGACGACGCCCGCGAACTGGCCGAGGCCCTGCGGCGGGGCGTCTTCACCGTTGTGGACAGACCCGTGGATCTTGAACTGATGCTCGAACTGTTCCGGCGCATCCTGCGCCGTCACTACGAGGACCGATGGCCGGGAGGGTGAAGGAGAGGGAGGTTTGAATTTGAGATTTCAAATTTGAGATCTCAGATTTGAAATCCGAAAATTTGAAATTTGAAATTTGAAATTTGAAATTTGAAATTTGAAATTTGAAATTTGAGATTTGAGATTTCAGATTCGAAAACCATCCCCCCACCACCCAACCAACCACGCACAACAAACTCACCGCTCAACACTCAGAACTCAGAACTCAACACTCCGCACTCAGAACTTCCCCCAGACCTTTTCACTCACAGGAGACCCAAGAGATGGCAGCCACCAAGACCGCTCCCAGGACGAAGACTTCTTCCGGCAAAGCCTCCAGCGTCAAGCTGCGACCGCTGGGCGACAAGATCCTCATCATGCGCGATGAGGCGGAGGACCGCACCGAGAGCGGCATCTACCTGCCCGAGCAGGCCAAGGACAAGCCCCGCTCCGGCACGGTCGTCGCTGTGGGCGAGGGCACGCTCAACACCGAGACCGGCGAGCGCATTCCCCTGACCGTCAAGAAGGGCGACAAGGTCGTCTTCACAAGCTACGCCGGCAGCGAAGTGAAGCTGGACGGCGTCGAGCTGCTGATCATGAGCGAGGACGAGGTCCTGGCGATCATCGACTGACCGTGGTGAAGCGGGCGACTCGCCTGCTTCATCCCTTTCGCATCAACGCACGCTCGATCATCGGGAGCGACATGACCCAGGACGAACTCCGCAAGGCACTTCAGGAACTCAACGGTGAGCGAGACGCCGTCTTCATCTTCGAGGCCGCCCACGAGTGCCGCGTCGCCAATGCGATGCTCATTCCCGACGAGCCGGATCACCTTGTGAAGGTCTCCGACGGCAAGCACATCTACATCATCGACTCCGCCCGCGTGGCGTGGATCAAAATTGGCTAACCGCGAGCATGCAAATGGAAAAAAGAGGCCGCAAATTCAAATTCCCTGACCCTAGAGAAGTTTCCGAGAAAAAACCAGCGGTGCTCGTACCTCGACACCGCGTCTTGGAATTGTTCAATCAGAGCATGCGTAAGTCCCAGCAGCGCGTTACTGAGCCTGTGCAAAACTGGTTCAGAACCTACGCAAAGAATGCTGGCTGGGACCGCGTTCGCTTCTATCCCGACATCACCGGAGGTTGCGGCGCCGTATTGAGCAAGACGTTCCCTCGCACCAAATCACGAGTCTGATAATCAACAGACTGGTACTAACAAATAGACCGGAAAGGATCACATTATGGCCGCAAAACAGATCGCATACGACACAGACGCCCGCGAGAGCATTCTCCGCGGCGTGCAGAAGCTCGCCCGGGCCGTCAAAGTCACGCTCGGGCCCTCGGGGCGCGTTGTCGTCCTTGAGAAGTCCTTCGGCGCCCCCACCGTCACCAAGGACGGCGTGACCGTCGCCAAGGAGATCGAGCTCGAGGATCCGTACGAGAACATCGGCGCCCAGCTCGTTAAGGAAGTCTCCTCCAAGACCAGCAAGGACGCCGGCGACGGCACCACCACCGCCACCATTCTCGCCGAGTCCATCTACAAGGAAGGCCTCAAGAACATCACCGCCGGCGCCGGCGCCAATGAAGTCAAGCGCGGCATCGACCTGGCCGTCACTGCGATGGTCGAAGAGCTGCACCGCATGAGCAAGAAGATCTCTTCTTCCAAGGAGATTGCTCAGGTCGGCGCCTGCTCGGCCAACCAGGATGAGCAGATCGGCAAGATCATCGCCGAGGCGATGGAGAAGGTCGGCAAGGACGGCGTCATCACCGTCGAAGAGGGCAAGAGCCTCGACACCGAGGTCGAGCTGGTCGAGGGCATGCAGTTCGACAAGGGCTACCTCAGCCCCCACTTCGTCACCGATCCCGGCGCGATGGAGTGCGTGCTCGAAGACGCCTACATCCTCGTCCATGAGAAGAAGATCGAGAGCGCCAAGGACCTGCTCCCGGTTCTGACCAAGGTCGCCGAGAGCGGCAAGAGCCTGCTCATCATCGCCGAGGATCTGGGATCCGAGGCGCTGGCGACGCTGGTCGTCAACAAGCTGCGCGGCGTCCTCAAGGTGTGCGCTGTCAAGGCGCCGGGCTTCGGCGATCGGCGCAAGGCCATGATGGAGGACATCGCCATCCTCACCGGCGGACGCGCCATCATGGAGGAGCTGGGCGTCAGCCTCGAATCCATCACGCTGAACGACCTGGGCCGGGCCAAGAAGATCACCGTCGACAAGGACAACACCACCGTCGTCGAGGGCGCCGGCAAGAGCGGCGACATCAAGGGCCGCATCGACCAGCTTCAGCACCAGATCGAGGCGTCCGACTCCGAGTACGACCGCGAGAAGCTCCAGGAGCGCCTGGCCAAGCTCTCCGGCGGCGTGGCCCAGGTGAACGTGGGCGCCGCCACCGAAGTCGAGATGAAGGAGAAGAAGGCCCGCGTCGAGGACGCGTTGCACGCGTGCCGCGCGGCCGTCGAAGAGGGAATCCTGCCCGGCGGCGGCGTCGCCATGCTCCGGGCCCGCAAGGCGCTCGAGAAGGCGCGCAAGAACGCCAAGGGCGATGAGCGCATCGGCGTCGACATCGTCAACCGCGCTGTCGCGGCGCCGATCCGCCAGATCGCGATCAACTGCGGCCTGGACGGCTCGATCGTGGCGGCGAAGGTTGAAGAGTCTGGCGAGACCAACTTCGGCTTCAACGCGCTGACGCGCGAGTATGGCGACATGGTGAAGATGGGCGTGATCGTGCCGACGAAGGTCGAGCGCGTCGCGCTGCAGAACGCCGCCAGCATCGCAGGGCTGCTTCTCACGACGGACACCTTGATTGCTGATATCAAGGAGAAGAAGGAGAAGGTTCCGGCGGGCGGGATGGATGATATGGATTACTGATCAGCGGCTTGCTGAGCCAGGTTATACTCAGAGGGTCCGGCGGCGCCGGGCCCTCTGTTTGTTTTGTGAATAGGACAGATAGGACGAATGGGACTCATAGGACCCATGAGTCACATTGGTCCCATGAGTCCCATGAGTTCTCCTTACAAGGGCGCTCAAATGACGTCACAAGGCTTCATCCCGCCGCACGGGCATTACCAGTCGCTGCTTTCGTACCGCAAGGCCGAGATCGTCTACGACATCACGTTCCATTTCTGCCGGCGGTTCCTGACGAAGGGCGATCGCACGATCGATCAGATGATTCAGGCGGCGCGGTCGGGGAAGCAGAACATCGTCGAGGGGAGCGCGGCGTCGGGGACTTCGAAGGAGATGGAGATCAAGCTGACCAGCGTGGCCCGGGCGAGCCTGGAGGAGCTGCTGGTCGACTACAAGGATTTCCTGCGGGTGCGGGGGATGCCGCTGTGGGACAAGGACTCGAAGGAGGCGCTGTTCGTGCGGCGGCTGGGTCGGAGTGGAAGGAAAAGTCATGGGACTGATGGGACTGATGGGACAAATGATGCTCAGCGGCCCCATGAGTCTTATGAAACCTACCGCGAGTTCGTCGAAACTCGCTCCGCCGATGTCGTCGCGAACATCGCCATCTGCCTGATTCACCAGGCGTCGTATCTGCTCGACCGTCAGTTGCAGCGGCTCGAAGCCGACTTTCTTAAGCACGGAGGCGTCCGCGAGCGGATGACCCGGGCCCGGCTGCGCAGTCGCGGCGAGCGTGGTTGAGAGACGGGTTCGACGTGGCGTCCGGCTTTATCCGCCGCGGCGAGGTAAATGACCCGCATTCACTGCCCCCCCAGTAGCGGCGGGGAAGGGCTCATCCCGGGCGGTGCGGCGGCCGATGGTGATGTATCGCCCGGACCCCCGTGACGTCGTCCGGGCGATACACGCGGCATCAGCAATGTCGGAGACATCGCCATGGCATTGAAACAGCTTCTTTACATCAGCCGTCCCACACAGGATGTGACGCGCGAGATGCTCAATTCGATCGCTTCGGCCGCGAGCATGCGCAATCCCGCCTTCTCGATCACCGGCCTGCTGCTGCTCGGCAACGGGCTCTTCATGCAGATGCTGGAGGGGCCGCCGGACTGCGTTGAAACTCTGCTCGACACCATCCGCGACGATCCCCGCCACCGCGGCCTGGAAGTGCTGCTCGAGCGCGAGGTCGAATCGCGTTTCTTCCCCGACTGGAGCATGGGGTCTACAGCATCGACACCGACATCGGCTCGGTGAGCCTGTCGGCGCTGCGGGACCAGTTGAAGGGCGTGACGGGTGATGAAGGCAATGTCCGCAGGAACGTCGTGCGGGCGTTCGAGCTGCTGCGTTCGCCCGGCGCCCGGGCCGGTGGTTCCGGCCAGCGCGCGGCCTGAAGGCGAGCGTTCCTGAATTTCGTAGGGCGCTTGGCGCGGCGTGCGACCGGTTCGGACACGCGCCCTCCCCCCTGCGTTCCACCCGCCGGGACGCCCGGCCGGCGCCGCGCGGCGGCGAATCCGGTGAAGCTCAAACATGCCGGCGCCGACGATCCGATATCCTTCCGGAGCATCGACTTCTATTCCACATCATCCGCGACCGCGGACCGAACGAGCGCCCATGCCATACTCAGACCTTGATCCTTCCAAGTTCAGCCTCAGCAAGATCGTGGCGACGATCGGCCCCGCCACGGACGTTGAGGAGACGCTGCGCCGGGTGATCGAGAACGGCGCCTCGGTGCTGCGCGTCAATTTTTCGCACGGATCGTTTGAAGAACACGCCGAGCGAGTTCGGACGGTTCGGCGCGTCAGCGACGCTCTCGGCAAGCCGGTGGCGATCCTGGGGGATCTGTGCGGCCCCAAAATCCGCGTTGGTCTCGTGAAGGCGCCGGGAATCCAGCTCACCGCCGGGCAGGACTTCTCGCTTCGCACGGACATCGACGAATCGAAGGATGGCGAGACACCGGAGCTTCCCTGCACCTACGAGCCGCTGGCGGCGGAGGTGCACGAGGGGCACCGGGTGCTGATCAACGACGGCGCCATCCGGGCCCTGGCGACGGGGTCGGATGGGTCGACGCTGCGCTGCCGCGTGGTGGTGGGCGGGCTGGTCACGACGGGCAAGGGCGTGAACCTGCCCGACAGCGACATCAGCGCGCCTGCGATCACGGAACATGACCGGGCGTGCGTGCGGTTCGGCATCGATCACAAGTTTGACTATTTCGCACTCTCCTTCGTGCGGCGCGGGGAGGAAGTGCGTGAGCTGCGATCGATCATCGAGGGTCACTGCGCAGAGGCAGACTGCGGCGGCTCTCTTGATGCGACGCGCACAGATCCGACCATCCCCATCATCTCCAAGATCGAAAAGCCGCAGGCGGTGGAGCGGATCGACGAAATCCTGGAAGAGTCGGACGCGATCATGGTGGCGCGGGGGGATCTGGGCGTCGAGATGGACCTGGCCCGGGTGCCGATCATCCAGAAGATCCTGATCCAGCGGGCCCACGACTATGGCAAGCCGTGCATCGTGGCGACGCAGATGCTGGAGACGATGATCGAGAAGCCGTTTCCGACGCGGGCCGAGTCTTCGGATGTTGCGGGGGCGATCTTCGACGGCACGGACGCGGTGATGCTGTCGGGCGAGACGGCGATCGGGAAATACGCCCCGCTGGCGGTGCAGATGATGCGCCGCATCGCCCTGGCGACGGAGGAGCGCCTGCGCGAGCTGCCGCAGAGCTCGCGGCCGTCCGAGGTGGTGCGCGAGTCGCGCTACCGCACCGCGGCCCTGGCCCACGGGGCGTGGCACATGGTGCAGGATGTGGATGCGAAGCTGGTGTGCGTGTGGTCGCAGCACGGGGGTTCGGCGCGGTACCTGAGCCGCATCGGCCTGCGAGTGCCGATCATCGCCTTCTCCTCGAGCGAGGCGGCGGTGCGCCGCATGACACTGCTCTATGGCGTGACGCCGGTCCTGATGCGCACACTGCCGGAGCATCGCTCCGAGTTCGCGAAGATGGTCGACGAGTTCGTGCTGACGCGCGGGATGGCGGAGGTCGGCGGCATGATGGTGCTGCTGGCTGGCAAGCCCTTCGGCGTGCCGGGCGTGGTGAACACGGTCTCGATCCGGCGCGTGGGTGAGTTCGCGGCGACGGGCGGCTGAGGCGACCCTCACTCCTGATCGCGCCGGCGCACCGGCGGACGGCGTTCGTCCTATCCTTGCGGACGCATGGCAGATCGACTCATCCACGACGCCGCCGCGGTTCTCTCGATCGGCGATGAGCTGATCCTGGGACAGACGCTCGACACCAACAGCGCGTGGTTGTCGGGACGGCTGACGGAGCTGGGCGTGCGCGTGGTGGAGCACGCGACGGTCGATGACGACTGCGAGGCGATCGCCGCGGCGATACGCCGACTGGCGGCGCGCTCGCGGCTGGTCATTGTCACCGGCGGCCTTGGCCCCACCATCGACGACCTGACGCGCCGGGCCCTGGCCGATGCGCTGGGCGAGGGGCTGGTCGAAGACGGGCAGATGCTGAGCGCGATCCGGCTCTACTTCGCCGCCCGGGGCACAGAGATGCCGGAGAACAACCGGTTGCAGGCGCTGCGCCCCGAGTCGGCGTCGGCGCTTGGCAACGCGCAGGGCACGGCGCCGGGGCTTCACGCGCGGCTGGAGATCGAAGGCGCGAGCGCTGACTGCTTCTGCCTGCCCGGGCCGCCGAGCGAGATGCGCCCGATGTTCGAGGAATTCGTGAAGCCGCGGCTTCGACCGCCGGTCGGGGGTGTGATCCGCACGCGGGTGATCCACACCTTCGGACTGCCTGAGGCGACGATCGCGGAACGGCTGGGCGAATTGATGGCGCGACTGCGCAACCCGGTGATCGGCACGACTGCCAGTGGCGGCACGGTGAGCTGCCGCATCCGCTATGCAGGCCCAGAGGAGCGCGCGAGCGCTGCGATCGAGGAGGCGGAGCGGGCGGTGCGGGCCGCGGTGGCGCCGTATGACTTCGGTGCGGATGACGACACGCTGGCGGCGGCGACGCTGAACGAGCTGCGCCGGGTCGGCGAGCGCCTTGTGGTGGCCGAGTCGTGCACCGGGGGCGGGCTGGGGGCGTTGCTGACCGAAGTTCCGGGCTCGTCGGACGTCTTCAGAGGCGGGTGGATCACGTATGCGAACGAGATGAAACTCGGCGCGCTGGGGGTTGAGAAGAGGGCGCTGGAAGCGCACGGGGCGGTGAGCGCGGAGGTCGCCTGCGCCATGGCGCGGGGGGCGCTGCGAGCTGCGGAGGCGGCGGGCGCGCGGGCCCAGCACGCGCTGGCGATCACCGGCGTGGCGGGTCCGGGCGGCGGCTCGAAGGAGAAACCGGTGGGAACGGTCTGGATCGCACGGGCGACAACGCGCGATGGCGACGACGAGATCGATGCGCGGCGGTTCTATTTTCCCGGTGAGCGCAGCGCGGTGCGCCGGCGTTCGGCCCTCTCGGCGATGGCGATGCTGCGCATGGCGCTGACCGGCGCGGGCGATTCGCATCTGCTGGGGGAGCAGCGTTCTCCGGATTGAGATGGACGCCGGCGCCGGACGGGGCGTCAGATCGCAAGCTCGGCGCCGGAGCTGATGCGCTCCGGGAGCTTCTCGCGGATGTCTTCGCGGAGAAGGTCTGCCGGCTTCATGGCGGTGAGTGGGCTGATCTCGAGCGTGCAATCGGGCTCGCCGGCGGGCGTGCGCGGGATCTTCACTCCGGCCTGCTCCAGCCAGCGCGCAGCGCGTTCGGTCTGCAGTTTGCGGCTGGTCTCGGATGAATCGTTGCCTTCGGCGTTCTTGATGGGCGCGAATTCCTCCACGCGGTCGGTTTCGAGCACGATGGACTGCTCCGCCAGCGGCAGGGCGTCGAAGACGAACATCTCGAGCTTCACGGCGTTGGGCTGGTCCGGGTCGATCGGGGCGCCGGTTTCGAGGTCGATGTGGGGGACCTTCTTCTCGGCGCGATGGAACGTGAGGGCGGCGCCGTCGTCGCCTGCAGCCTCGTTGAGGCGCTGGATGAAGTCGACGCCGATCATGTGGATGGCGGGGCTGCCGGCGTTGAAGCGCAGCTCGCCGCGGTCGTCGCGCTTGGCGGCGAGGTCTTCGGGCAGGTCGGAATATTCGACGACGCTCACCTTGCCGCCGGAGAGGCAGAAGACGCCGACCTTTTCGGCGGGGTCGGTCTTGGGGATCATCTTGCTCGACATCTCGGCGGAGGAGTCGTCGGCGGCGGCGTGCAGGCCGATGAAGACGGGGTCGATGACCTTGACGAGGGGGTTGTCGATCTGCACGTAGCTGACGTGCTCGACGCCGCGGCTGCGCATGTCTTCGAGGGCGCCGCTGTTGTAGAGGGCGCGGAGCGAGCCGCCGTGGCCGTCGGGGTTGACGGCCGGCTCATCTTTGGCGGCGAGGAGGACGCGTCCGGTCTCGCGGTCGAGAGAAGGCATGACGCCCTGCTGGAAGTGTGAGACATGCTCGGGGCTGAGGCCGAACCAGTTCTGGTCCTTGAAGTAGCGGACCGTCTGATCGTGATTGGCGGGGCTGGTCATGATGTACCAGGGGATGACGGCGTCGTAGCGGCGCTGGGCGGCGACGATCCACTCGGCGAGGCAGCGAAAAAGAGGCTTGCGCGTGGCGGCGGAGCCGGGATAGCAGCCCTTGGGGCCGTCGTAGCCGAGGCGCGTGCCCTGACCGCCGGCGACGGTGAAGACGGCGACGGCGCCGCGGCGGAGAAGGCGCTCGCCTTCGCGTTCAAACTCGTCGCGGGGCCATGCTCGACGTGATGACTTCGGATCGCGCGGGTAGTAGGGCGCGGGGGCGAGATCGGCGGGCGGCTCGAAGCCGGGCTTGCTCTTCACGTAGCGATCGACGAGGGCGGGCAGGCGATGCGGCTCGATGGCCTCGATGCGCTCGAGCAGGCGCCGCCGTCCGGCGCTGTCGAGCTCGTCGTGGAACCGGAGCAGGTGATCCTGTCCGACCTGCTCAAGCGTTGTGCGGATTTCGGTGAGGTCAGGCATGTCGGTGGCGAGGGGCTCAGGGGATGAGGATCGAGGCATGGCGTTCGTCGCGTCGGGCCGACTGTTGTCTTCGCATGCCAGATCCCACGTGTGCATGGGGCGGCTTGGAGGGTCAGCCGTTGGCGACCGGAGGTCAACTGGGTTTCTCGGGCTCGGTCCAGTGTCCCTGCGTGTGCCGGACGATGGCGCCGGTGGAGACATAGATGACCTGCTCGGCGATGTTGGTGCAGTGATCCTCCACGCGCTCCATGGCGGTGGTGATCATGTTGATGGCGAAGGCAAAGTCGATGTCGATGGAGCCTTCCGCGACGCTTCGCTGCATGTCGCGTAGAATTGCGTGTTCGAAGGCCTCAACGGCGTCATCGCTGGCGAGCACGGAGCGGGCCAGGCCGGTGTCGGTGCGTTCGAAGCTGCGGTTGGTGTCGTACAGCACGCCGATGACGCTGTTGGCCATGACGCGGAAACGATCCGGCAGCGCGGTGGGGAGCGAGATGACCGACTCGATGCGTTCGGCGATCTTGACCGCCTCATCTGCGATGCGCTCCAGCTCGTTGTTCACCTTCACGATGGTGAGGAGCCAGCGGATCTGGTCTTCATCGAGGTCGGCGATGGAGCGGGCGATGTCCTTGAGGATCTCGACGGCGGCCCGCTCGATCTCGACATCGACACGGTCGATCACCGCGTCGTTCTCGCAGACCCATGTGGCCTTCTTCCTGTCCTGCTCGAAGACGGCCTCGACGGACGCCTCGAACATGCGCTGCACGCGGCGCCCCTGCTCGACCAGGTCGGCCTTCAGTCGAACGATGCGCTGCTCGAAGCCCTGTGGCGTCTGGGACATCTCAACTCCAGCGGAAGTCCAAGGGGGCACGATACCAGCCACGGCCCGGGCCGCAAACCGGGGCTTCGCCTCGTCGCGCCGGAGCGGACGCAGGCGGCGTGGTTGTTTATGATCGGCGCACAGGCCGGAGTCGCGGGTCCGCCATCCCGCCTCCCGGCATCAACATGGAGCCGCCCGATGCCCTATCTCATCGAAACACTGCACGCTCGTCAGATTCTCGATTCCCGCGGCAACCCCACCGTCGAGGTCGAGGCGCAGCTCAGCGGCGGGGCGGTGGGACGCGCCGCCGTCCCCTCCGGCGCCAGCACCGGTGAGCACGAGGCCGTCGAGCTGCGCGACGGGGACACCTCCGTATACATGGGCAAGGGCGTGGGGCAGGCGGTGGACCATGTGAACGAGGAGATCGCCGACGGGCTGGTGGGCGTCGACGCCCGCGACCAGGCGGCGATCGACACCGGGCTGATCCACTTCGACGGCACGCCCAACAAGGCCCGGCTCGGCGCCAACGCGATCCTGGGCGTCTCGATGGCCGTGGCCCGGGCCGCCGCGAATGCCGTGGACCTGCCGCTGCACCGCTACCTCGGGGGCGTCGGCGCCCGCACGCTGCCCGTGCCCATGCTCAACATCCTCAACGGCGGCAAGCACGCCGACAACACGGTGGACTTCCAGGAGTTCATGATCCAGCCCATCGGCTTCGATGACTTCGACGAGGCCCTGCGGGCGGGCGTCGAGATCTACCACGCCCTCAAGGGCGTGCTGCACGATCGCGGGATGTCCACCGCAGTGGGCGACGAGGGCGGCTTCGCGCCGAACCTGAAGGACAACGAGGATGCGCTGCGCATCATCGAGGAGGCGGTGAAGCGCTCCGGCTACAAGTGGGGCGAGCAGATCTTCGTCGCCCTCGACCCCGCCGCCAGCGAACTGTGGAACGAGGCCGCCAAGCAAGGCAAGACCGGCTACTGCCTCTTCAAGTCGTCGAAGGAGGTGCTCTCCAGCGACGACATGATCGAACTGTGGGCGAAATGGTGCGACAACTACCCGATCCGCTCCGTCGAGGACGGGCTGGCCGAGAACGACTGGGAAGGGTGGAGCAAGCTCACGAAGAAGCTGGGCGATCGGATCCAGATCGTCGGCGACGACCTGCTGGTGACGAACAAGGACTACGTGCAGCGCGCCATCGATGAGAAGGCCGCCAACGCCGTGCTGGTGAAGGTGAACCAGATCGGCACGCTGACCGAGACGTTCGAAACGGTCGATCTCGCCATGCGCCACGCGTGGGGCGCTGTCATCTCGCACCGTTCGGGCGAGACGGAGGACTCGATCATCGCCGACATCGCCGTCGCCACCAACTGCGGCCAGATCAAGACCGGCGCCCCCTGCCGCTCGGATCGCAACGCCAAGTACAACCAGCTCATCCGCATCGCGGAGGAGTTGGGGGACCGGGCGATCTATGCCGGGCGGTCGATTCTGCGGTGAGCGGGTGAGCGGGTGAGCGGGTGAGCGGGTGAGCGGGCGGAGTGTGTGGGTGTCAGGTGGTGTGGGTTGCAGATTTTTTTACTGCGGGGGCGATGCGCAGAGTTGAAGATTCAAATCTTCGGATTTCAGATCTCAAATTTGAGATTTCAGATCCGTGATTTCAAATTTGAAATTTGAGATCTGTAATCCGAAATCCGAAATCCGAAATCCAAAATTTGAGATTTGAGATCTGAAATTTGAGATTTGAAATCTCAAATTTCGGATCTGAAGCCTGACAGTTCACTCCCCCCACTCGCCGCACCTCACACTCGTCTGCGCCGCATTGCCCTCGGCGGTGGTCGGCTCTTTCGTCTTCGATGTTCAGACACCGTCCCGGCGGCCATGGCCCGGAAGCTCGGTGTAGACTGTCGTTGGTCCGCAGAACCCATTCCAACCCCCGCACACCGCCATGCGTGTTCATATCGTTCAATCCGACATCGTCTGGGAGGACAAGGCCGCCAACCATGCGCATGTGCGCGAGATGCTGGTGGGCGTCGGCGTGGCGAAGGGCGACCTGGTGGTTCTGCCGGAGATGTTCGACACGGGTTTCTCGCTCAATGTGGAGCGCACGCACGACGGCGATGGGGTGAGCGCGGCGTTTGTGTCGGAGCTGGCGAAGCGGCTGGGGGCGTTCGTGCAGGCGGGGGTGACGGCGATGGGTGCGGACGGCATGGGCCGCAACCGCTGTCTGGTCTTCTCGCCCGGGGGCGAGGAGATCGCAAGGTATGACAAGGTCCACCCCTTCACCTTCGGGCGCGAGGGGGAGCGATTCGCCGGCGGGGACCGGGTGACGACATACCAGTGGTCCGAAGGGGAAGCCGCGGCGGGGCTGCGGGTGTGTCCGGCGGTGTGTTACGACCTTCGGTTTCCGGAGCTCTTCCGGGCCGGGCTGGGGCTGGGGGCGGAGATGTTCGCCCTGGGCGCCAACTGGCCGGCGCCGCGGGCGGCCCACTGGCGGGCCCTGATGATCGCCCGGGCCATCGAGAATCAGGCATTCACGATGGGGGCGAATCGGTGCGGCGAGGATCCGTTCCTGGCGTACAGCGGCGGCTCGATCGTGGTGTCCCCTGAGGGTGAGGTTCTGGGCGAGGCTGGGGCGGAGGCGCTGGTGCTCAGTTTGGATGTGGATCCTGAGGCGGTGCGGTCGTGGCGGGAGAAATTTCCGGCGTGGCGAGACGGCAGGGCGGACCTGCTGCCGCGGCTGGGAGATGATGGAAAAATCGGTGGTGGCCAGGGGATCTGAGGGGCGTCTGGATGGCGTCTGGGGGGCCAGAATCTCGGGTCCTGGGGCCGGAAGGGGCAGATTCCGGCCTCCAGGGTCGATTCTGGAGGCCGGGGAGATGGGGGTCCGATTGTAGGAATTGGAGGGGCGATACCGGAGAAAGGGTTGACTCCGGTCGGGAAACTGGTACATTCGTTGCGTTGAGAATCCATAAGAGGAGCTGTTCGGGTCGGAGAGAGGGTCCGATTTTTGAATAGCCGAGTAGGGAAGCCTGCTCATCACAATGAAATATTTCCGCTGCGAGGGTTCCTCCTTGCGCGAGTTACACGGTTGACTCCTCCGTGGTGAACTTCTGCGGTTCCGGTGCAATGCCGGTTGACTGCGGTTGTGGCAAGCCACGGATTCCCTGTGCCCGCTTCGCCGGTGTTACCGCATCGGCGAAGCGGTTCGAAAACAGCCTTTCTGGCGATTCTCGGCTTTGGAAGCGGCCGGCCAGGAAGGAAAAACGGTCGGAATCGAGGCGAACACCTCGGATTTCTGACTCTCGTTGAGTAAGAGGCGACAAAAATCGCCCTGTTTTCATGCGCACATCTTGCACGTCGATCCTTGCGCGGTTATAGTGCGTCCTGCGGTGGGAGCACAGGACCACCGCAGCAAGATTCCATCGGATCACACAGGCCGGCGCGGAAACGTGCCTGCCTGTATTGGGACCTCCGGTCCAACAGACTGCCACACACCTTTCGGAGGAGTTACGCCGCCGACCAGGAAAACTGGTCGGCGGCGTTTTTTTGGGTCCTTCTTCAACTGCTTCCTGGAGAATTGGTTGGCGCTTGCCTCGACAGTGCTAAGCTCCTGCGTCCCGCTCTGGGCTGCAGCAATGGTTGCGTCCGGCGGCGGGGCGATTCTTCCGGGGGCTCCCGGGGTTGGAGTTGGCGCGGCAACGCCGCAAGCTTCTTCACCCGCGGGCCCAAAAAAACGTTGTTCCGACTTCTCAGGGGGTCGGTTCGGACCGATCCTGAATCAGTACAGACAGCACACGCCCGCATTGCGCACATCAGACGGACGTCCGCCCTCCGGAGGCGGTGGAGAACGATGAGCGCATGACACTGGCGGCATTTGCAGGCAGGAGATTCGTCCAGATGCTCAGGTTGTGGAACAGGATGTCAGCCCGACCCGCGGGCCGCCCCCGACGATGCGCTGCAAGTCCGATCCAGTTTGAGCCACTCGAACCGCGACTGATGCTGAGCGGCGACTTTTGTCCGCCGGTGTTCGTATCAGTCTTCGCGGACAACCGCGGGCAGATCGTGCTGACGGCCAGTGAAGATCTGATGCCCGACACGGTGACGCCTGGCGCATTTCGAATCATTTCCGCGGGCGCCGACAACATCTTCGGCACGGCCGACGACGCCAACCTGCCCATCACGCTGCAGTTCGACCCCGATGTCGATGCGCGGCGGATCATCTTCCAGGCGTCCGGGCTGGAGGCCAACCAGCGCTACCAGGTGCGGGTGGACGGCTCGCAGATCCGCGGCGTGAGCGGGGAAATGATCGACGCCGAGTTCAACGGACCGGATATGCCAACCGGCGACGGAACACCCGGCGGCGAGATGATGTTCTTCGCCCGCCCCTCATCGGCGCCGATCGCTCAGTTCGTGACGTCGCTCGGCACGATCAATGTGCGCCTGTTCCAGGGCCAGACGCCGCTGAGCGTGGCCAACTTCCAGAATTACGCCGACACAGGGCGATACGACAACACCTTCGTCCACCGCAGCGTGGAGAATTTCGTGATCCAGGGCGGCGGCTTCATCGCATCGCCGCCCTTCAGCCAGCAGCCGCCGCGCGATCCGCCCGTGCTGAACGAGCCGGGCATCTCAAACCTGCGCGGCACGCTCGCATTCGCGAAGCTGGGCAACGATCCGAACTCGGCGACCAACCAGTGGTTCTTCAATCTGGGCGACAACAGCGCCAACCTGGACTTCCAGAACGGCGGCTTCACCGTCTTCGGGGAAATCATCGACGACGCCGGCCTGGAGATCATGGACGCCATCGCGGCGTTGATGACAATCAACGCTTCTCAGGTCGCCGGCGCTTTCACGGATCTGCCCGTGCTGAACGAAGGCGTAACGCCGGGCTCGCTCACGGCGGACGATTTGATGCTCATCGAGCGGATCTCGATCGGCATGACCACCAGCGCCGAGCCGCCGGACGAGCTCGACGCGGATTCGGTCAGCGTCTTCGGCCCCGGCTCGGCCCGGGTGACGGTGTACGACATCAGCGGACTCGGCCTCGGTCCGGTGAGCGACATGATCGATGTGCGTTTCAACGGAGAGAGCATCTCATCTATCAGGCTGCTGCCGGGTATGCCCGCGCAAGGCGCCGGGATCGCGTTGACCAGCTCGGGCTCGGTCGGAAGCGTGCGCGACGCCCGCGGCGCGGACGCCGGCGATCTGTCGTTCCTCATCTCCAACGCTCCTGTCAACCTGATCCAGCTTCGCGGCGGGATCACCGGATTCAACCTCAACGGCCAGCTCGTCGCGGGGATTCAGTTCGACGAGGACATCGATGGGGATGGAGATTTCTTCGACCTCACCAGCATTTTCGTGCCCTCCGGGCGCATCAACTCCATTCACATCGGCGGCGATCTCGGAGGCGATGTGGTGCTGAACGACGGCGCCTTCCGCATCCGTGTCGACGGCATGACCTCCAATGTGGACTTCGTCCTCGGCATGCAGGGCATCGACACCCGCCCGATGAACATGCAGCTCGGTCGCGTCACCGACAGCTCGATCATCTCGGACGTGCGCATCGCGAACCTCACCGCCGTTGAATGGGTCAACCTCGACGGCACGCGCGACATCATCGAGACGCCCGGCGTCAATCGCCTGACGATCACCGGCGACCGGCGGGCCGGCATCGACGGAAACTTCAACGCCGACATGATTCTCAGCAACCAGGACGGTCTCTCGCCCGCAGCCATCTCGCGCATGATCGTTCGCGGCGTGATGTCGAACAGCGAGCTGCTGCTCGGCGGCAACATCGGCACGCTCATCGCCGACGGCGGTCTCAACAATGTCCGCATCAACTCCGACCAGGGCATCGGAGCCCTCCGGGCCGGGCCGGTCTCGAACACCATTTTCGTCTTCAACGGCGACATCGGGAATGTGCGCGTCGCGGAGTGGTTCGGCGGCGCCATCCTGGCCGACACGCTTCGAACCATCCGCACCACCGGCGATCGCTCGCAGGGCCTCGAAGGCGATCTCGCAGTGGATATGCGCCTCGCCGGCAACCCCAGCATCCCCGTCTCCATCCGATCCGCAATCGTCTCCGGCGACCTGCACATCGGCTTTTGGGAGATCGAAGGCAGCGTCGGCCGGATTGTCGTCCGGGGCGACACGCGCGATATGGACATCGATCTCAACGGATCGATCAACCTCTTCCGCAGCAACCATGTCGAGCGAACTGACATCATCGCCATGGAGATCCGGCAAATCCGGGCCACGCAGTGGGAAGGCGGCCTCATCCAGACCAACGTGCTGCAGCGGCTCAACATCACCGGCGACAACCGCGCCGGACTCGCCGGCGATTTCCGGGGCGACATCAACACGCTCCGCACCGTGCGCGTCGACATCCGGAACGATCTGCGCGATTCGACCATCACCGTCAACGAATTCACTTTCGGCGAGCGCTCTTCGCTCGTCGCCTTGAACGTCACCGGAGTCATCATCAACTCCACCATTCGCGCGACGGATACGATCGGCAGCATCATCACCAACGGCATGGTCAATACGCGAGTATTCGCGAACGTGAACCAGAACCTGACCGGGTTCCCCACGTCGACGGCCCAGGTCGGCGACTTCGGCGCGATCCAGCGCATCCTGATCCGAGGGCCTCGCGGCGTGGCGACGCCCGCCTTCGAGAGCAGCATCATCGTCTCCAATACCCTCGGCAGGTTCGAGCTCTCACGGGTCGGGATCGACAATACCGGCGCCCCCTTCGGACTGGCGGCCAGGAACATCAACCAGCTCAGCTACCTTGCCGGTGGCGAGAGCTACTCCTTCCGCTTGTTGACGCCCTCCTCACCGGCGCCGCCCCCGACGGTGCAGGACTTCCAGGTCCGCCTGGGCCTGCTGGCGCCGCCGGCATGACCGCCGGCGCGGCGTGGCCCGCCCCAGCCCGGTACGCTGGCGTCATGAAACAGAGCAGACCCAGCGCCTGGCGTGCGCCGATTGTGTGGGCCCTCCCGATTCTGCTGTCGCTGTTCGCCGCGCAGGTGTCGGCGAAGGTGGTCTTCCGGGTCGGCTTCGAGGATGACCTGCGGCAGCGCCCCGTGGCCGGACGCGTGATCGTCTTCGTGATTCTGGAGGGCGAGCATCCGCAAGCGTCGCCGGCGGATGCGCCGTTCTTCTCTCAGCCGCAGCCGATGTTCGGCGTTGATACGCGCCGTCTGGCGCCGGGTGAGACGATCGTGGTGGACGACGGGGCGACGTCGTTCCCGGCGCCGCCGTCGGCGCTGCCGCCGGGAACGCACCGGGCCCAGGCCGTCTTTCGCACCAATCGAGTGAACAGCTCGTGGCGGCGTGAGCCGGGGAACATGGTGTCGCAGGTGGTCGAGTTCACCGTCCCTGAATCGAGCGAAGACGGCGCGACGGTCGAGGTCGAGTTGCCACTTACGAGCGTGATCGTCGACGGCCCGCCACCGGTTGTTGACGGCGTCGAGATCTTCGACATTCGCTCCGAGATTCTGTCCAGCCATCGCCGCAGCGATGTGAAGCTGCGGGCCGGCGTGGTCTTTCCGATCGATCATGACCCCGGGCGCTCATACCCGGCGCTGTACATCATCCCCGGCTTCGGAGGCGACCACACGACCGCGTTCGCCGAGCGGCGCCGCCGCGAGAACCCCGGCGCCGACGCCGATGAGACCGAGCTCCGCCGCAACGCGTTCCTGATCTACCTCGACCCCGAGTCCCCCAACGGCCATCACCTCTTCGCCAACTCGGAGAACAACGGTCCGGTGGGCGATGCGCTGGTGATGGAGCTGCTGCCGGCGCTGGAGCAGCGGTACGACCTGATCCCCCGCGCCTCAGCGCGCATGCTGCGGGGTCATTCTTCGGGCGGCTGGAGCACGGTGTGGCTGGCGCTGACGCGCCCGGAGACGTTCGGCGCGTGCTGGTCGTCTGCGCCC
Organism: Phycisphaeraceae bacterium; assembly: GCA_007693965.1. GTDB lineage: Bacteria > Planctomycetota > Phycisphaerae > Phycisphaerales > UBA1924 > RECQ01. The sequence goes on along the minus strand of RECQ01000029.1, from coordinate 3,400 downwards.
GACCCCGTCGACTTCCGCGCGTTCCAGCTCGTGAACATCTATGAAGACGCGAACATGTTCTTCGATGCTGAGGCCGGAGAAGAAATCCCCAGCTACCGCAGGGGCGGCGAGGTGCGCATGACCATCCGCGAGGAGAACCGGATGGAAGAGGTCATGGGCCCTGACAACACGTCGAGCCAGCAGTGGGACTCGTGGCTGGCGGTCTTCGGGCCGCGGAACGAGCGGGGAAACCCCGCCGCCCTCTACAACCCCGACACCGGCGAGATCGACCACGCCCTCGCCGAGCAGTTCCGCACCTTCGACATCGGCCACCTCGTGCGCACCGACCCGGCCAGGTATGGGCGCACGCTGCGGCGAAGCGTCCGGATCATCTGCGGCGATGAGGATGGGTATTACCTGGAAAAAGCGGTGATGCTGCTCAAGCAGGACGCGATCCGACTGGGCATCCTCGATGAACGAGGCGAGAGCGACGGCGGCGGCTACATCACACTCGTCCCCGGCGCCGACCACGGCTCGGTGCTGCGCAGTGAAGAAGCGTTGCGGTTCCCGGGAGAGATGCTGGAGCACCTGCGAAGGGCGGGGCACTTGCGGGAGTGAGGGGGGCGAAGGGTCAGAGCGCCAAAGCGCCAAATTGCCAAATGGGAAAAGAGCAAAGCAGCAAAGCAGCAAAGCAATCGGAGTGTATGGGAGTGGGGTCGGCGTTCACGATGTGGGCTGGGTGAGACGCCGAGGCTGAGGAGTCTTCGATGAAGCCTCGGGGGATGCGCGGGGGTGGCGATCGCTGGCGCCGCTTTGGAAAGCGGTCCGCTTTCGGATGGGTCTCGTCGGCGATACGGGATCTCGTCTGTGGTCTCCGCTACACTGTGATCGTTCGCTCGGGGCGCGACGGCTGGTGGCATGGCTCTGTGAGCCCTGTCCGGGATGGTCCCCACCTGCCGCCGCTGAGATGCACCCGTTGAACCTGAACCGGTTCGCACCGGCGTAGGGAAGCGATGGACTGTTGTGCTCACGGCTCGGAGAGCCGCGCCGCCTTCAGGACTGTGCCCCGCGTCGGGCGATCCCCCCACCTGGAGGATCCGCCCAATGACACCCCCCACCACCGCCGCCGATTCCGCTCCCACCCGCGACGACGCCCGCCGCGCCGAGGCCGAGGCCGTGCTGGCGCGCATGGGCGTCCCATTGAACGGCGCCCACAACCCGGCGACCGACAGCGCCGGCACGACGCCGGGCAGCTTCGCCCGCCGCGCCGAAGTCGGCGGCGCCCTCGCCTTCTCCAGCCCGGATACGCCGGGCATGCCTGCGCCGAGCGACAAGACCGCGTGGGACTTTTTGCCGGAGGGATGGAGCACGGCGATCGTCCAACCGGCTCCAGCTGGGAGCGGGCAGGGTGAGAGCTCCCAACCCTCTCCCCTTGGGAGAGGGCAGGGTGAGGGCTCCTTCTCTTCATCTTCTCCTACGCTCGAACGGTCTGATGAAAACGGCGCTGGAAACGGCGCGGGCAGGCAGAACGGCGCCTCTTCGAATTCCCGGGAGAGAGAAGAAGGAGAAGGGGGAGGAGAAGGAGCCCTCTCCCCGGCCCTCTCCCAGGGGGAGAGGGGGGGGATGGCAACTCTTGAGTTTCGCGAAGCGTCCGGGGCGCTGCGGCGGGTGATGTATCCCGCGAGCTTTGCGCCGGTCACGCAGCTTGAGCATGCACGTCTCGGCATCGTGACGCCTCAGATGCAGGCCGCCGCAGCGCGCGAGCCGCACCTGTCCGCCGAGCAGATCCGCGATGAGATCGCCGCGGGGCGGATGATCCTGCCCGCCAACATCATGCACCTCAAGCACAAGCTCGAGCCCATGGTCATCGGGCGGGCGAGTAAAACAAAGATCAACGCCAACATGGGCGCCTCGCCTGTTTCATCCGGCACCGATGAAGAAGTCGAGAAACTGCGCTGGGCGGAGCGCTGGGGCGCGGACACGGTGATGGACCTCTCCACCGGCGGCGATCTCGACGCCTGCCGCGAGGCGATCATCAGCAATAGCGCTGTGCCCATCGGCACGGTGCCCATCTATTCGATGATCATCGGCCGGCGCCTCGAAGACCTGACGCCCGAGGTCATCTTCGAATCGCTGCGCAAGCAGGCGGAACAGGGTGTCGACTACTTCACCATCCACGCCGGTGTGCGTCGGGCCCATCTGAAGCACATCAAGGACCGCCTGATCGGCATCGTCAGCCGCGGCGGGTCGTTGCTGGCCAAGTGGTCGCTCGTGCACAGCGCCGAGAACCCGATGTACGAGCACTTCGACGCCATCTGCGACATCATGCGCGAGTATGACGTGAGCTTCTCGCTCGGCGACGGTCTGCGCCCCGGCGGCCTGGCGGACGCGACCGACGCCGCCCAGCTTCTCGAACTGGAAACACTCGGTGAACTCACCGAGCGGGCGTGGCGGCGCGGCTGCCAGGTGATGGTCGAGGGGCCGGGGCACGTGCCGTTCGACCAGATCGAATTCAACATGAAGATCCAGCGGCGCGTGTGCCACGGGGCGCCCTTCTACGTTCTGGGGCCGCTGGTCACCGATGTTTTCCCGGGGTACGACCACATCACGAGCTGCATCGGCGCCACCAGCGCGGCGTACCACGGCGCGAGCATGCTGTGCTATGTCACGCCCAAGGAGCACCTTGGCCTGCCCAAGCGCGACGATGTAAAGCAGGGGTGCATCGCCTACAAGATCGCGGCCCACGCGGCGGATGTCGCCCTCGGCATCCCTCACACGCGCGACTGGGACGACGATCTGACGCGGGCCCGGGCCGCGCTCAACTGGCAGAAGCACTTCGACCTCTCCTTCGACCCCGACACCGCCCGGGCCCTGCACGATGAGGACCTCGACGTCGACACCGACTTCTGCGCCATGTGCGGCCACGATTGGTGCTCGGTGCGCATCAGCAAGGAGATCCAGGAGTTCTCCAGCGGCAAGGCCGAGGGCTTCGAACGCCTCGGCGGCAAGGACGGCGCCACACCCGGCGCCCCGGCGCTGAGCGCAGCGCTGACGCCCGAACAACAGAAAATCCTCGAGAGCCGGGGCGTCCTCGCCCCGGAAGAAATCCACCGACTCGCTGCGAAGACGAAAAAGGCCGTCGGCGCCGCGGAGGGCGAGAAGGCGTCGTGCCACTCGGACTACGTGGATCCGGAGGAGGCGAAGAAGAAGCAGGAGGAGAAGCTGGTGCAGGTGGATGTGCGGCCGGCGATGGGGATTGGGAAGGAGGATCGGGTGGTGTGATTCGCAACCCTCTTCCTCTGGGTGAGGGCTCTCAACCCTCTCCCCTCGGAGGATTATGCAGCATTGGCGGTGCGGAGATTGATTCGCGCTGCGTGGATGCAGACCTTGGCATGGACCCATGCCCGGACGCGGTGTATGC
>RECQ01000048.1 GCA_007693965.1 Phycisphaeraceae bacterium | reverse complement strand
TTTTTTTTTTTGTTTTTTTTTTTTTGTTGGGGGGGGGGGTACAACCCCCCCCGCGACGATTGCGTTCAAAACTCGAATGTGTTCAGACGGAGGGAGGAGACAACGTGGATGTGTTCCGGCCACAGGTCGCCTTCATGGCAGGCGCGGTTCTCTGCTGCGCAGCCTTCGCGGGCGAGGCCCCACCCACGCCGCCTTCGCACACATTCCTTGAAATCGAAGACAACGACTTCTGCGGCGAGATGGCCCAGTTCATCAACGCCCATGACGCTGTCTCTGCGACCGGCCTCCCCGAGACTCGAAACTGTTTCTACATCGCCGGCAAGCTCCAGCGCGACAAGCTCTGGGACATCGAGCCCAAGGTCACGCTTCGCGCCTTTGGCAAACCGGTCCCGAATCACAACGCCAAGGGGCAGGCCCTCGCGTCTCAGCTCTACGAGCCGGTCATCGCGCTCGGACCCGGCGGCGCGCTGCTTGAGCTGGCGCCCAATGACGATCGCACCATCCGCATCGGGCTCGCCGCGCTCACCGACGCTTTCGACGGCGCCATCAACGGTCTGAACCAGAACTCACCACACCACGAAGTCGGACAGGTTGTGGTGGAGGTGTTCTACAGGTTCAAAGACGCCATCGACCGCGGCGCGTCCGATGGCGGTGAACCCGAGCCGGATCTCACCTACTCATTCCGCTTCACAAGCGGCGCCGACGCTTTTCGCTTCGCCTTCGTTGCGCCCCCGGACGTCGAGACCGTCGATGTCTTCGCAAGAACCGACCGCGGCATGGTGGATGTCTGCTACGACGTCGACCACTACCACATCACCGGCCTTGATGTCGTGAAGCCCTATTGCCTCACCGTTGTCGGCGGCCTGACGGACGCGTGTGAAAAGACGCCTGTCGTTCTCGGCTGGTTCGACAAGAACTGCCAGCGCATCGGGACCCCGTGGGTCGGCATCGACGAGGGCGGCGGCGTGAGCGGCTATTCGAACCTGTGCGTCTACTCGGACGGCGAGGGGGCCATTCGCTTCGCCGTCAGCGGCGCCGGCGACAAGACATTCAACGGGCTTCGTGACGACATCGAGTCCAACTACTTCGAGCTGCTCAACACGCTCAACGTCTTCACCGGCTCCAACTATGTGTATACCACCGGCGCCAGCCTTCACGACGACTCATATCCATATGTCAACCGCTACCCCCGCAGCGTCTGGGATGATCTCGGCCTCACCGCCGGAGAGGCGCCGGAGACGTTCTACCAGCACGGCGTCTGCGGCGAGTACATCATCAAGGTCCGTCTCGGCGAGCACGTCGAGCCCAGGCCCGTCGATCCCGGAGACTCCGAGCCGAAGCTGCCCAGCGCTGACATCAATGGCGATGGCGTGGTGAACTCTCAGGATCTGGCCATCCTGCTCAGCTTCTGGGGCATGACCGTCGAGTGACGCTTTCCGGGGCGTCGGCGGCAACGCTCAGGGCCCGGCGTCCGCGGCCCGTCGCTCCAGGATCAGTGTCACCGGCCCTTCATTCAACAGATCGACCCGCATCGCCGCGCTGAAGACGCCTTCACGCACGCGCAATCCGTGCGAGGCTCGCAGCAGCTGGGCCACATGGTCCACCAGGGCCGAGGCGCTCTCCGGGTCCGCCGCACGGGTGAAGCTGGGGCGCGTTCCCTTCGAGGTGTCGCCGAGGAGCGTGAATTGGCTGATGACCAGCACCTCCGCGCCGATGTCGAGGACGCTTCGATTCATGCGTCCGTCGTCGTCGGGGAAGATCCGCAGGCCGGCGATTTTGGAGGCCATCCAGGCCGCCTCGGCCTCGCCATCGCCTCGCTCGACCCCCAGGAGGATGACGATCCCGGTTCCGATCCGCTCATCGTGCGGTGCGCCGGGGCCCTCCTCGACGCGAACAGACGCCCGGGAGACGCGCTGCGCCACCGCGATCATGGTCCCTGCTCCCGCTCCTTCGCGTCCGCCCGCTGCTGCATGGCGTCGATCGCGATCGAGCCCAGAGAGGCCGCGACGGCCACCACGATGGCAATCCAGAGAGGCGCCCGCAGGCCGGTCCAGCCAAGGGGGTGGGCCGCAAGGTGGTAGGCCACCCCGATGCACGCCAGCGCGAGCACGACGTGGGTGGGCAGGCTGAGCCGCCCGACGCCCGCCAGTCGCAGCGGCCGGTTGTCCGGCTTGATGCGGATCCACAGGAACAGGCCGATCCCCACCACAGCGAAGACAACCGAAAGGGCGACCGACAGCGCCTGCACGCCAGTCAGATGCATCAGAAGATCGCCGCGGCGCAGGAGCTGACCATGCCCATGCCCTTCTGGTCCATCGTGGCGGCGTAGTTGAGCATGCGCACGTCCGCGGGCTCGACGATCTTGCACGCAGCCACCATGTTCCCGACGCTGCACCAACGGGTGGGATTCTGCTGCCAGGCCATCGAGGCGACCAGCTCCTCCGGCTTTCCGGAGGCGAAGAGCTCGAGCATCTCACGATCGTGCTGCACAATCTTGTTGCGTATCGCCTCCGGCTCCTCGCCCTCGCCGGCCAGCGGCTTGGGATCGCCGAACTGCGGCCCGGCATGACTGAGATCCGCGGAGCTGACGATGAGCGTGCGGCCGGGAAGCTCGCCGAGCGCTTTCTTCATCGCCTCGACGAAGGGCAGCAGGCCGAGGCCCTGGCCGTCATAGCTGTCGCCGTTGTTGCGTGATGGATCATGCACGAGGGCGGCGAAGATGGGAATGTGCCCGCCGTTTTCGCGCTTACCGAAGACATGTTGCACCCAGGCGATGTGCAACTCGACCGAGTGCTCGCGCTCGTGGTCGTAACGGTCTTTCAGTAGTTTTTCGGAATCTTCGGGACCGAGAGCGGTCTTGAGCTTCTCGAACAGTTCGGTGTCGAGCGGACTGACGCCGAGCGGCGTCTCCATGCTCTTGTCGCAGCCGCACACTCCGGTGCCGCTCCCGAAGTGATTCGTGCCCAGGATGACGATGCGGTCCGGCTTGTACACCACGCGCAGGCGCCCGTAGACGTGGGCGTAGTTCAACCAGCCTCGTCCATAGTCGAGGTGCGGCGCCACGATGGCGCGGGGCAACTCATCGAAGCTCGGATCCTGCACGTCCTTGAGCGCCTCGTCGATCCACTTGTCGAACTGGCGCTTCAGTTTTTCAGGACCCTGCTCCGCCTTCTGCTCGCTGGTCGCGTCCTTGCCGATCTCGTGCGCCACCAGCGCGTCTGCGAACTGGGCGGTGGCGCCGGGTGGCAGGTGTGAGGCGGAGTCGAACTCCTCGTGCAGCTTGGCGAGCATGATGTCGAACTTCGGTCCCTCGATCAGCCCCGCCTCATCGAGCTGGGCGACGAGCTGCTCGAGCATGCCGCGCGTCAGGCCACGCCCGACTTCCTCGACGATCTGGTCGATGCTCCGCTGGCCGTCCATCATGGGCAGGATGACCTGGGCGGCCGGCACCGTGAAGACCACCTTGTCCGAGATTTGCTGGGCGTCGGAGATGCCCAGGTAAACCTTCTCCTGATGCTTGGTGGCGAAGCCGCGCACCGGGCGCAGCTTGGGCTTCAACTGGTTGGGGGCGTTGGGGTCGAAGACGGGCTGGGGCACGTTCGGCTGCATGCCGAATGGCTCCTGACCCTCTCCAGGGCCCTGCGGCTGGTCCGGGGGTTCCGGGGGTGGTGTATGACTCATGGGACCGAGAGTGTAGCGGCTTCACTCGCCTCCGAAAGGGGGTGCTCCGGCGGTGGTCCGGTCTCGTCCGGGCTGTGGGCACGCCGGGGCGTCGGCTCTGCGCCGCTGGACCGGGGCGAAGGGATTGCTACACTCACTCCCTCGATTCCAGGAGCCTCAGCCATGCCCGACTCGTTCAAACCCGGCCAGAAAATCAACCTCACGATCAAGGCCGAACCGCGCCGCGAGCGTGACATCGACACGCTGCAGCGTCTCATGCGCTTCGACCCCGACCACAACCGCACGCTCAAGAAGGCGCAGGAGCACCGGATGAAGACGCTGGTCGTCCGCAGCCGGGGCAAGCGACCCTGGGCTGTGCGTCGTCGCTCGGCGCGCGTGGTGCTGCCTCACACTGGCGCAAGCTGGTCCATGCAGTATTTCCCGCACATCGCGCCAGACATCAAGGCGGTCGAGCGTTTCCTCGAAATCACGCCCGCCTGAAATCTCGCTGCCAGATCGAGCGCCGGATTGAGGCGCCCGCACAAACCGGGGGGTCGTCAAAATGCGTCGCCACGCGCCTGTCTTCTCGCTGCTCTTCACTGCGATTGTCGGATTGTCGCTGTGCGCCTGCGGCGAGCAGACTGCAGATGAAGTGACGCCCCAGCAGGTCGTCTACGAGACCCGCGGCCGCATCGATGCGTTGCCCGCCACCGGTTCACCCGCCTCTGAACTGCAGATCTATCACGAGGAGATCCCCTCGTTCCTGCACACCTGGCCTGATGGAGATCAGGGGATGCGCGCCATGCGGATGCCCTTCCCGCTCGGGCCCGACGTCGATCTGACCGGCTTCGCGATCGGCGACATCGTCGCCGTCACCTTCGTGGTCGATTACGACCGCGAATCCGGCTCACTGCTCGGGTACCGGGTGATCGAGCTGGAGAGCCTGCCGCAGGACACCGAGCTCGACCTGAGCCGGCCTGATTCTGAATAAAACCCGAACTTCTGGCGACTGAAGCCCCATCGGCGGCGCCCGTGGCCGATGCCATGCGCGCAGAAAAAAGACCCGAGCTCGGGGGAACGAGCATCGGGTCTCGTGGGGGGGCTGACGTCCCGGCGAACCGGGACGTCTGCCTTGTGGGGTCTTGGGGAAGGGATCAATTTCCTATTGTTACCAGATAAAACCGTCCGCGTCTCGCATCTATTCCGTCTGAGGGAAAATTTTTTTTGTTCTCAGGACATCACGCCATGTGGCGCCATGAGGATAGGTCAGGCGGTGGTCAGGTGCGCTTCTTTCAGGGCCAGTTCGTGCGCTTCGTGGTAGTGGACCGCCAGGCGGCTCCAGTCGAATGCGCCGGATTGCCGCTCGGTGGCGTTGCGGATGGCGATGCGCTCGCGCCGGTCCATGCGGCAGAATTCCAGCATGCGCCGGCACAGATCCGCCGCGGCGTCCGCGTAGGTGTGTCCGCGCCGCTCCAGTACGTACAGTCCCAGCTCTTCGTGTCCCATCATGTTTTCCAGCACGTAGCGTCCGAACCCCGCCAGATCGCTGCTGATTGAGGGCACGCCCACCGCCGCGCACTCCAGCGGCGTGTAACCCCACGGTTCGTAAGCGCTTGGAAACACGCCCAGGTGACAACCACGGACGAACTGCTCGTACTCAATCCCCCAAAGTGGGTTGTCAGGGCTGATGAACTGGGGGTGGTAGATGACCTTGACCGGATCCTCTTCACGGTTGGTGATCCACAGCGAGCGGATCTGGTTCAGCACCGGGTCGCCTGCTGGATCCTGGAGGATGTGGGTGATGACGGGGGGCAGGCGCTTGTGCCGCAGCGCGTGCTGCGTCCGGCGAAGCCGCAGCGTCCAGTATTCGTCCACCAGTTCGTCAAGCGAGGGTGTCTCCCGGGCCGCGGCCCGCATGAAGAGCTTTTCCTCGAGCTGACGGGTCATGCTGGCGCAAACGTTCCGTAGCTCGTTGAGGACCCCCCGGGCTTGGAGGACATCCGGATCGGGAGAGCGCACAGGACGGTTGCTGATGATGAAGAAGACGACGTTGACATCCAGCTCCGCCGCCTTCAATTCAGCGTTGAGCCGGGCCATCGCCTCCAGAGCCAGATCGAATCCCTTGTTCTGGGGTTCGAACCGTCCCGAGGTGAAGAAATAGAGCGTCTTATCGAGGTCGAAGTTGTAGCTGGGGAAGAAGTGACCCATCACGAAGCGGTGGATCTTCTCTTTCTGCTCGTGGTGCAGCCGTTGGAGGTCGGTGGGAGAGGTCTGCCGCAGGTCGAGGCCGTTGGGAAGGATGACCTCCGGCGCCCGGCCCAGCAGGTGCTCGCACTCCTCGCCGGTGATGCTGGAGACGGTGGTCAGCACGTGGGCGCCGTGGGCGCAGGCCCGCTCGATCAGGTGCTGCGTCGTCACGCCGTGGTCCGCCGCGGCCTGGCGGTCGTCGATCGTCTCCAGAATGTCGTAGAAATCCGGACGCTGCGAGGCGACGTAGCGGCCCAGCAGCGTGGCGTGGGTGGTGAAGACCGTCGCAATCGGCAGCCGCGCGCGCCGAATCATGGGGATCGCCAGCCCGCCCATCCACTCATGGAAATGGGCGATGACGGGACGGGTGTTCTCCATCCCCTCCGGCGTGCCCGAGGCGTGCTGGCACACCGCCGTCAGCACTCGGAAGACCGCGTCGGCGAAGCTGAGCACGCCATCGCACATCTCGTCCGAATTCAGGAAGGAGATGTTGTGGGCCTCCCACGCCGCGTGCTTCAGGGCGTTGAGCTCCTGCACGCTCCGGCGATGATCGATCAGGATCACGCGCGGCTTGCCGGTGGACAGCCATCGCCCGTGGTGGACATGCAGGCCCGCATCGCGCAGCACGTTGACAACGCGGCCCAGCGGACCCTCCGGCCGCGTCGGCTCGAACTCCAGCGCCGACTTCTCCCCCTCGTAGGGGCCGATCAGGCAGTAGTTGTCGCCCCAGCGCTCGACCATGGTCGGCGCCTTGCTGCGGATGACCTGGTAGATCCCCCCCAGCTTGTTGCAGACCTCCCAGGAGACCTCAAAGAGCAGCGGCTCGACACCCTCGGCGCTCACCTCGGGGGATGGGGGGACGCCGATGCGCGGCTCCATGATCCGAGTTGCCTGTCCGTTGCCTCTGGCCATGCTGATAATCATTGTACGGACGTCGGGGCCATCTTCTCGCGAGTTCCGATACTTCCGCGTAGGATCGGCTTATGAGTCCTGCGTCTGCAGCCCGTCCCGAAACGCAGACATCTCAGCGTGACGATTCCGCCCTCGGATCGACCGTCCGCCGCGTCGAGGTCGCCTCACGCGCAGGACGCACCGACCCGCGGGCTGAAGCCGTGCGCCGCCAGGCCCGCACGCTGGGCCTCGCGCTCGACGATGTCCGCTTCGCCCAAGTCTATCTCATCGAGGCGCGTCTCGACGGGGCGCAGCTTCAGCGCGTCGCCGAGCTGCTCCTGGCCAGCCCTGTCCTCCAGATGTGGACAGAGGGCGCCTCGCCGGCGCCCGACGGCGCCCTGACCGTCGAGGTCCACCCGCTCCCCGGCGTCATGGACCCCGCGGCCCAGACGGTCCGCGACGCCGTGCGCGAGATCACCGGCCTCGACGAGATCGCCGTCTCCACCGGGCGGCGCTACGACATGGCCGGCGTCACCCGCGAGCAGGCGGACCTGCTGGCCCGGCGCCTGCTCGCCAACCCGGTCGTCCACGCCATCCACGCCGAGCCTTGGCGCCCGCAGAGCCTGCCCCGCGGCGGCCCCGCGCCCTTCGAAGTCCGCACCATCGACATCCTGAAGCTCACCGAGCCCGAGCTCGAGAAGCTCAGCCGCGAGGCCCACCTCTTCCTCAGCCTCGACGAGATGAAGGCGGTGCAGGCCGAGTTCCGGCGCCTCGGGCGCGAGCCCACCGACATCGAGCTGGAGACGCTCGCGCAGACCTGGTCCGAGCACTGCGTCCACAAGACGCTCAAATCGAACATCCGCTATCGCGCCGAAGACGCCGACGACACGATCGACTTTCGTGGCCGCCCCGGTCACACCGTGACTGACACCGGCGAAGTTGTGATTAACAACCTGCTGCGCAGCACCGTCGTCGCTGCGACGCACGAGCTGATCGCCGATGGCGTCGACTGGACGCTCAGCGTCTTCGTCGACAACGCGGGCATCATCGCCTTTGACGACGAGCACGCGGTGTGCGTCAAGGTCGAAACGCACAACCACCCCAGCGCCATCGAGCCCTACGGCGGCGCCGCCACCGGCGCGGGCGGATGCATCCGCGACATCATCGGCACGGGTCTGGGCGCGAAACCCATCGCCAACACCGATGTCTTCTGCGTGGCGTATCCCGACCACTGGGTAGAAAAGGAGTTGAACGCGAAGGGCGCGGAGGAGCGCGGAGGGAAGAAGAGCGGCAAGAGAGGGTCGGATTCTTCAGACGCCGCCGCGCTCAACATCTCCGCACTCGCTCTTCCTCCGAGTTCCTCTGAGACCTCCGAGTTCAATCTCCCCGCCGGATGCCTTCATCCCCGTCGCATCCTCAACGACATCGTCGCCGGCGTGCGCGACTACGGGAACCGCATGGGCATTCCCACGCTCAACGGCGCCGTCTGGTTCGACGACCGCCATGTGGGCAACCCGCTGGTCTTCTGCGGCTGCGTGGGCGTCATGCCGCGGCGCTTCACGCACGGCGACGCCCAGCCCGGCGACCGCATCGTCGCCCTCGGCGGGCGCACCGGGCGCGACGGCATCCACGGCGCCACCTTCTCCAGCGCCGAGCTCACCGACACGCACGCAGACGAGTTCTCCCACGCCGTCCAGATCGGCAACGCCATCGAGGAGAAACGCGTCCTCGACGCCATCCTCCGCGCCCGCGACGCCGAGGGCGGTCCGCTCTACACCGCCATCACCGACTGCGGCGCCGGGGGCTTCAGCTCCGCCGTGGGCGAGATGGGCGAGAAGCTCGGCGCCGAGGTGCACCTGGAGCGGGCGCCGCTGAAATACGACGGCCTCACCTACACCGAAATCTGGATCAGCGAAGCCCAGGAGCGCATGGTGCTGGCGGTTCCGCCGGAGAAGCTCGACGCCCTGCGCGCCATCTGCGCTGAAGAGTCGGTCGAGCTGTGCGAGCTGGGCGAGTTCGGAACCGAAGGCGAAGAACTGATCCTGCGCTACACCGGCAAGGAGGTCGGGCGACTGTCGATGAAGTTCCTGCACGATGGCATCCCCACGCCCGTGCGCGAAGCGACGTGGAAGCGCCCGACGCCCATCAAGCTCAAGTCATCCGAATCGCGCGAGCCCGCGCCGCCGGACAAGGCCCTCCTCCAGCTTCTCGCGCACCCCAACATCGCCAGCAAGCGATGGATCGTGCGCCAGTACGACCACGAGGTGCAGGGCGCCACGCTCATCAAACCGCTCGTCGGCGCCGAGGGCGAGGGGCCGGGCGATGCGTCGGTGATCGAGCCGGTCCCCGGAACCGGCCGCGGCCTGGCGATCGGCGCCGGCCTGGCGACCGGTTTCGGCGACCCCGCGGTGGGGGGGGACCCGTATCTGATGGCGCTGGCCGCGATCGACGAGTGCGTGCGCAATCTGGTGTGCGTCGGCGCCGATCCCGAGCGCATCGCCATCCTCGACAACTTCTGCTGGCCCTCGTGCGCACGCCCCGAGAACCTCGGCGCCCTCGTCCGCGCCGCCGAGGGCTGCTACGACGGCGCCAAGGCCTACCGAACCCCCTTCGTCTCCGGCAAGGATTCCCTCAACAACCAGTTCACCACCGACGGCGGCGTGACCATCGAAATCCCGCCCACGCTCCTCATCAGCGGCATCGGCGTCGTGCCCGATGTGCGCTGCTGCGTGACCATGGACGCCAAGCGCGCAGGCAACCGGCTGCTGCTGGTGGGGCGCACCGGCGCGGAGATGGGCGGGTCGCATGCGCAGAAGCTTGGTTTTGCCGTTCCCGACGCACCGACGCCGCGTGTGGACCTGCGCGAGGGTCCGCGACTGGCGCGGGCGGTCGCGGGGCTGATCGAGCGGGGGCTCGTTTCGTCGGCGCACGACTGCTCCGAGGGCGGGGCGCTGGTCGCCGTCGCGGAGATGCTGATCGGCGCCTGTCCAGAGCGCAGCGACGCCGGGGCGCTGGGCGCTGACATTGACATCACGAAGATCGTGCGCACGGGCGGGCTCGCCGCGAGTTTTCTCAGCGACGCCTTCGGCGAGTCGCCCAGTCGCTATGTGCTTGAGGTCGAGGCGGCGAAGCTGAACGATGTGCGCACGGCGCTTGGCGATCTGCCGTGGACCGAGATCGGCGAAGTGACGGACATCGGACGCCTGCGCACACGGGGCTCGGAGGTCGATCTCGCGGTCCAGGAACTCAAGGCGGCGTGGCTGGCGCCGCTGGATTGGTGAGGGAGGGAGTACGGAGTACCGAGTACTGAGTTCCGAGTTCTGAGTGCCGAGCGCCGAGTGCCGAGGACACAGAACTCAATACGCGGAATTCAAAGTCTCAAATCTCAAATCTCAAATCTCAAATTTCAAATTTCAGAACTCGGTACTCGGTACTCGGTACTCATCTCTCAGAACTCAGAACTCAGAACTCAGAACTCGGAACTCTCTCCATGCCTCACCCTTCAGCCGACCAACCCGCCGCCCTCGTCATCCGCACTGCGGGCACGAACTGTGACGCGGAGATGGTGCGCGCCTTTGAGCTCGCCGGCGCGCGCGCCGATCTTGTGCATGTCGACCGGCTCATCGAATCCCCGGCGCGGCTTGATGACTACGACCTGATCGGCTTTCCCGGCGGTTTCAGCTATGGCGATGATGTCGCCTCCGGGCGCGTGCTGGCGATGCGGCTGCGGCTGCATTTGTATCCCGCGCTGCGGGCCGCGGCGTTGCGGGGGGCGCCGATGATCGGCGTGTGCAACGGGTTCCAGGCTCTCGTTCAGCTCGGGATGCTCCCGGGGCCGGAGCGGGCCGGCGACTGGCCGGAGGATGCGCCGCCGGCGCAGTCGGTGGCGCTCACCGACAACATCAGCGCCCGCTTCATCGACGACTGGACGGCCGTCGAGATCGACGAGCAGTCCCCATGCGTGTGGACGCGCGGCCTTGTCGATTCGGAGCTTCCCGAGGAGGCCCGCGCCCGCGTGCTGCTCATGCCCCTGGCCAGCGGCGAGGGCCGCTTCGTCGCCGCGACGGACGAGGGGTTGAAGGAGCTGGAGCGGCGGCGGCAGGTTCCGATGCGCTACGCGGAGAACCTGAACGGCTCGATGGGGCGCGTCGCGGGGATCTGCGATGCGTCGGGCCTCATCTTCGGCCTGATGCCGCACCCGGATCGCTACCTCGACTGGATGAACCACCCATTCTGGACGCGGCTGCCGGGCGAGCTGCGATCCGGCGACACGCCGGGGCTGCGCATGTTCCGGGCGGCGGTGGAGCATGTGAAGAGCGGGGGAGCGGCGGGAAGTTCTACAATACAGGGTTCCGATTCGAAAGGCGCCCGTGTATAGTTAGAAAATGCGTGAGGGGCAGACTGGCGACGGGCGGGTGGGCGATGGCGCGACGATCGCCGCTTCTCCATTGTGCGTCGAGTGCGGATACGAGTTGAAGGGTTTGCCGATCGGTTCGGTCTGTCCTGAGTGCGGTGCTCCCGTTGACGGGTCGCTCCGTTTACGCTCACTCCGACATGCTTCGGTTGAGCATCTTCGTTGCCTGAGGTCTGGCATTCATCTGATCACCGTCGCCTGCTTCGGTTTCGCCGGCATGATCCTGGGGTTGGTGATTTTTTTCATTTTGGAGGATGTAAGCTCCGGGCCGGCTGCCGAAGTCTTGTGGATTTCCTTGATCGTCGGACTCCCTTTGGCCCTGTTCTCCTGTGTGGTTGTTCACGTCATCGGGATGTGGCGTCTGTCGAGGCAGGATCCTCGCATCACAGAATCCGAGTCGTGGACGTCGCCGAGACGACTGCTCCGTGCCCCCCTGGCTGTCGGTTCAGTGGCGATCGCGCTCAAACTACTCTCTTTGTTGTTTGAGAGGGCGTTACTGACGCAGGGCGCCTTCGGCGCCGCGGTTGGGGATCTCCTCTACAGAATCGCAACTCCCAGCCTGGTGCTCGCGCTCATCTTTCACATGCTTGCCTTCGGACTTTTCTGCCGAGCCGTCGGGACAGACATCGCGGCGTCAAGACTTCGGCGCCTCGGCGCGACAATGGTCATTGCGGCGTCACTGATCTTCGGATACAGCGCGCTCCAGCAGGTCGGATTCAGAAACGTATTCCTCGGAGGCGGCTTGCTCCGTGCATTGTTCCTCTTTGCGGTAGTGCTGTTTCCTTTGTTCGTGATCCTGCTCTACGCCTGGCTGCTCGATCGGCTGCGCATCGGCCTGCGCGTGGTGTATGAGCAAAGGATGGGCGAAGCGCCGGCGCCTGCGAACGCAGATGCGGGGGGTGGGCATTGACGCCGCGCCCTGCGGCGGCCGCGGGGGCCGGCGAGGCCCTGTGCTCCGAGTGCGGCTACAGCCTCGCCGGATTGCCCGAGCCCGTGGTCTGCCCCGAGTGCGGATCAGAGGATGACCCGGCGCTGCGCTCAATGCTGTTGAAGGAGGCTCCTCAGGAGTTCCGCGCATCACTCAGGCGCGGGCTCAACATGATTCTCACGAGCGCGAATGTGTTTCTTTGCGCTCTGCTCGGCGCAATGATCATCAGTCTGTGGCTTGTGACGCTCCAAGTTGCGGATTGGCATTTCGTGCTCTTCATGGTGGTTGTCCCACTGCTGGGGTTGATTTGTCTGTGCCGCGGCTACGCGGGCTGGTGGAAGTTGACCGTCCGCGAGCGCCCCAGGGGGCTGAAGGAGCCATCCGGCACGGTGAAGCGCCTGATACGTATCTCCCTTGTTCTGATTGCGGCGCCGCTCCCGGCCATGGTCGCTGCATGGATGATCTATCTCGACGGAATATGGGGAGTCTCGACGGCGATCGACGCTGCTATCCTGGCTGTCAGCATCGTCTTCGTTCTTGGTGGTGTGCTGCACTTCGTAGGAGCGGGCCTATACATCGTTCGCCTCGGCGCGCGGGTCCGGGATCGCAGGCTGAGGGTGCTCGGCTGGTGGCTGGTCTTCCCGCTGTCGCTGCTGACCGGCTTGCTCTGCCAGGGATTCGCATCGTCCGCCTTCGGAATGCAGGCGGGCGGTAGCGTGAACAATGTTATGCCGGGTCTCACGATTACGGGCCTGATCAAGCTCGCGCCTCTCGCAGTGTATTTCTGGGCGTTGATACGCCTTTCAAGAATTGTCTCATCCTCGCATGCCGAAGGGACTGCATCGTCGCACCATCATGAGGTTGAGAACCCATCCGAATCGTCACGAGCCGTCACCGGAGAGATCGAGTGAGCGTTGGCCACACGACGCAAGCCAGTCACACTGTCGAACGACAGCGCTGTAATGAATGTGATTATCCGCTCGCCGGACTGCCCGAGCCCGTGGTGTGCCCCGAGTGCGGCGTTCCGGCTGATCCAAACTTGCGCAAGGATCTGCTCCGCAACGCGCCTCCGGGGTATTTGCGTTCACTGTGGCTTGGTGTGCGGTTGATCCGGTGGGGGCTTTGGGGCTGGCTTGCGATTACTGTCGCGGCGATCCTCATCGCGGTTCCATGGTATTTTCTCGGAGGAGACGGTGAAGCGGCACTGACACTCATACCTCTGGCGGCGGTGTTCGGGTTTCTTTTTGTGATTGTCTGCATCGGTGTGGGCCTCTGGTTGATGGCCAGCCCTGATCCTGGTGTCACGGATGAACCCCGATGGTCGCCGCGGCGGCTGGTGCGCATCGGTGTTGCAGGGGCGGCTGTGTGCCTGGCGGGCGCCTTTGGCGTCTGGATCGCCGAGTCTGCAATCCAGCCGGGCGCGGCGCTGCTGCTCCGCGCCACGGAGATCCTGATGATCATTCTCCTGCATGGAGCGCTCGTGTTCGCCGCGGTTCATCTTCACGGCTTCGGGCGTCACACCGCGTTGATCGCGCGTCGCGTGAACGACAGAAGATCCGCGGTCGCGGGGTCGCTGCTTGGATGGGTCGGGGCGCCCTTCGCGTTCATTTACACAGTATTAATGACATTGACCCCGTTTACATGGAGCTCCGACGCCCCCGAGACGATCACGCTGAAATTCCTTTTCGTCTTCGCCGGGCTCGCCATGTGGCTCGTTCTCATCCTCTACTGCGGGCAGATCGACCGCCTGCGCCGGCATGTTTCGCACTGTATTGTGCAGCGTCAAGATGCGGACGCACATCTACTCCGCGTTGCATCCAGCGGCTGTCGGAATGAGATGGAGAAACTTGATGGAGCCTGAAGCCGACGCCGCTGCACGGCAGTTCGTCCTTTTCCTCACCACGTTGCTCAGCGCGATTGCCGCGGGCATGGTCGGCGCCATGATGTTCATTGCCGCCGGGCTCCTGCTCCTGGTCGCTTTCATCTTTTTCTTTCTGATGCTCGAGCGGGCGCGGTCCAGCCTGAGCAGGACTCTTCGTGAGATGGAGACAGGGCCGGCGCCTGCGTGATGAGATCGCGGAATCTCCCGGGTTCGTTGCGTCCGATCCGGGCTCTGGTTCGTATACTTACCCAGCCGCACGCCGCGTGAGGGAGGCCGGGCGTTCGCGGCGGATCGTGGAGGATCATCGCTGTGGATGGTGACGAAACATTGACAGTTGACACGGCGTCCGCGCAGGACGCGACTGCAAGCATGCCCGCGGGGCTGGTTTGCATCGGCTGCGGCTATGGGATGGACGGGCTTCGCAGGGCCGATGTCTGCCCCGAGTGCGCCATACCCGCTGAGTGGTCCCTCGGCGCCGATCTGCGCCGGGCCGACCGCGGCTGGCTCGCCCGGATCACCCGTGGCGCCGCGATAATGAACGGGGCCTACATCGGCCTGCTGCTGCTTATCCTGGTCGGGATCGGGGCGCTGCTGCTCAACCAGTACGTGTTCATGGCGACACCAGCAGAGGAAGCGGTCTTCTTTCCGGTGGCGGCGGTGTTCCTGATCGTGGCCAATCTCTGGCTGATCGGCTGGCGCCTGGTGGCGACGCCGGATCCGGGGCGCGATGTCGGCGGGCTGGAGCGGTCGCGGGCGCGGTCCATCATCCGAGGCGTGGTCGTGGTGGCGATCGTGGCGCAGCTCGGCTTTGTGGCGGGGTGGATCGCTTCGGCCATCGCGCTCGGTGTTCGCGGCGCCAGCTCGGGGGCGATTGTCGCCGGCGTGGCCGCCACGATGCTGTTGTGCGCCGCATCGCTGCTCCTGTGCGCCGTTTTCGTGTACTACGCCTCTTTGATGCTTACGCGCCGTCTGGCGCGGCGGATTCCCTCGCCGCAGTTGGTGAAGCGGTCGGTGCGCATCATGTGGCACATCCCGCTCGCGATCGCCGTCGGCGCGGCGGTGATCTGGTCGATCGCCGTATTCGTTCCCGCGTTCGACGCCACATGGATCGCCGCCACGATCGTGATCGGTATCGCCGGCTGGTGGATGGGGGCGCACCTGATGGTCTACGCTCCGTTGCAGCGCGGGCTGCGGGCCGCGCTTCAGGATGTGTCGCGTGGCGCCGACGCCGCCTGAGGAACAGGCATGGACGACAGGGCCGATCAACACGGCAAAGCCGACCGGATGACCGGAGAGGACTTCGGTCTCGAAGCGCACGGGGGCAAGGCGCCTGACGCTTCAGAGATCTACGAGCTCGCGCCCCCGGAGCTTGACGAGGCGCCCCGGCGCCCGGAGCCGGCGCCCACTGAAACGCACTCGCCCATGCCAAGCGGCGATGTGATCACGGAGGAGCGCAACTGCCACTCCTGCGGCTACGACCTGCGCGGGTTGCATATCGGCGGCGTCTGTCCGGAGTGCGGCGTTGAGATCCTGCCGCCGCGCAAGAAGGTGATGGTGCGCGACACGCTGGTCGATGCGCCGATCCCCTTCATCGCGATCTTCCATTTCGGCTTCATGCTGCTGACAATCGGCGCCTCGGCGATCGTCGTAGCGCCCATCGCAATGTGGCTGGGCAGCTCCGAGGTCGGGCTGCTGCTGCTGCGTCTGGGATCGCTGACGTGGCTCACCGGACTGATCATCCTGTGCCGCCCGCGTCCGAAGCCGCCGGAGCTCGGCGAAGAGCCGCGCGACTCGCCGGTGTGGGTGGGGGTGATGTATGCCGCCCTGGTGACCCAGGCGATCGGTGTGATCGCGCTGTGGCTGCCGCTCGTGCTCCCGACGTTCACGACGGGCGCCCTGATCGGCGTGGGGATCGGCGTCGTCGGCCTGGCGCCGACGGTGCTGTGGCTGGCGCGGCTGGCGGAGTGGGTTCCCGACGCCGACAGGGCCCACCGGATGCGCGTGCTGATCACACTGGTCGTGATCGCAGGGCCGCTGACCGTACTGGGTCCGATGAGCACAACGATTCTCGGTTTCTTCCTGGGGTCCATGTCCCTCTTCGCCCTGCTGGCCGGGCTCGGCTATTTCCTCTGGTCCCTCTTCGACCTCACGCGCTCCGCTGGTTGGGCCGTGTCAAACGCCCGTTTGCTCGCCCGGCGCCGGATAGAGCTCAGGGAGCAGGTGGAGCGGGCCAGCGCAGAAGCGGAGCGGGAGCGATACCAGAACGAACCCTTCGGAGGCCCGATCTGAGGGGAGATCGGCGTACCAATCTCAGGGGGTTGAACGCCGGGTGGCGCGATAAGTCGCCGCTGGCGGCGCGGGCCGTTTTCTGCTCTTCTACCCTGCGGTCGGGCGGGCACGGGTCCCCCATCCCGAAGCGCCCATGGGGAGCCCGGCCAATTCTCCTGGAGAACGCTACATGCCAGCAAAGTCGAGATCCGCGGAGGCTTCCCGTTCACCCGTTGTGACCAGCGTCCAGCCGGCGTCCGCCGACGCCGGGGCTGCGCGTGGCGATGACGGCGTGCGCACGTTGCGCTGCGGCGTGATCGGCGTCGGGCGGATGGGTCGCCACCACGCGCGGATCTACAAGGAGCTCGAGAGCGTCGAGCTCGCCGGCGTCGTGGACGACAGCGAGGATCGGCGCGAGGCCATCGCCGACCAGCACGGCTGCGCCGCATACGAGCGCGTCGACGAGCTGCTCGCGGCGGGTGTGGACGCGGTCAGCGTCGCGGTGCCGACATCGCACCATCTTGAAGTCGCGATCCCGTTTCTCGAAGCGGGCGTCGCGTGCCTGATCGAGAAGCCGATGGCCAGCGACGGCGTCGAGGCCCAGCGCCTGCTGGACGTCGCCGATCGCACCGGCGCGGTGCTTCAGGTCGGTCATTCAGAGCGATACAACCCCGCGGTGCGGGCGCTGCAGCGCGAGCGCGTGAAGAACCCCGCCGCCGGGGGCATCGTGCCGCGATTCATCGAGGTGCATCGCGTCAGCCCGATGACGTTCCGCAGTGTGGATGTCAGCGTCGTGTTCGACATGATGATCCACGATCTGGATGTGGTCCTGATGCTGATGGACGGCGCCGAGCCGGTGGATGTGCAGGCCTCGGGCGTGCCCGTCATCACCGAGCACGCCGACGTCTGCAACGCACGGCTGACCTTTGACCGGCCGCAGGGCCGCTGCGTGGCGAACATCACCGCATCGCGTCTGGCGCTGAAGACAGAGCGGAAGATCCGCATCATCGGCGACGATTCGTACGTGAGCATCGACTATGCCAAGAAGGCGGGCGTCGTGATCCGGCGGACGGCGAACACGCTGCAGCTCGAGGAGGTCCGTGAGGCCCTGCGCGACGGTGCTGACCTGAGCGATCTGAACTACGGCGAACTGGTCACCGTCGAAGACCTCGCCATCGACGATGCCGAGCCGCTGAAGATGCAGATCGAGGCGTTCCTCGAAGCGGTCCGCACCGGGCAGCGGCCCGAGGTGGACGCCCGCGCCGGCTTCGCCGCGGTCCGCACCGCGGAGCGCATCGTGGAGGCCATGAAGGCGGACTGGTGAGGTGAGCGATGAGCTGTGAGGCCTGTGCGACAACGCCTCATCCCTCACCGCTCTGCTACACTCCCGCCCCCGGCGTCGACCCGCGTCGAGTTTGAAGCAGACCCTTTTGGAGATCATTCCCCATGGCCGGCAAGTCCTTCCGGTGCAGGCTCATCACCCCCGAGGCCCGACTCATCGACGATGATGTCACCTACGCCCAGCTTCCCCTCTGGGACGGGCAGGCGGGCATCCTCTACAGGCGGGCGCCGCTCATGGCCAAACTGGGCATGGGCGAACTGCGTCTGGACTACGCCGCCGGAGGCGCACACAGCTATCTCATCGAGGACGGCTTCGTCCAGATGGTGGGCGACACGCTGACGCTGCTGGCGCAGCGCGCGATTCCGGTGGAGCGGATCAATGAGGAAGAGGCCCGCACCGAACTGGCGGAGGCCGAGGCCCGCAAGCCGCAGGGCGCCGACGATCAGACCCGCGTCACCCGCGATCGCGACCGCGCCCGTCTGAAGATTCGTCTGGCCCAGCAGTTCAAGGCTCGTGGCGGCGGGATCTGAGCGTTAGATCTGCACTGCAGCGCTGAACTGGCGATAGCGCTCGTCGATCGCATCCTTCTTCAACTCGGCGAGCCGATCCAGGCTGAACGATTCAATCGTGAAGCTTGCGACCACCGTGCCGTGCGCCAGCCCCTGCTGGAGCATGTCGAAGGTGACGCCCTCGCCGCCGAAATGTGATTCGGCGTGGGTGCGAGCGACGTGGCCCATCATGCCGCCGGCGAAACTGTCTCCGGCGCCGGTGGGGTCGATCACAAGATCGGTGGGGAATGCCGGGAGCGCTGCGATTCCTTCCCTGTGCACCATGATGCAGCCATGCTCGCCCTTCTTGATGACGGCGAAGCTCGGGCCCATATCGAGGATCGCTTTACCGGCGGTGATCGGGTTGCGCCTGCCGGTGAGCAGGGCCGCCTCCTCATCATTGAGCACGAGACCGTCGATCTGCTTCATCAGCGCGACCAGGTCATCCTTGGCGGTCTCGATCCAGAGGTTCATCGTGTCCGCCACGGCGATGGCGCGGTTGGGGAACCCTTCCAGCAGCTCCCGCTGCACGCCGGGGTGCGTGTTGGCGAGGAAGACGTATTTCGAGTCACGATAGCGCTGTGGCGTCGCGGGAGGCGCTTCCGCCAGCACGCCCAGCTCGGTGAAGAGCGTTTCCCGGACGTTCATGTTCTCCATGTAGCGGCCGCCCCAGGAGAATGTCTTGCTGTCGGGACGGACGTCGATCCCCTCGATACAGACCTCGGGGAAGCGCGAGAGGGTGGTTCGATAACCATCATGGAAGTCGCCGCCGACGGCCGCGACCATGCGCACGGGTGTGTAGAACGACGCCGCGGCGGCGAAATATGTGGCCGAACCACCCAAAACCGCCTCCGCGGAGCCGGTGGGGGTGTGGATGGTGTCAATTCCGATCGTACCTGTAACAATGAGTGGCATAGACCACATGGTAATGCCTCGGGCTGATTTTGCATGATCCCTGATTGACCAGGGCGTTTCGCATCGGTGGGTCGGCTCGCGGCGGTCGCTCAGCGCATCCACATTCAGACCGGCGCGGCGATGGTCGATCCATTCCGGAAGAGAGGGGTGGATCGCAGACCATGGGTGTCACTGCGCTGATGAAATGGTGGATGTCGCTCTCCCGCGCGGAAATGCTCTCGCTGGGCCTCACCGCCGCGGGCGTGACCACGGCGGGGGCGATCATCGCTCCCAGGGCGCTGGTGGCGATGCAGGCCACGGCGCCGGCGGCGATCACCCACAACGGCCTGAGTGAGGTTCGTCTGGAGATCCTGCACGGCCTGCATGCGCTGCTGGCGTCATGCGACGCGCTGATCACGGTCCGGGAAGGACGCGGCTCACGCGGCGCAGCTGTGACGCTCTGGCACAGCGATGATCGTGAGCGGGGGGTCGTGAACGAGGATGAACTCCTTGTGCTGCTGCACAGCCCGCTGCTGAGGACGCTCACCGCGTACACGAGCGACCTCGAGGATGAAGACGCTCCTGGTCCGAGTTTAAGCGCCGATGCCCTGGTCGACGAGTCAATGCCCGAGAACTGGCGATTGCGTCCCGGCGTGCGCGGACGTGTCATTGCGACGGACATAACAGCGGTAGCGATTGAGCGGGGGCGCGAAGCCGGTGGAATGGCGACGCTCACGCTCGTTCTTCACTGGGACGGGCCGACGCCCGATGAGCCCGATGTCGGCGCTGCGACCGTCTCTCTGCCCGCTGTCCATCGGGCGGGGTCGACGCGCCACTGATGAAGTCCGAATCCGGCGTCGCTGGTCCGCATCGAAGCCGACCACGCCGGTTCACAAGCCATGGAGTCCGCGCAATGCGACAGAAGAACGCGACCGGCGCCGGATCGAACGCGTACCGCAACGGGGCGCTCACCGCGATCGCAGTTCTGTTGGCGACGCTGCTGGCGCAGTCCACGGTGGGCCTGCCCGGCGTCAGCCAGGCGGACGCCCAATCGCGGAGCGCCACACGGCAGACCGGCGGGATCATCAACCCCGCTGATCAGCGCCAGGCGATGATCGCCGAATTGAAGCGGCTCAACGACAAGATTGACACGCTTTCGGACCGACTGGGACGCCCGCCGTTCGATGTGAACGTGATGCGCATGCCCAGGCCGCAGAGCGATGGAGACTGAACCAACGTGACAAATCAATCCGCCGACAATCTGTTGTGGCGGTGGAGGAACGTCGGTCGCTCGGGCGCCCGGCGCGCTTACACGCTCATCGAGCTTCTGCTCATCGTGACGCTGCTGGGTATCGCCGGCGCGCTGGTCATCCCATCAATGAGCTCTTCGAGCGTGCTTCGTATTCAGGCCACGGTTCGTACGCTCGTATCGGACATGACTTTCATGCAGGCGGATGCGATGGCGTACCAGTCGCGCCGCATCATGGTCTTCGGCCAGGTGGCGCAATGGAACGCCGCTTCCTCAACATGGGAGATCGTCGAGGGAAACGGCTACACCGTCTACGCAGTCCCGACGGGAGTCACGGTGCTCGATCTGAACAGCATGTGGATGGATGACCCGTCCGACTCGACCAGACCATTCAGTCGGGATTTCAACGACACGAAATACGGCGGAGGGCGGATCGCGAATCCTGCATTCAACGGCGACGAGCGACTGATCTTTGATGAACTCGGTGGACCCGTCGCCGCGATCGACAGCGATGACCCGGGCATGAGCGGCACGGTGGAGATCGTCGGTGAAGACCGCCGCTTCCTCGTGACCGTGGAGGCGTACACCGGGCGTGTGACAGTGGCGCGCACCGAGTGATGGATTCGTTGATGGAGGAGGCACGCGTTTCGGATCGCTGCGGCGGCGGACGCACAGAAATGAGGGCGTGGAGGCGTGTTAAGAGAATATTTGCAAACCGGACATCTGCCCATTGGCGTTGACATCGGAGGAGGCGGCGCACGGCTGCTGCAGCTCCGGAAGGTGAAAGGCGCCTATACGGTCGTGGCAGCGGCCAGGGTCGACCTTGGCGTCAAGGCCGACGAGATGGATGTTGAAGAGCGAAGACAGAGCCTCTTCGAAGGCTTGAAGCGCAAGATCATCGGTGCGGGTTTTGTCGGCAGGCAGTGCTTTGTGGCGGCTGACGACTCGCTGCTGCGGGTCCGCTCCGTGCGCCAGCCGCAGATGCCCCGGGAGGAGACCGACCGAGCCATCCGGCTCGAAGGCTCGGAACGGCTCGGCTTCGATGCCGGAGAGACCGCCGAGATCGGCTGGGTTCGAGCCGGCGAGATCCACCAGGGCGATGATCTCCGCGATGAGCTGATCGTCGTCGGCGCCAAAGCGCCGGAGCTCGAGCGGCTCGTCGATGATGTGTGCGAGCTTGGATTGCGTCCGCTGGCGGTCGAGCCGGGTTTCCTCGCATGCGGACGCACCTTCAGCCGGGCTTACCGTCGCGCCAGCGATTCGAACGTGGTGCGGATGGTGGTGGACGTCGGGGCGCGCACAACCGGCGTGGTGATCCTGCGCGGCTGCGATGTGGTCTTCTACAAGTCGCTGCCGATGGGCGGCGCACGACTCACCGAGGCCGCGGCGGAACAGCTCGATATGAAGCCTGAGACCATCGCCGAACTCCGTCGCCAGCGTATGCTCAACGTGGAGCAGGATGGCGCCAGAAAGCACGACTCGCGCGCCGATCGCGCGATCTACGACGCCGTCCGTCCGCTCCTCGAGGAGATGGCCGGTGAGGTTGCGTTGTGCCTCCGCTACTACATGGTCACCTTCCGCGGCAGCCCGCCGGAGCGCGCGCTGATCGTCGGCGGCCACGCCCGCGAGCCCGGCCTCAAGGAGGCCATCGGGGAAGCGCTGCACGCCGACACGGAAATCGGACGTCCGCTGGAAGGCATCGACACTTCCTGCGCATCGCTGGCGATGGATCGTCGCGGCGACCTGGCGGAATGGTCCGTCGCGGCGGGCCTGAGCCTGCGCGGCGACAGCTCACAGACCGCCGACATCGCGCCCGACGCCGCCGGCCCTGCGACACAGCAGCGCCGCGACGGGCAGACGACGCGCACGCCGAGGAGGGAAGCCGCGTGAGCCAGCTCATCGACCTGATGCCGGAGAACTGCCGACGCAAGCTCGGCCAGCGGAGCGAGGTCCGCAAGTGGTCCGCCGCCTACGTCGCCCTCATCGCTGTGGTGGCTGTGTACACATCGCTGTTGACCGTCATGGAGCGCAGCCGCCTGGGCGAGGTGCGCGCGCTGCGCAGCCAGGTGCAGCTCGACGCAGGCCAGCGCGAGCTGGCCGCGGCGCTGGAGAAGCAGATCGAACAACTCGAAGCAGGGATGCGTCGCCATGATCTGCTCGCGTGGCCGGTTCGCATGGGCGATGTCGTCACCGCGCTCGGCCAGGCGACGCCGGATTCGGTGTCGCTGACATCCTTGAATGTAACCCCCAGGCAGGAGCGCGTCGCCGGACGCACCCGCGGCGCCGAGACGGATGAACGGCCCGAGGCTGGTCGCCGCATGGTCATCGAAATCAAGGGCCACGCGCCGGACGACATGCACGTCGCCTCCTTCGTCGCCGGGCTCGAGGGACATCCTCTGTTCAGGCGAATCGCGGTCGATTACACGCGACAGACCGAATTGCGCGGGAATTCAGCTCGCGAATTCGGCCTTTCCTGCGAGATCGACGCTTCACAGCGATACACCTTCGTCGACCTCAGTGCGGAAGGAGAGCTGCGATGAAGTCCAAGATGAGACTCTGGCTCTCGGTTTCGTTGGCCGCGATCACTCTTGCGTCGCTCGGTCTGATCATCGGCCCGAAGCATCGCTCCCTGGCTCGGCTGAATGATGAGCGACTGACGCTCGCCGCTCGCGTGGCCGACGCCGACGACGGCGCCGCCGCGATCCGCAGACTCGAGGAGTCCCTCGCCCTGGCCAGGAAGATGGCCCGTCAGCAGACCAAGCCGATTCCGCAGGACAGCGATTTCGCATCCTTCATGAGAAACCTGAGCGAGCGACTCGATGAACTGCAGCTCTTCGACCGCGAGATCAACACCGGTCGTGAGTTGGAGCTCGATCTTGCGTGGTCCATGCCGATGTCCGTCACCCTGCGCGGACCTTTCACCAGAGTGCACGACGCGATTCAATGGATCGAGTCGCTGCAGCGCCTGGTGAGGGTGCAGCGACTGCGGATCGAGACGGATCGCGGCCGGGACGACAAGACCCAGCTCGGCGGCGTGCGCGTCGAGATGACGCTTGATCTGTTCTTTGGGGCGGATGAAGAGATGACGCAGGCGTTGGCCGACGCGACAGGGGAGGAGGATCAGTGAAGAAGCGCCTGATGGAATACTGGGTGATGGTCACGGCGGATCCGAAGAAGGCGTCCATCCTGGGAGGCCTTGTTGTCGTGGCGCTGGTGATGTGGGTGCGCGCTGGGGTCCTGTCGAAATCGTCCGAAAATCAGGCGCCGGGTCCGAGACAGGCCGGCGCGGCGCAGCAGACGGATATCGGCTCAGGATCGGCGATGGACCGGAAACTCGCGAGCGCAAACCGCATCGAGCTCCCGTCGCTCACCCCGCTGGAGAGAAATCTTTTCCTCCCGAGCGAGCGATATTTTCCCCTGCCCTCCCAGACGGAAGTGTCCGAGCCATCGCCTGCAAAGTCCCCCATCAGAAACGACGACATTGAACAGGAAGATGAGGCCGCGCTCGCGGCGCGGCATGAGCAGCGCATCCGTGAGCAGGCGAAGAATTTACGAGTGAGAAGCATCATGCTTGGCTCCAGCCCGACAGCGGTGATTGAAACGCACGGATCGAGACGTGGCGCCGCCCAGGTGCTCCGCATCGGTCAGCAGATCGAGGGCTTCACGCTGATCGAAGTGCATCGGAGCCGAGTCGTTGTGGAACAAGATGGAATTCGCGTCGCGCTGACGCTTGCGACGCCGTAACTGAAGTGATCCGGGAGTCTTTCGCCGCAACGCGGCGAGTGGAGGAGCAGCAGGATGTCCACCGAAAACAGCTATGGTCGCCGTGTTATCGTTCGGCGCGCTGGTTCCATCTGTGCGGCCTGGCTGATCGCGGCGGCCGGGGCAGGCCAGGCGCTCGGTCAGAATCGCAACCCCTTCGACACGAAGAAAGCGTCCGACGCCGAGATCACCGTCTCAGAATATCTCACGGTCGATCTGCACGTGCAGGACGAAGACCTGGCCAACGTCCTCCAGATGCTCTCGTTGCAAAGTCAGCGGAACATCGTTGTCAGCAAGGACGTCTCCGCCACCGTCAGCGCGAACCTGTACAACGTCACCTTCTATGAGGCGCTGGACGCCATCCTGCACGTCAATGGATATGGCTACATCGAGCGCGGCAACTTCATCTTTGTCTACACGCTTCAGGAGATCGACGAAATCGAGCGCGCCACCCGCAAGCCGGTCCATAAGGTCATCCGGCTGAACTATCTCAACTCCAACGACGCGGCCGAGTTTGTCTCGCCGCTTCTCTCCGAAGTCGGCCAGATCAAGACCAACGGCGATCCAGGCGCCTTCACCATAACCGACAAGTCGCCCATCGGCGACGAGTCGTACGCGCTCTCGTCCACCGTCGTGATCTTTGACTACCCCGAGCACGTCGAGGAGATCGAGAAGCTCATCGCGAGCCTCGACACCCGTCCTTCACAGGTGCTGGTCGAGGCGACCATCCTCCAGACGCAGCTCAACGAGGCCAACGCCTTCGGCGTCGACTTCTCCATCATCGGCGATGTCAACTTCACCGACTTCATGGACATCGGCGGCCCGCTCGGCGCGGCCAACGGCCTCATCGCCGGCGGCTCCGGCGCCGACGGCGGTTTCAGCCCGCCCGACAACCGTGGGCAGGCCGCCGTCTCCCGGCCGGGCAACACCAGCGGCCCCTCGACCTTCAAGGCCGGCATCATCCGCAACGACTTCAGCGTCTTCATGCGGCTGCTTGATGAAGTGACCGACGTCACCATCCTCTCGCGCCCCAAGATCCTGACGCTCAACCGCCAGCCCGCTCGCGTGCTGGTCGGTCAGCGGGTCGGTTACCTCAACACAACCTCCACCGAGACCTCGACGACGCAGACCGTCGAGTTCCTCGACACGGGCACCCAGCTCTCCTTCCGTCCCTTCATCTCCAACGACGGCATGATCCGCATGGAGCTGAGCCCCTCGGTCTCCGAGGCCGTCATCCGCGAGGCCACCGAGGTTTCAGGATCCAATGTCTCGATTCCTGACGAGATCACCCAGAGCCTCACCACCAACGTGCTTGTCCGCGACGGCTCCACCATCGTGCTGGGCGGCCTCTTCAAGGAGACGACCACCCTCGGCCGTCGCCAGGTGCCCTTCATCGGCGACATTCCGATCATCGGCGCCGCCTTCCGCGGCCACGATGACATGACCGCCCGCTCCGAGATCATCTTCCTGATCACGCCCACCATCGTGAACGATCAGATGCTTCTCGATCAGGGCGATCGGGCCCTCGCCCACGCCGAGCGCGTCCGCACCGGCGTTCGCAGCGGCCTGCTCCCCTGGAGCCGCGACCGCATGACCGCAATGCTCAACGTCGAAGCCGAGCGCCTGGCGCTCGAGGGCAACAGCGGCGAGGCGTTCTGGAAGGTCCGCCGCTCACTCTCGCTCAATCCCGCGCAGCCCGAAGCCATCGAGCTCCGCGAACGACTGATGAACAAGCGCGAGATCTGGCCCAACCGGAGCCTGCTCCAGCGCATCCTTGATGACGAGATCGATGACTCGTATGACCGCATCGAGCCGGTCGGCCTGATGACGCATCCGCTTGGTCAGCACCTCGTCGCCGTTCCGCTCGACGAGATTGACGAGCGCATGATGATCGCCGAGGCCGCCAAGCAGCAACCCGTGCTCGAAGGTCGCCGGTCCAGGCCTCCGACGGCCACATTCACCGATGACCAGGTCGTGAAGACGGACGCCGGCGACTCTGCACGGACCCGGAAGACCGACGGCCGCAAGGTCGCGATCAAGTCCGAGCAGGGGCCCACGCGCCGTTCGTCCAATCCCGACGATCTGCAGTTGACCGTCACCATCACACCCTCGCTCACGGGCGAGGAGCTCTTCGGCCCCGAGCCGGAGGGTGTCGACGGCCCCTTGAGCCCCATCGCGGTCTGGCCCGAGGGCGATGAGCCCTGGAACATGGAGCAGAAGGGCTTCGTTGACGATCCCTTCAGCGACATGGCCGAGTTCCCCACGCTGACGGATCAGACGCCGGCGCCCTCGAAAGTCGACGACTGGGCGATTCCCTTCTGGATGGGCGATCCCGGCGTCCTCGTGATGCGGGAGCCCGAGACGCCCGAGATGAAGACTGGCGACATGCGTCCGATGAACCTGACGTTCACCGGCGTGTGGCGCAACCTGCAGCCGATCTTCACCGGCTCGACCCAGTCCCCCGGCGTTCCCGCCGTGACCCACGTCGAGGATGAAGATTTCGACAAGTGAATCGAGGCCGGTCTCCAGGACTTCGGCCAAGGAGCAGACAGGATGAGACGGACGATCAACAAGCGCATCCTCGCCGCGGCGACCATGACGCTCGCCGCGGGCCTCGCAACCGGCCTTGCCGGCTGCGCGAGCGGACACGGGCGGTACACCACTGAGCACATCGAACGCGCCAACGAACGCATGGCGACGATCAAGGCCGCCACATCCTGGGACATGGCTCGTCAGCAGTTTCTCGCGGGCGATCTCTCCAAGGCGCTCAATAACGTCGATGAATCGCTCGATCTCAACAGAGCTGTCCCCAAGAGCCACACGCTCCGCGGCCGGATCATGATGGAGCTGGGGCAGCTTGAAGCCGCCGTGGTTTCCTATCGCGAAGCGCTGGAGCTCGATCCTGGCTTCGTCGAGGCGCATTACTACCTCGGCATCGCTCACGAGCGATTCAGTGAACATGACCAGGCCATGGAGCGCTATCTCGCCGCCGCCAATCTTGATCCATCCAACGCCCAGTTCATCATCGCCGCCGCGGAGATGCACATCGAACTCGGTCAGCTTGACAAGGCGATGGAGCTTCTGGAGAGCAGGCGTTCGAATCATCAGCACAACGCAGGCGTCCGCCAGACGATGGGCCACATCGCGATGATGAGGGGCGACTACGAAAGGGCCGTCACGCTCTTCGGCGAGGCTCGCCTGCTCGCGCCGGACGAACTGGCCCTGCACGAAGACCTGGCGCTCGCCCAGATCGCTTCCGGGCGATTCACCGAGGCCGAGTACAGCCTGCGCAGGCTCATGAAACACAAGGATTTCAAGGATCGGCGCGACCTCAAGCACGCCCAGGCCCGCTGCCTGATTCATCTCGACCGCCCGGTCGAAGCCCGCTCGATTCTGCTCGCCCTGACGAGCGACAGCGCCGGCGCCTCCGACATCGAAGCATGGATCGATCTGGGTGAAGTCGCCATGCATATCGGGGACATGAACCGGGTTCGTCTGGTCGCAGCCCGGCTGACGGCCATCGCGCCGAATCGACATGAAGGCCCGCTCATGATGGCCATGTGGAGCCGGCGCGCCGGCGATCTCAACAGCGCGCTCGCCAGCTTGAACAAGGCCGTAAGCCTCGCGGGCGCCGACCCGCGCCCGGCCATGCTCCGAGGCGTCGTGCTCGATGAACTCGGACGTCGGAACGAGGCTGCGTCAAGCTTCATTGACGCGCTCGCGATCGACCCGACGCACGATCAGGCGCGGCGCATGCTGGCGGCGGTTCAGCAGGACGACTGAGTGACGGACCCGGACACTATCTTTGGAAGAGAGGGAGTCGGTCGGTGAAAATCGGTCGGAAGTTCAGTCTGATGGCGGCTGTCGCCGCAGGCGTATGCAGCGCCGGCGCGGCGGCCCTGGTTCCGGCGCTCGGCCTGAGCGGCGCGACGCTCATCATTGGCGTCGCGGCCCTGACGATGGCCGTGGTTGCGGCTGTGGTATTTCCAATTGGTTATCGCCACGACCACCAGACGGATCTTCTCATCAATGAACTGACGACGATGGCCGAGAGCAGGCGCACCGAGCTCATCGAGACCGGCTCCGAACTGCAAGATCTGCGAACCGCGATCCAGCAGGCAATGGATTCACTTTCCGCGCGAGCCGAGGAGGCCGAGTCCAACCTGCGCGAGGTTGAAATCCGCCACCAGGTGAGCGAGGCCGAGCGCCAGCACATCGAGGCCATCCTGCACAGCCTTCACGATGCGGTCCTCGTCACCGACGCCTTCAACGAACTCAAGATGGCCAACGACCGGGCCGGCGAGTTGCTCGGCTTTCGACCCGCCGAAGCCATGCACAAGTCGATCGACGACATCATCGTCGATGACGCACTGCGCCGGCTCATCCAGGACGAGCGAGACCTGGCCACACCGGGACATCGCAAGCACGCCGATCACGCCATCCCCTCGTCGATCCCCTCTGATGATCCTGAGAGCCAGGGCATGTGCTACGACGTCACGCTCACGTGCCTGCCCGACTCCCGCCGCGGCGTCGGCGGCGTGGTCACGATCCTGCGCGATGTGACCCGGGAACGCGAGATCAGCCAGATGAAGACCGATTTCGTCTCCAAGGTCTCCCACGAGCTTCGCACACCGCTCAGTTCGATCAACGCCTACATCGAGCTATTGCTCGACGGTGAGGCCGCGGACGAGGAGAGCCGCCAGGAGTTCTACCAGATCATCAAGAGCGAGGCGGATCGCCTCAACCGCCTCATCGACAACATGCTGAACATCAGCCGGATCGAGGCGGGCATCGTGAAGATCGAGCGGACGGAGGTGGACTTCATCTCGGCCTCGAAGAAGGCCATCGAGGTCATCCAGCCGCAGGCGAACCTGAAGGAGATCAGCGTTCACCTGAAGTCAAGCCCCCTCGCCTGCACGGCGATGGCGGATGCGGACATGGTGCACCAGGTGCTGCTGAACCTCCTGAGCAACGCCGTGAAATACACGCCGGAAGGGGGACGGGTCACCGTCGCCGTCGAGAACGACGACGCGACCGGCTCCGTCATGGTCACCGTCGCCGACACGGGTCTCGGCATCCCTCCCGATTCGCTCGACAAGGTGTTCGACAAGTTCTACCGCATTGAGAACTACAAGCGCGTCGCCAAGGGCACCGGACTCGGCCTGTCGCTGGTGAAGCACATCGTCGAGACGGTTCACAACGGCCACATCAGCGTCACCAGTGAGCTGGGGATGGGCAGCAAGTTCCGATTCAACATCCCGTATGACGCGGATGGCGCGTAAGAGAGGGGAGAGGCTCCATGATGAGCAAAACAGTCCTTGTCGTCGATGATGAATCCCACATCCTGCACGTTGTCTCGCTCAAGCTCGGCAACGCCGGGTACGAGGTGCTCACGGCGGGTGACGGCGAAGAGGGGTACGAGCTGGCCTGCCAGAGCCTGCCGGACCTGATCATCACAGATCTGCAGATGCCCTACATGACGGGCGTCGAAATGTGCGCGCGCCTCAAGCGAAACAAGGCCACAGCCTCGATTCCGGCCCTGCTTCTCACAGCCCGGGGGTACGCCCTCGGCGCTGACGATCTGCAACGCACCAGCATCCGCCACGTGCTCAGCAAGCCCTTCAGCCCTCGTGAGCTGTTGGACATGATCGCCGAAATCCTTGGGGAGTCAGCGGGCGATGGAAAGGCGCGGGAAGCGGCATGAGCGTCAGGACCGTCCAGGATGGCCTCACCTGCGCACGCACCGTGCTGCGTGAGCGATGCTGCGCTCTTGGTCTGCCCACGCTCAGATGCGACGTCGAAGGACGCATCATTCGCGAGGCAGAGCAGAGCGGAATCGCCGGCGGCGCCATTGCGCGCGACTGGATCCAGAGCGGATTCATCACAGCGCGACTGAGGAAACTCGCTTCGAACTGGATCGACTCCGATCACCCCGAGCCCGAGGCGATCATTCCGGGCTGTTGGGCCATTCCCGTGATCGAAACCCGGCGCCGCCGACGCGTCGGCTACATCGTGGCGTTTGCATTGTCGGCGGCCGCCCTCGACGAGGAGCATTTCGTCTCCGTCTGTCAGGGAGCGTCCCTCGACCTCGACGCCGCCCGCGAGGCACTGCGCCACATCGCAGTCTACGACGCCGAAGCCGCGCTCAGGACCGCGCGCATGCTGACGTGGACGCTCGGCGACCGCCTCGAACTGGCCGTCAATGAGGAGACGCTCTCCGGCTTCAGCCGCCAGCTCACCGAAGCATACGAAGAGCTGAACCTGCTCTACAAGCTGGGCCAGTCGATGAACGAGCTGGCCCAGCCCGCAAAGTTCGTCCACCTCCTGTGCGAGGAACTGCACGCCACGCTCTCATTCAAATGGATCGCCGCTCGCTTCGCCGACGAGGATCGCGACGCCCGCCACGTCGCGGGGCAGACGGTGATCGTCGGTGAAAAATGCTGTCCGGAGAACGAATTCCTGGACACCGTTGATGAGCTCATGGCGCGCATCGATGGCCCCCAGGCCATGGTCGTCAATCTCGACAAGCTGCATAATGCATCGAAGGCGGGCGACAGCGCCTCCACAGTGCTCGTGCACCCGATGATGCGCGATGGCCGCCTGATCGGCGCCCTCATCGCCGGCGAAAAGCAGGGCGTCGACGATGAAATCAGCAGCGTTGACATCAAGCTCCTCGACGGCGCCGGCCAGTATCTGAACATTCTTCTCCAGAACGCCGCCCTCTACGATGACCAGCAGTCCATGTTCCTCGGCACCCTCGAAGCCCTCTCGGCCTCGATCGACGCCAAGGATCGTTACACCTGCGGCCATTCAGAGCGCGTCGCCCACCTGGCCATGATGCTCGCCCGCGACATGGGCTTCGATGAGACGGAAGTCGAGCGCATCCGCATCGCGGGCCTTGTGCACGATGTCGGCAAGATCGGCGTGCCTGAGACGGTCCTCTGCAAGCCCGGAAGGCTGACCGACGAGGAGTTCGTGCTCATCAAGGCTCATCCCGAGATCGGGCATCGCATTCTCAAGGACATCCCCCAGCTCGCGGACGTCCTCCCCGCCGTCCTGCATCACCACGAGCGATGGGATGGCCAGGGCTACCCGCACAGGCTCGCCGCGAAAAATACGCCGCTCTACGCCCGCATCATCGGCCTCGCCGACTCCTTCGACGCCATGAGCTCGACGCGAACCTACCGATCGGCCATGCCGCGTGCGCAGGTGCTGGCCGAGATCGAGCGTTGCGCCGGCACTCAGTTTGATCCGGAGCTGGCGCCGCGGTTCGTCAAGCTCGACTTCTCAGCCTACGACGCGCTGGTGGCGCGCCACGTCGATCGTGAGCGTCAGGCCTCGTCGCATGGGAGGGCCGCCTGATGAAACTGAGCTATCAGGAATATGAGCACATCTGCGTGCTGACCCTCTCCGGTGATTACACCGACGATGATGTCGACAACTTCCGACGCGTCGTATCCGATCGTCTGGACGACGGCGCCCGCCACGTGCTCCTCAACTGTGAACACCTCGAGTTCGTCGACTCCGCGGGGCTCGAAAGCTGGCTGAGGCTGCGCGAGCAGCTTGGAGACAAGGGAGGCCAGCTCCGGCTGATCAACCCTGACGACAACGTCGAAAAAATCCTGCGCCTGACGAGACTGGAAAAGTCGTTCGAGGCCCACCCGACCATCGAATCGGCGGTGAGGAGCGTCCGATGAGCCCCCAGCAGCATGGCTCACAGCACAAGACGGCCCGCATTCAGCTCGGCGACACGCTCGTCGAGCGTGGCGTCATCTCGATGGCCCAGCTCAAGGAAGCCCTCGAAGAGCAGAAGCGCCGCGGCCATCACAAGCTCCTCGGCGAAGTGCTCATCGAGCTCAACTTCGCCTCCCAGGAGCAGGTCATGGAGTCCCTCGCGGAGTGCTACGGCGTTCCCTTCGCGCGACTCAATGCGCGTATGGCCGACCCCCGCATCACCGAGGTCCTTCCTCGCGACTTCATCGAGAGCCATTGCGTGCTCCCGCTCTTCAAGATCGACAACTCACTCACAGTCGCCGTCTCCGAACCAGCCAATCTCTTCCTCGTCGAGGAGATCGAGCGCCTCAGCGGCTGCACGGTGCAGGTCGTCGCGGCCATACCGGGCGACATCCGCACCACACTCCAGGCCTACCTGCCAAGCGCCAACGTCTTCGTGATCGATGAGATCTACGAAGACGTCGAAGTCAGCGACTTCAGCATCGTTGAGCAGGAGATGACCGATCTCGGGAATCTCGAGCAGATGGCCGGCCAGTCGCCCGTCGTCAAGCTCGTGAACTTCCTGATCTATCAGGCAGTGCAGGATCGGGCGTCCGACATTCACATCGAGCCCGAGGACCATTCCTGCCGGGCCCGCTACCGCGTGGACGGGCGGCTGGTGCAGAAGCTCAACCCGCCGCACCAGATGCACCCCGCCATCGTGTCGCGCATCAAGATCATGGCCCACATGGATATCTCCGAGCGCCGCCTGCCCCAGGACGGCGACATCCATGTCATGATCGATGGCCGGCCCATCGACCTGCGCATCTCGACCCTCCCCGGCAAGTTCGGCGAGAAGGTCGTCATCCGCATCATTGACAACCGCTCCGCCATCGTTCCCATGGAGAAGATCGGCTTCGGACCCGACATCCTCGAGGAATGGAAGCGCGTCGTCACATCATCCAATGGCGTGGTCCTCGTCACTGGCCCCACCGGATCCGGCAAGTCGACCACGCTCTACAGCGTCCTCAGCCAGCTCGCCACGGATGAGCTCAACATCTCGACGGTCGAGAACCCGGTCGAGGTCAACATCCCCGGCATTAATCAGTTCCAGGTCAATGACAAGACCGGCTTCACCTTCAGTTCGGCGCTGCGCTCCCTGCTGCGTCAGGATCCTGACATCCTCATGGTGGGCGAGATCCGTGACGCCGAGACCGCGACCATCGCCACACAGGCCGCCCTCACCGGCCACGTCGTCTTCAGCACGCTGCACACCAACGACTCCGTCTCTGCGGTCACGCGGCTGGTGAACATGGGCATCGAGCCATACCTCGTCGCCGCAGTGTTGCGGGGCATTCTCGCCCAACGGCTCGTCCGCAAGATCTGCCCGCACTGCAAGGAGTTTTACCAGCCCGACGATCGCACCGTCGAGACGATTGAAGCTGCGGCGGGCGAGTGCAAGGAGCTCTTCCGCGGCGCCGGCTGCTCGCGCTGCCTGGGAAAGGGGTACGCAGGACGCCTCGGCATCTTCGAGCTTCTGCTTCCCAACGATCAGATGCTCGAGGGCGTCGGCCGCGGCCTCAACCTGCACGAACTGCGCGAGATCGCCGCCAAGACCGGCTACAGAACGCTCCGCGACGACGGATTCATCAAGGCGAAAATGGGGCTCACCACGGTCGAAGAGGTGATGCGGGTCTGCACCATGTGATCAGTGAGCGGGGGGCGGGGCGTACGTCTCGAATTCAGCCATGACCAAATACAGCTACAAGGCGCGTGACAGCAAGGGCCGAAGCCAGAATGGCGTCGTCGAAGCTCTGAGCGAATCGGACGCCTTTCGCAAATTGCGAGCGGAAGGGCTGACCGTCACCGATCTCGACATCAGCTCGACGCTCGTCGACACTGAGAAGGTCCGCACGCGCCAACTCTCCAAGAGCGTGAAGCGCGAAGACGTCATCGCATTCAGCTCCCAGCTCTCGGTCATGCTCGACACCGGCGTGCCGCTCTCCGAGGCGCTCAACGCCTTCCTCAGCCAGACGAAGGGCGGCGGCGTGCGCCGCATCGTCGAGATCGTGGCGGATCGCGTCCACAGCGGCGTCTCCTTCTCCGCATCCCTCTCCGAGTTTCCCCGCGTCTTCCCCACGCTCATGCTCAGCCTCATCCGCGCTTCCGAAGCCACCGGATCACTCGGCAAGATGCTCGGACGCGTCTCGGACTACCTCGGCGCCGAGCGCAGAACCGTCAAGCAGATCAAGGGCGCCCTCACGTACCCCATGATGATGATGTCCATGGCCATCGCGGTCACGGGCTTTCTTGTGGGCTGGGTGCTGCCGCGCTTCGCGCGCATCTACGAGTCGCGATCGGCGACGCTGCCCACGCCCACGCGCATCATTATGTCCATCAGTGATTTCCTCACGGGAAACTGGATCGCCCTCGTCGCCGCGGCCATCTCGCTCGGCGTCGGTGGATACCTCTTCCGACGCACGCCGCGTGGCCGTTCCTGGATCGATTGGCTCAAGATCCGATCGCCTATCATCGGACCCATCTTCACCAACTTCTATCTCAGCCGCGCCACGCGCACGCTCGGCACACTTCTCGCCGCCGGCGTCACGCTGCCCGAAGCGGTCGGCATCGTGCGGGGCGTCACCACCAACGCCCACTGGGCCAAACTCTGGGACGAAATGGACGAGGCCATGACCCAGGGTCGCAACATCGCTGAGGTCCTACTCGAAAGCACACTCGTCCCCGCCTCCGTCGGTCAGATGATCGCGGCGGGCGAACGCACGGGGCGCCTCCCTGAGGTTCTCGAACGTGTCGCCCAGGTCACCGAGCACGAACTCGACGAGGCAATCCGCAACGGCACCCAGATGATCGAGCCGCTCGTCATCACCTTCATGGGTGTGTTGATCGGCGGCATCGCCATCGCGCTGCTACTCCCGATCTTCACCATGGGCACGGTCATGGGGGGCTGAGGGAGCCGCTCACACCAGCGAGAGATCGCACAGCTCCGGCTCAACGCTCACCCGTCCGCGCCACGAGTTCAGCTTGGGCTTGACGACCACGTCCACCGAGGCGCCCGCCGGAATTGCGCTGCGCCGCTCTCCCCAGCTCCAGCCCAGCACCCGCACCGTGCGTCCGCCGCCGGCGACGTGCATGCTCATGTGCCGCCCGCCGGCGCCCAACGGCTCAGGCGGATGCGTCACGCGAAGGCCACGCACGCGGATTCGCGGCGTCGGGTTCCCCCGACCATACGGACCCAGCCCCTCGATCCGCCGGATCGTCTCCGGCGTCAGCTCGTGCAGCGTCGCATCGCAGTCGATGCGCAGCGAGGGCTTCAGATCCGCCACCAACAGTCGCTCGTTGACGAACGTCGTGAATCGCTCGACGAACGCATCCAGCCGCTCCGCCCGCATCCGCAGCCCCGCGGCCATGTCGTGCCCGCCATGGCTCTCCAGCAGGTCTGTGCAGACACCAAGACCCTCACACACGCTCACCCCGTCCACGCTCCGGCACGATCCCTGGCAGATTCCCTCGGCCCGCTGCATCAGGATCGCGGGCCGGCCGAACCGCTGCACCAGCCGCGAGCAGACAATCCCGACCACGCCCGGGTGCCACTCCTCGTGGGCCAGCACGATGGCGCGCCGATCGTCCATCGTCATGCCCGCATCTTCGGCCATGATGCATGCCTGCTCGAAAATCGTCCGCTCGACCGCCCGTCGCTTGTCGTTCTGCACCGTGAGTTGACGCGCGATGACGTCGGCACGCTCGGGGGTGACATCGGTCAGCAGCTCCGCCGCCTCACGCGCATGCCCCATCCTGCCGCACGCGTTCAACCGCGGCGCCAGCACGAATCCGACGTGTTCGGCGTTGATATCATCCCCCGCAAGCCCCGCCGCCTCGATCAACGCGTTGAGGCCGATGAAGCGCGTCGATTTCAGCCGCGCCAGTCCGAAGCGCGTCATCACCCGGTTCTCATCCACCAGAGGAACCACATCCGCCACCGCCCCCAGCGCCGACAGCGCCAGCAGATCGAGGAGCAGCTCGCGCATCTCCGGCGAGACGCGCTCCGAGCCAGTCGCCAGCGTGGCGAGGCGCCACGCCAGCTTGAAAGCGACGCCGGCGCCGCACAGTTCACCAAAGGGATACGTCGAGTCCGGCCGTCGCGGGTGCACCACGGAGTGCGCATCGGGAAGATCGTCGAGCGAAGTGGGGGGGGTGTGATGATCGGTGATGATCAGATCGAGGCCGAGCTCCCGCGCCCGCCGCGCCGGCTCGACGGCGCCGACGCCGCAGTCCACACTCACCACCACGGAAGCCCCCTGAGATGCGAGCTGTTCGAGAGCCTCGGAGCTGAGGCCGTATCCCTCCTCCAGGCGATGGGGGATGTAGATGCTCACCGGCGCCCCCGGCGCGATGGCGGCGCACATGTGCAGCAGGATCGCCGATGCGGTCACGCCGTCGACGTCGTAGTCGCCGTAGATCACAACCGGCTCCGAGGCGCGCAGGGCCTTCAGAATCCGCTCCGCGGCCCGATCCAGATCCGGAATGCCGGACGGGTCGTGCAGATGGATCAGCCGCGGCTCACAAAAGCGGCGGGCGGCCTCGGCGTCCGCCACGCCCCTGGCCCTCAGGATGCGGTCGATCAGCGGGTCGTCGGAGAGTCGATCGCGTCCCCCGGTCCCCCCGTTCTCCCGCGCCGGCTCGATCCAGCGATGGGTGAGTCCCTGCATTGGCCATGAATATACACCCGCGGACCTTCTCCACCCGGGCCCCCCGGCGTCAAGCCCCCACCCGCCGCAGTCGATAGGGGTTCACCGGCGCGGCGCCCGGAGTTGCCCCCTGCGAGCATGGCGTTAGTCTTGCGTCACATTCATGGAAAGAGTTGTCCGCGCGCCCTGTCACGTGGTCGCTTCGTCCGAGGGATTCCAGTTGGCAGAACAGCGACATGAAGCCATCCTCCTCTTTGGAGCGCCAGGCTCCGGCAAAGGCACCCAGGGCAAGATCCTCGGGACCGTGCCGGGCTTCTTTCACGTCTCCACAGGCGATGTCTTCCGGGCGCTCGACAACAACTCCGAGCTCGGCGCCATCTTCAATGAATACTCCAGCCGCGGCGAGCTGGTCCCGGACGACGTCACCATCCGCATCTGGCGGAGCCACATGCAACGGGAAGAGAAAGCCGATCGCTACCGACGAGGCCGCGACATCGTGCTTCTGGACGGCATCCCACGCAATGTCAACCAGGCGGCGCTGCTCGACCCCGAGGTCGACACACTCAAGGTCATCCACCTCACCTGCAGCGACGAATCGGAGATGATCTCCCGACTCCGCGACCGGGCCCTCAAGCAGGGCCGCTCCGACGACGCCCGCGAGGAGGTCGTGCGGCGCCGGCTCGAGATCTATAAGGAAGAGACCCAGCCCGTCCTCGACCACTACTCGAAGGACCTCATCGCTGCGGTGGACGCCCTCGGCGCCCCGGTCGAAGTGCTGGCGCGTATTCTCGAGCACCTGGCGCCAATTCAGGCGCCTCGGTTCGAAAGCGCCTGAGTCCTCGATCAATCCTGATCGTCACGGTC
Organism: Phycisphaeraceae bacterium; assembly: GCA_007693965.1. Classification (GTDB taxonomy): domain Bacteria; phylum Planctomycetota; class Phycisphaerae; order Phycisphaerales; family UBA1924; genus RECQ01. Next base: position 43,204 of record RECQ01000048.1, on the reverse strand, counting down.
TCAGAGACTGAAACACACGCAAAGATTCTGCTCTGCTCCGAGCCGCATCAGACTCCGGCGAGTGGCCCGCGCATGTCACTTCGGGAACTGCTCATACTTCGGGTTGTATCTCGAACAGTGACTGAACTGGTGTGCCAAGTATTGCGCATGATGCCGCAGGCCAGGTCTCATCTCAGGTGATCTTCCGGTTCCAAGTAAGTCATTCAAGCAGCCTGGGTGCGGTGTGTCTCCCATCATTTTGGAACGCGCCCCCATTGTTCAGTCCGGTAAGTCTGGTAGAATTTGACGAGTGAGATGGCGTGATGTTATCGGCCTGAGCACACAGCCAATCTCACGCTGCTTGCCGCGAGAACGCGCGAACAGCCGCGGAGTAAATCAGCAGCCACAGGGAGCTGCGATGTCAGGCCGATTCCGAGGGTGTTGGAGAGAGTCAATCATGACAAAATTTATCAAGCAAATGGCGGCTGTCGCTGCGGCGACTGTCCCGATCGCGATGGCGCATGGCGCCAGCGTGACACCGCGTGAAGGAACGATTCCGGGCGAAGCTGGATCGAACGTCTTCTTCGGCGTCGACATCAGCGGCAGCAACTCCATGCCGCTGCCGCAGAAGATGCGTGTGAACTCGACCGGAGCGTACAACGGCTTCAAGGCAGCCCTGCTCGCGAATAACATGTTCGCCGACACGGTGGGCTTCGAGGAGTCCGAGGGCTTCGCCCACCTGCCCTGGGACCAGACCGCGGGCGACAACCTCGCACATCCTGCGGTTGACCCGCTGGTGCAGTTCCAGAACGGCATTCAGGCCCAGGTCACCAGCTCGGATCCCGAGTTCCCGCTCGGAGGCGTGGTCCGGCGCTACAACGGCATGGGCACCGATCCCCCCCACGACCCTGAGGGACGCTACCCCTCCTCAGGCGAACAGTATCTCTCCAGCGGCACCGAACGTCTCCGGATCGAGTTCAATACACCGATCGATTCTTTCGGATTCTACGGGATTGACGTCGGTGACTTCGGCGCCACGCTGACGATCACCCTCGCCAACGGCGATGTCAAGCTATTCAAGATTCCTCCCGTGAGCGAGGACGGCGAAGCCACCGGATCCGTCATGTTCTGGGGTATTGTCGCCAATGAGAGCCCTTTCTCGTCGATCACCTTCGGCAGCGACATGGCCCCGATCACCGGCGACACCTTCGCCTTCGACGACTTCACGATCGGCCACATCATTCCTCTGCCCAACGCATTCGGCCTGGGCACGATGGGCCTGGTCTGCCTGACCGGCGCCTCCGCCTTCCGTCGCCGCCGCATCAGCTGACCTGATCGCCATCAGGATCACTCACTGTCGATGGTGGAGAGACCCACAAGCCTGTCCTCGACCACGACCCGAAGAGCCTCATCGCCGTGGTGGACGCCCGCGGCGCCCCCCGGTTCGTAAACGCCTGAGCCGCCTCGATCAATCCTGATCGAGGCGGCTCATGTTTTGAAACAGATGCAAAGTTTTTTCGCTGCCCCGGGCCGCGCCCGGCTCCGGTGAGAGGTCCGAGAACGTCACTTCGGCAACGTCCCATAATCCAGGACCTACCCCGAACAGGGACTGAAATGGTGAGCCAAGTGTTGCATTTGGACTCGAAGGCCTGTGGGCTCCTCAGGTGTTCCTCTGTTCCGAAAATATGCCCTTCAGACAGCCATGAGACGCCCTGACATGCCTCATTATGGGGCTTACCCCCTTGTTTGGTCCGGTAAATCCTGTAGAGTGCGTTGAGTGGGATGGCGTGTTGTTATCGGCCTGAGCACACAGCCAGTCTCACGCTGCTCGTACCAAGGACGCGCGAACGGCAGGGAGTAACTGAGCAGCCGCTGGGAGCTGCGATGTCAGGCCGAAACTGAGGGTGTTGGAGAAAGTCAACATGACACGGCTGATACGACAAGTGGTGGTGGCCGCCGCGGCGACCATCCCGATCGCAATGGCGCATGGCGCCAGCGTGACACCGCGCACTGGATCGGAACCTGGTCCTGACGGAACTTTTGGTGAGATGAACGTCTTCTATGGCGTTGATATCAGTGGCACCAACTCCATGCCATTGCCGAAGAAGATGCGAGTCAACTCGAATATGGCAAGCAACAATTTCATGGCTCACCTCGCCACCAATAATCTGATCCCAAGCACCACCAGCTTCGAGCTGGAAGAGGGCTTCGATTACCTGCCTTGGGATCAGTCCCCCGGGGACAATCTCAAACACCCGGCCGTCGATCCGATGATTCAGTTCGGCGCCGGCGTCACCGCACAGATCGGCAGCGCCTCTGGTGAGTTCCCCTTCGGAGGCGTTGTCCGACGCTTCGGCGGCATTGAAACCGATCCTCCCGGCAATCCTCAGGGCCGCTACCCCGCCTCCGGCGATCAGTACCTCTCCAGCGGCACGAGGATACTCAGGATCGACTTCGGGGACACGCCGATCACTTCCTTCGGTTTCTTCGGCATCGATGTGGGTGACTTCGGCGCCACGCTCACGATCACGCTCGCCAACCCCGACGAGAACGGAGAAGTGGTCAAGAAGGAGTTCAAAATTCCTCCGGAGAGCCAAGCTGGCGAGGCCACCGGCTCGGTCATGTTCTGGGGCATCGTCGCCAACGAGAACCCCTTCTCGTCGATCACCTTCGGCAGCGATGTGGATCCAGTCACCGGCGACACCTTCGCGTTCGATGATTTTACCATTGGCATCATTCCGCTGCCCAACGCGTTCGGCCTGGGCACGATGGGCCTGGTCTGCCTGACCGGCGCATCTGCCTTCCGTCGCCGCCGCATCAGCTGATCCTGATTCCAGTCAGAATCATGCAACGCTGAACTACGACAACGCCCCGGTTCCTCGGAACTGGGGCGTTGTTCGTGCGCCGACCCATCGCCGGACATTCGTCTGTCAAGATGGTGACGAATGTGAGATGGTTGATCGGCTCCGCGACCGGGCTCTGAAGCAGGCCGAGTCGATGACGCTCGCGAAGAGGTGGTGCGGCGCCGGCTGGAGATCTACAAGTAAGTAACCCAGCCAATCCTCGACCACTCCCCCAAGGACCTCATTGCCGTCGTGGACGCTATCGGCGCCCCTGTGGAGGTGCGGGCTCGGATCCTGGGGCATATCACCCCCATTCAGGCGGAGCGGTTCGGCCCCCCTGATCGCCACATCCAGAGTCCTGTCGAGGCGATTCAATTATTTTTGCCCGACTTCGCCGCTGTGGCGCCGCCTAAGAATCACCGAAGGAGCCGATTCTGCCCATTTTGAAGTCCGATAACACGTACTGGATCCAGGCATGACCAGTCGCAGTCGCGCCATGTGTTGAATTGCTCCTGACGCAGCCTGTGGCGCTGATGCGGGTGCAAGTGTGCGAAGTCAGCCTCAGGTCCACCTGGAGGCAGGAATTATGGGGCTGTAACCCCTTGTTTCGTCCGGTAATCCGGGTAAACTCGTAATGTGGACGGGAAAGATGATGGGCCGAGGCGTCAGGAGTCTTGACAGTCGCGAGCTCATGAGCGGGTCGGTGGTGCATCGGAACGTTCAGCAAGTGGGTGTAATTCGGAAGCTCTCGGGGTGGTTCAAGAGAGCTTCAGCCTAAGGGGTAACGGGAGAAAAATGCCATGAAAACACTGCTTCACACTGCGTCGCTCGCGTTGATCGCGTCTTCCGCTGCCTCCGTGCACGGGGCCAGCATCACGCCGAGGGATGGGACCACGCCGCCGGGCTTCGGAATGAATGTCTTTTACGATGTCGATATCCATAACACCGACCAGTTTCCGCTTCCCGAATGGCCGAACTCTGACAACGCCTTTGCGGCCTTCAAGGCGGCTCACGCCGGGGTGGGCCTGATTCCCGACACAGTCGATTTCTCTCAGGTCGACGACAGGCATCCCGACGGCGGCTACGCCAACCTGCCCTGGGGTGAGTCTGGTTCGGACAACCTCGGTCACCCGGCCGTCGATCCCAAAGTCTACTTCCGTGAGGGCGTCACCGCCCAGTTCTCAAGCGCAGCTCCCGCCGCTTTCCCGTTCGGCGGCATCGTGCGGCGCTTCGAGAGCGACACCACCGATCCGCCGCCCCCGGCAAACCCGGAGGGTCGTTATCCCACCAGCGGCGAGCAATACCTCTCCACCGGCACCACGATTCTGCAGATCGACTTCAACCAGCCGGTCCGCACCTTCGGCTTCTTCGGGATCGATGTCGGTGACTTCGGCGCCACCCTCACGATCACGCTGGCCAACGGCGAGGAGAAGGAGTTCAAGATCCCGCCGCTGAGCGATGATGGCGAGGCCACCGGCTCCGTCATGTTCTGGGGGATCATCGCCGACCAGATGTTCACCAACGTCCGCTTCTCCAGCGATGTGCTTCCCGTGGTCGGCGACTCGTTCGCGTTTGATCAGTTCACGATCGGAATCATTCCGTTGCCCAACGCCTTCGGCCTGGGCACGATGGGCCTGGTCTGCCTGACCGGCGCTTCTGCCTTCCGTCGCCGCCGCATCAGCTGATCCTGATCACAATCAGAATCATGCAACATTGAACAACGACAACGCCCCGGTTCCTCGGAACTGGGGCGTTTTTCGTGTGCCGACCATTGCCGGACATTCCTCTGCCAAGGGGGTGACGAATGAGAATAATTTCTGCAGGGCGCATTGAGCCGCGAAAGCGAGCTTCACCAGATTCTCCATCTTGACGTCCAATAAATGGGTCACACCTGCGACATCCGGGCAGTCATCATGCGAGTCAGATTTAAGATGGGAAGTCTGGGGAGGGCTGCGCGTCATGCGCGCGACGCCAAAGTCACTTCTCCGTTCATGCGGGAGTGTCGTGAGTCCTTGTAGGACAATGAATTATGGGCTGCAGACCCTTGCGGTGTCCAATAAAGGCGGTACAGTCTTCGTGTGTGTAATCCGTGAGTGGACTGAGTGCGGTGTGGCGTCATCAGCCTGAGCACACCCGCATGATCTCTTGAGCGTTCATTCGAACGCCGTGAGGTGGAAGTTGCGAGCGCTGTTGAGAGACCGCGCGAAGTCAGGCTTGGCAGGGGTGTTTTGAGAGAGATGATTATGTGCAACACGATTCGTATCGCTGTAACGGCCGCCTTGGCGTCCGTTTCCCTCACTGCGGCTCATGCCGCCAGTGTCACTCCCCGTGACGGAACTACCCCCGATTCTTTCGGGATGAATGTCTTCTATGGCGTTGACATCAGCGGCACCGACGCGAAGCCTCTGCCTCTGAAGATGCGCATGAACTCCACCGCGGCGCGGAACGACTTCTTCGCTGCGCTCACCGCCAACAACCTGATCCCGAGCACGACCAGCTTCGAGCAGGAAGAAGGCTTCGATTACCTGCCTTGGGATCAGTCTCCCGGGGACAATCTCGCTCACCCGGCCGTCGATCCATTGGTTCAATTCGGCGCCGGCGTTCAGGCTCAGATCGGCAGCGCCGATCCGGAATTCCCCTTCGGAGGCGTGGTCCGTCGGTTCGGCGGCTTCATGACCGATCCCCCTCAAGATCCTGAGGGCCGCTACCCCTCTTCCGGCGAGCAGTACCTCTCCAGCGGCACGCAGATCCTTCAGATCAACTTCAACACGCCGATCGACTCCTTCGGATTCTTCGGCATCGACGTGGGCGACTTCGGCGCCACGCTCTCCATCACGCTCGCCAACGGCGAGGTGAAGGAGTTCAAGATTCCCCCGCTGAGCTCTGATGGTGAGGCCACCGGCTCCGTCATGTTCTGGGGCATTGTCGCGAACGAGAATCCCTTCACGTCAATCACCTTCGGCAGCGATGTTGAGCCGATCACCGGCGACACCTTCGCGTTCGATGATTTCACCATTGGCATCATTCCGCTTCCGAATGCGTTCGGCCTCGGAATCATGGGCTTGGTGTGCCTCAGCGGCGCCTCGGCGCTCCGCCGTCGCAGACTGGTCTGAATATCCAGCCCTCACTTGGCTGAAGTTCTTGACGCCCTCGCTCTCACGAGCGGGGGCGTTTTTTCATTGGAAACCAACCACGGCGACCGTCACTCCGCCTCATGCGCGATCGTCCCGGCGACAACCGTCATCATCGGCCGCGTGTTGATGATGTCGCTCCGGTCGATGGTCAGAATGTCACGATCCAGCACCACGAAATCGGCCCCGAAGCCGACGCGGATGACGCCCGTCGAATCCTCACTGTGGAGGCACCGCGCCGCCAGCGATGTGTAGCTCTGCAGGGCCTCCTCCACAGTGATGGCCTGCTCGGGCAGAAAGCGTCGCCCCTCCAGTGTCCGCGCGTTCACCGCCGCGTCGATCCCGCGGAATGGGTTGATGTCCACCACCGGCCAGTCGCTGCCGAAGGCCAGGCTCGCCCCGCTGTCCAGCAGCGAGCGAAAAGCGTAACTCGATCGGAGACGCTCGCGCCCCAGCCGCTGCTCAGCGTAGCGCCCGTCGTCCGCCTTGTGCAGCGGCTGCATGCTGGGAATTACGCCCAGGGCCCCGAACCGCTCCACATCTGAGGCCAGCAGGTGCTGGGCGTGCTCGATCCGCGGCCGCAGCACGCGCCGGCGCGTCTCCGGCAGCTCCCCGTACCAGTTGAGCAGCGTGTTGTTGGCCCGATCGCCGATGGCGTGGATCGCCGGCTGCAGACCGAGGGCGGCGCCGGCGAAGATCAGTTCACGCATCTCGCCGCTGATCGTCATCGCCTGCGGCATGCCCGCGTTCTCTTGATCGCCTGGATTGTCTCGATACGGCTGGGTCATCCAGGCGGTGCGCGAGCCCAGTGAACCATCCATCTGCCCCTTAAAGCCGATCACCGCGATGTGCTCGCTCAGCCTCCGATTGTGCGCAGCCCACTCCAGCAGCGGTCGCCACTCATCGAGCGACGTGGCGCCGCTCGTGACCGTCACCCGGCAGCGAAGCGTCAGTTTTCCCTCGATATCCAGAGGAGCCAGATATCGCTCCACCGTCTGACGCGTGTCGATGGCGCTCACCTGCGTCACACCGTGGCGGTTCGCCTCGCGCACGGCCCGCAGCAGCAGCGTGCGGATCGAATGCTCGTCGTCCGGAGGCACGAGGTCGCTTACAAGCCCCATCGCGCGGCCGTAGAGCACGCCGTCGGGGTCGCCATCCTCATGTCGGCCGATCCGCCCGCCCGGCATGTCCTCCGGGCCGGCGCTGTCGATGCCCGCCTCCTCTAGCGCCGAGCGGCTGGCCAGCAGGCTGTGGCCATCCATGCGCACGAGCACGGTCCGCCGCCCGCCCGCCGCGTCCTCGATCTCATCAGCGTTCGGAGGCCGCTGATCCGGCCAGCTCTCCGCCGACCAGCCCCGCCCCAGCACCCACTCGTCCGCCCCCATTCCCTCGGCGTGCCGGCGCACCCGTTCCAGCAGCTCGTCCCTGCTGGCGGCGCCGCGCAGCTCCAGTCGCCCCATCGCATCCGCCGCATTGGCGAGATGCACATGGGTGTCAATCAGCCCCGGGATCACACGCCGCCCCTGCGCATCGATCGTGCGATGGGCCTGCAGGCCCGTGACCGCCCGGGCATCACCGACCGCGATGAATCGCCCGTCGCGCACCGCCAGGTGGGTGGCCTCGGGCTGCGCTTCATCCCCCGTCCAGATCCGCGCGTTAACAACAACCAGATCGGCGCGATTGTCGGCGGCTGCGACGCCGCCACAGGCGCCGGTGATGATGGTGAGCGCCAGAGCGAGCAAAAGACGCCTCGTCATGGACATGCCTCCTGATATGGATGCGATTGAGTTCGGGAAAGTGTGTGTTGATTCAGCCGCGTCGGGGGTTCCGCACGCCGGCGCGTTTCCGCGCCGAATGCCCACCGCCGGAGACGGAAGAAGGAACGGGTGTCGTGACATCGCCAGCGCCCGCAGACGGGGGTGGTGTATCTCCATCGGAGTCGCTCGGCGCCTTCTCCGGCCCGCGCTCGCGTGGCGCCCGGTCCTCCGGCCCCTCATGCTGATCCCCGATTCCATCGATCCGACCGAAGATCAGGCGTCCGGCGCTCGTCTGCAACGAACTGGTGACGACCAGCGTCACCTGCTCACCGATGTGTTCTGCGCCATTCTCCGCCACCACCATCGTGCCGTCCTCGAGATACCCCACGGCCTGCCCCTGATGCTCGCCCGGCTTCAGCAGCCGCAGCGACAGCGGCTCGCCCGGGATCACATTGGGCTTGAGCGCGTTGGCGACATCGTTCATGTTGATCACCACGACCCCATGAATTGAGGCGACGCTATTCAGTCCCACATCGTTCGTCACGATGGCCCCCGGCAGTCGCCGAGCCAGTTCGACCAGCATCTGATCGACATTCATGCCCGGAACCGCGGCCTCATCGACCGAGACATCCAGCCGCGGCGATCGCTGCAGCTTGGTCACCATCTCCAGGCCGCGCCGACCCCGGGCTCTCTTGGTTCGATCGCTGGAGTCCCCCAGTGCCTGCAGCTCCGCGATCACGAAGCGCGGCACGATCAGCGGCGCCTGGATCAGACCCGTCTCCGCCACCTGCAGCATGCGACCGTCGATCAGCGCGGACGAATCCATGATGAGCGGACGCGTGCCCCGCATCTCCTTGGCGAACTCCACGTAGGGGATGACCAGCCGGAAATCGTCCTGCGTCTGAAGCACGATCGCGACGCCGAGATAGCACAGCACCACGCCGAACAGCACGCGGAAGGCGCCGACGATCTGGTCCACCGGTTGGCCCTGGAGCTGCTCGGGGTAGGTTTCGATGACCAGGTCGATCAGGAAGCTGACGCCAAGAGCCGCCACCAGCCCGCCCAGCAGCCCCAGGCAGATGCCGGAGATGGTCGACAGCTTCTTCTTGGGTGTGAAGATGTCGATGGCGATGATGCCCGCCGTGAGCACCAGTCCGACAAGGAGGGCGAACCACCAATCGGTGACCCAGAAGGGGGTGGGCACACCCGTCAGGTCGGGCTCACGGGCAAGCCCGAAACTCACCAGCAGCGCCAGCGATGTGATCAGCACGAACAGGCATACCCGGACCACCCAGATGGCGCTCAGCGCCGGGCGGTCGTCTGGATCGGTGAGGCGATGGGGGATGTCGGCCATGTGAAGAGTGTACGGCGCCTGAGAGGGCGGCTACCATGCCCGTCCCAGACGTCGTCCGGTTGACGGCCGGGCCCGGTGCGCGGGTGGCCCGTGAACCTGGTCAGAGCTTGACCGCAGCAGCCATAAGCGGCCGTCATCCGGCGCCGCCGGTGTCCTGGCCGTCAACCGGGCGACGTCGTGGCCCCCCGGAGTTCCCGCGTCGCCATGTCCTACACCGTCCTCGCACGCCGCTACCGCTCCACCAGCTTCGACGAGCTCGTCGGGCAGGAGGCCATCGCGCGCACCCTCATGGGCGCCATCGAACAGGGACGTGTGGCCCATGCCTACCTCTTCATCGGCGCCCGCGGCGTGGGCAAGACATCGACCGCCCGCATCTTCGCCAAGGCCCTCAACGGCGGCTCGCCCGAAGTCGACAAGGCCATCATGACCGGCCAGGACACCGACGTCATCGAGATCGACGCCGCCTCCCACAACAAAGTCGAAGAGGCCCGCGACCTCATCGCCAACAGCATCTACCGCCCCCTCCGCGGCAAATACAAAATCTACATCATCGATGAAGTGCACATGCTCTCGACTCCCGCCTTCAATGCGCTGCTCAAGACGATGGAGGAGCCCCCCGAGCATGTGAAGTTCATCCTCTGCACCACCGAATCGCAGAAAGTCCCCGCGACCATCCAGTCGCGCTGCCAGCGCTATGACTTCCGCAACATCCCCGCATCGCTCATCGCCGAGCACCTGACGAACGTCATCAAGGAAGAGGGGATGAAGGCCGAGCCCGACCTCATCCACCTCGTCGCCCGCATGGGCGCCGGATCGATGCGCGACGCCCTCTCACTCCTCGACCGCCTCATGGCGGCGGGCGAGAAGAAGCTCACCGTCGAACTGCTCGAAAATCTCCTTGGCCTGCCCGATCGCCAGGTCATCTCGAGCCTCATCGACGCCCTCGCCGACGGTGACGCGAAGACCGCCCTCGAGCTCACTGATCAGCTTCTCGCCCGCGGCGTCGCCATCGACCTGTTCATCGAATCCCTCACCGGCGCCCTGCGCGACCTCATGGTCCTCGCCGCCTGTGGCCCGGAGACGATGCTCGTCGACATCGCCGGCGACGCCCGCAAACGCGCCTTCGAACAGAGCCGCCGCTTCGACGCCGCCGGCCTCGTCCACATGATCGCGCTGTGCGAGAATGCCCACCGTTCGAGCAAATACTCCTCCATGCCGCGGGCCGTGCTCGACGCCCTCATCGCGCGCCTGGCGATGGCTGAGAAGCTCGCCGATGTCGCAGCCCTGCTCGCCTCCGGCGCCGGAGCGCCCGCGCCCGCCTCCGCATCCAGGGGCAGCCCCCGAAAAAAAGCGTGACGGCGACGGGCGACCCCGGGGCGGAAGCGCCCCGCCGGCAGGAGCCGCCGCCGCCCGCCCCGTCGCCAGAGCCGAAGATTGAACCGCGGCTGCCTCAAGCCCCCGCCCCAGCATCTCCATCCGCGGCCCCGCCCCCCGGTGATCCGGCGCAGGTCTGGGCCAGCGTCTGCGAGCGCGCCCCCGGCGCCGCCACCCGCGCCCTGCTCAGTTCGCTCAGCTTGCGATCCTGCGAGGGCGGACGTGCCGTCATCGCCGCCGCTTCGCCGGACGCCGTCTCATACGCGAAGAGCAAGTCCGAGCAGATCGGCAAACTCATGCGCGAGTGCATCGGTCGCCCGGTGCGCATTGAGATCGTCAGCGACGACGTCGCCCCGCCGCGGCGGGCGCCCGCAACCGTCGACAACTCTGTGTACGAAAATCCACTGGTCCGCCAGGCCATGGAGCTCTTCGACGCCCAGGTGATCGGCGTCGAGGAAATCAGGCAGGCCGGCCCCGCCGAGCCCGAACAGGAACCCGAGCCCCAGCAGGGAGGTTGAGTGTGTTCGACCAGATGAAATCCATGGGCGCCATCGCCGGCCTTCTCCGCGACAAGGAGCGCCTGCGCGAAACCGTGGAGCGCGTGAAGGAGAATCTCGATCGCTCCCGCGTTGTCGGTGAAGCCGGCGGCGGGGCTGTCGTCGTCACCGTCACCGGTCGCGCCAAGGTGATCTCCGTCGAGTTCAGCCCCGCGCTCTGCGCCGGCATGGCGTCCGATGATGAAAGCCGTGCGCTCGCCGAATCGCTCATGGCCGAGGCGACCAACGAAGCCCTTGAAAAAGCCCAGGCGGTGATGCGGGAGGAGTTCGCCGGCGCCGCCCGCGAACTGGGATTGCCCGACATGCCCGGCCTGTCAGGGATGGAGGGCCTGCTCGGCGCCTAGCGCGCCGACTGCAGCGCCGGCTCTGGCGACGGCGACGGCTCGTTCAACGACCACGGCCGCACCACCGGCTGCCCGAGCGTGAGTCGCCGCTCCCATGCATCCATCATCGGTCCCGGAGACAGCGTGCCGATCACCAGGGCATCCGCCTCGCGTTCATCGCCCACAATTCGCACGTTTAACTCGTGCAGCGCTGCGCGCACCGCCCATTCGTTCTTGCCCGGATCGACAATCGCTGCAGTCGAAGCCGCCGCCAGCGCAGCGCTCTCCGCCAATCCCCGCCGCGCCGCCTCCAGCCCGGTGAAGCGGTCGAACTGCGACCGGCTCATCGGAGTTCGTGCCTGTCGTCGCAGGCTCATCGCCAGCTCAATCGCGCCGATCGAATACCCGCGCCTGGCCCGCTCCTTCGCAGCGATGCTTCGATATCGCGTCAATGTCTCGCGCAACAAGCGCCTTCGCTCCGAGCCCGGGGCGTACCTCTGCATCACCCACCCGTTGTTTCGCACCAGCCGGCGCAGGATCATGTTCATATCGCGCCCGGACGCCGTCTTCTCGTGAATCACGCGAAAGCGCCGGTCATGCGCGATCCGCCAGCCGCGCAGGATCAGCTTCGCCGCCAGGTCATATTCCTCGACATAGAAATGAAAACCAGGGTCATACCCGGCGCACGCAAGATATGCCTCGCGCCGGATCGCCACGCCGCAGCCGATGAAGACCTCCGGAAGCCCGCCCGCCTCGCGTCGGCCGTCCGCCAGCGTGATCTCAGCGCCGATGGCCGCCACGTCCTCCGGCGCCTCGACGATCGCACGGACATGTCCCGCATCCAGCGGGTGCGAATCGTCATCGAGCATCACGATCCATTCGCCCCGCGCCGCCTCGGCGCCGACATTCCGAGCCGCCGCCCCTTCGTTCCGGCTGCGCCGGATGATGCGCATCTCGATCCCATTGTCCAGCGAGGAAGGGCAGCGGGGGGGCGCCGTCGATGCGTTGTCCACCACGATTACCTCGGCGCCGCCGACTGCGTCATGCGCTCCCGGATCGAGGGCGCCCAGTCCGCGCAGCGTCGCCTCCAGGCACTCCGGGCGATTGCGTGTGGGAAGGATGTAGCTGATCACGGCGGCCTCCTCAGGAGACCATGCTCACGGGCGTCGGACGGGTCACCGGCTCGCTGCTCCACGCCAGGCGGGCGCCGGTCAGTCTTCTCAATCCCTGCCGCAGATCGTGCGGGCTGATGGCGGGATTGCCCAGCCGCTGTGCGTGCGCTGCTGCGGCGAGGCTACCGAGCGTCGCCGCCTCGGTGTACGTCGCGCCCCGCGCCAGCGCCGCCGTCGTGATCGAGAGCATGGCGTCGCCGCAGCCCAGAGGATCAATCGCGTGGCTGGTGAAGGAGGGGATGTGCTCGCCCACGATGCGAGCCCGCCACGCATCCGGCGCCGAGGTATTGTCCACCACCCGGTCGAATGCGATCAACCCATCCTCGCCCAGCGTGATCAGCGCGCCGCGCGACTCGGTCTGCTCGAGCATTTTCCAGACAACGGCGTTCAAACCATCGTCGTAGTCGTTCATGGCGTCGCGCAGTTCGGCCTCGCTGGGGCTGAGCAGGTCCATGCCGCGCATGTGCAGCAGGTTCGAGCGACGGCCGCTCACATCGCCCGTCAGGATGTCCACGTGCGGCCGTAGCGCCGAGCACAGCGCCCGCGTCGTCGCCGGCGTGAGCAGCCCCTGCCCGAAATCCACCACGATGGCGGCCTGACAGTCGGCCGCGGCTTCCTCCGCCAGTCGCAGCAAGCGACGCTGCATCCCTGCGTCCAGCGTCGCCGGATCGAGCAGATCCAGCTTCATCACCTTCTGCGAGCCGACCAGGAAACGCTGTTTCTCCGGCAGCGGCCGGCCGACCTCGATGAACCGCGTCTCAACGCCCTCGGCCAGCAGCCGCTGGCGCAGCGCCTCCGCCTCAGGTGAGCGCGGCAGACCCGTCACCAGCACCGGATGCGCGCCCAGCGCCGCCAGGTGCCGCGCGAGTATCGCCGCGCCGCCGTCGAAGCTGCGCCATTCGACCGGCCGCAGCGACATGATCGGCCCCTCGCCCGCCACATCCGGCCGGTCGCACATGATGTACGTATCGCAGATCACCTGACCCACCACACACACGCGCAGACCGCGGATGGAGTCGATCAAGCCTTCAAGCCGGTCCTGCCGCAGATCGTGCTGCTGCACGAGCTGCATCACGCGGGCGTGGTAGGGGTTGGCGCTCTCCTGCAACGCCGCGATCAGCGCTGTCGAACTGAAGACGATGTCCCCAGAGCTGAAGACCACACGCCCGCCATGCCGCTCCACCGCCTCGCGCTCCGCCTGGAAACGCGGATCGTTGTTCGTCTCATACTCCCGCCCCTTCACGTACACATCCGGGCGAACTTCATCGAGCAGCTCTGCAGCTGTGGCCCGAGGGTCGATCGCCACCCAGTCCACGCAGTCCAGGGCGGCCAGATTCTCGGCCCGCAACTCCTGCGGGATCAGCGGGCGCCCGGATCCCTTCACCATCGCCGCATCGCCGGTGATGGTCACCAGCAGGATGTCCCCCAGCCCCGCGGCGTGGCGGAGATGCCGGATATGCCCCGGATGCACGATGTCGAAGCAGCCGTGGCACTGCACCACCACCCGCCCCTCGGCCCGGGCCTGCTCCCGAAGGGAGGCAAGTCGCTCCGGAGAGAGCACTTTCTCAGACGCAATGCGGTTCTCGCCCATGCTGGGGACTTCTATCGGTCGCCCCGAGGTGGAACCTGCCAGAAATCCTGAGACCGGCGTTCGGCGCCGGTCATCCGGTCTGGGCATGTTTCATGTCGCAGTGAAGGGTGAGATCCCCTGTTAAGTGGGGTGGGGCGGCATCCGATTGTGAAGAAGTCTCACCATGATGTGGGGAACATGAGTGAGAGACGCATCCGGACGCCCGCCTGTCGCCCGGATGCGGCTGAGAAGGAGATTGATCCCCATGTCCGCACCGATCCTCGATCGGATCAGAAACGCCGACGAGTTGCCATCCCTTCCGACGGTCGCCGTGGAGGTGATCCGTCTCACCAGGGATGAGAACGGCTCGATTGACGAGCTGCTGCGCATCATCGAGAGCGACCCCGCCCTGACGGCCAAGCTCCTGCGCGTGGTCAACTCCGCCTATTTCGGCATGCCCCGCAAGGTCACCTCGCTCCGCCAGGCGATGGGTCTGCTCGGCTGGCGGGCGGTGCGCGTGATGGTCCTCAGCTTCTCACTGGTCGACCTCCAGAAGCAGGGCGACAAGAGCGGCTTCAGCTTCAGCGATTTCTGGCGCAAGTCGCTCACCACCGCCGTGGTCAGCCGCATGCTCGCAAGGTCGAAGGGATCCTCGATGACCGAAGAGGTCTTCGTCGCCGGCCTGCTGGCGGGCATCGGAAGGCTCGCCTCAATCTGGAGCGCGTCCGAGCTCTACGAGCCGGTGCTCCAGGCCATGAAAAAGCAGGCGCTTCCGATCCACGATGTGGAGTTGCAGGTGCTTGGCGTCACCCACGCCGCCATTGGGCGCGAACTGCTCACCTTTTGGGAGCTCCCCGAAGAGATCGCCGCCGCAGTCGGCGCCCACCTTGGCGAAGGGCTCGAAGAGCTCGAAGGAGCCGCCCTCGACATCGTGTGCAGTGTGAGCAGCGGCGCCGCGATCGCCAGCGTCTTCTGCAACGAATTGCCCGAAAGCGAGCTGAACTCGGTCAAGGCGCTCTGCGTCGCCCGCACGGGCGTCAAAGGTGAAGCGCTTGAACGCATCTTGGAGAACCTGAATGAGCAGGTCGTCGAAATGGCGGAGCTGCTCTCTCTCCAGATCGGCCAGACGATCGACTACGCCGACATCCAGTCCAAGGCCGCCTCGCAGCTCGCCCGCCTCACAATGCAGGCGGAGGTCGAGCGCATGGCGGCGACAAAGAGCGAATCCGCCTACCGCGAGCAGGCCGAGCGACTCCAGCGCGAGAACAGCGAACTCCAGGTCTCCGCCAGCACCGATCGACTCACCGGCCTCGCCAACCGCGCCGCTTTCGATGAGAGTCTCGAAGCCGAGATCGTCCGCTCCATGGGGCTGAACAGCCCGCTCGCCCTGTTGATGATCGACCTCGATCATTTCAAACAGCTCAACGATCTGCATGGCCACCTCGCCGGCGACCTCGCCTTGCGAGCGCTCGGACACCTGCTCGAACGACTCACAAATGGCGACGGGCTCGCCGCCCGATTCGGAGGCGAGGAGTTCGCCGTCATCCTGCCCGAGATCGGGCCACGCGCGGCCCGCGCCAAGGCGGAGGAGATCCGCGCCGGAGTCCAGGCGTCTCCCATCAGGCACAAGGATGCGACACTGACGGTGACCGCCAGCGTCGGAGGGATCTGGCTGCCGGTGATCACGCCGGACACGACGGCGCTGGCCCTGATCGACCTCGCCGACATGCTCCTGTACGAGGCCAAACGGCAGGGTCGCAACCGGATCGAATTCAGCGCCTCGGCGTCGACCGTGGCCGGGAAAACCATCGCCAGGAGTGCCTGAGGCCACAGGACGTCCGCCGCCGGCAGTTTTCCCCTTGACTTCCGGATCACCTTGTCGGATATTTTCACTGTGACGCTCTGGCGCTCCATCTTCCTGGTTCTTCTGCTCCAGCCGGGGCTGCTGATCTGGGGCGGGCCATGTCTGGCCTCCGCGATCCCGGCGCACCCCGCCGCCGCGCACGCCGACAGTGGCTGCTGCGCCGCTGTGAAGACGTGTGCCGTTGAAGATTCGTGCTGCCCCGTTCCGACCGAGCAGCGCCCGACCTGCCCCTTCTGCACCTGCGGCGAAAAGCTCCCCTTCGGGCCCTACATCCCGATTGATGATCTCATCCTCATCGGGAGCGATCGCCCGGCCGCGCCCGCGGCGATCTCAAACGCTTCCGCCTATGCAAGCCGCATCGATGTGGCTGCGCATCAGCGATGGGTTGAGCGACCGGCTGTTTCGCCGGCCCATTCAACACGGCGCGCCATGCTCTGCATCTGGCTGAACTAGCCACGGGCGCCCGGCGCCCTCATGCGGCGCCGAATGCTGACCCCATCACATCAATCAATACGGCGCGGACGCATTTCGCAATTTGAGCGGCTGCGCCGACGGAATGCATTCATTTCAACTGATCTGTTTCTCACGGAGATTCATCATGATTCGTGTACTTTTTGGTGTGGGCGGAATCGTGGCGCTGGCCGCCGCCCTCGTGTTCCTGACCACCGCATTCGCCGACGCCGGCGAGGCGTCCGCCGTGGCGGCGACCACCACCGCCGCCTGTTGCTCTGTCGAGCACGCCGAGCACGCAGCGGAGCCGGCCTCCATGCAGGGTGACTGCTGCGCCGCTGACTGCTGCAGCGTCGACTGCTGTGGCGATGCGTGCAATGACAAGGGCTGCTGCGCCTCTGGCTGCTGCGCCGACGGTTGCTGCGGCGAAGATTGCTGCGCGGACTGCGGCGTCGCATGTGATGCAGACTGCGACTGCTGCTGCTCCGGGGCCTGCGCCATCTGATACGCCTTCGTCTTTCAACTGAGGCAACCGCGCCGGCCCCGCCATGAAGCGGGGTCGGCGTATTTAATGTCGTGTCAGCATGCCGGTTGACGCCGCGGGCTCTGGCCCGGATCATTCCCCTCCCGTCGGAGAGGTGGCGGAGCGGCTGATCGCGCCGGTCTCGAAAACCGGTATACCCTTCGGGGTATCGGGGGTTCGAATCCCCCCCTCTCCGCTTGTGTCTGGCAATGGGCAATGGGCAACAGGCAATGGGGCGAAGAGAGTGATCGCACATCTCCGGCCCCATTGCCCATTGCCTCTTCCCCATTGCCCTTCTCTCTCCCCCGGTGGGGTGGCCGAGCGGCTGAAGGCGCCGGTCTTGAAAACCGGTAGGCCCGTCAGGGTCTCGCGGGTTCGAATCCCGCCCCCACCGCTTCTCGCATTGGCCAGGCGCGGGCTACGGTCCGCTCCGATTCACCACTGAACCTGCACGGCGGTCGCGTCGTCTTCCAGTCGCTCCGACTGCGCGTACCGGCGGATCGCGTCGAAGAGCGCACCGACGATGTCAGGCTGCTCGGCCGAACTGAAACAGGCCAGCACGCCCTCGGCGCCGAACGCCGCCCCGCGCCGCTGCCCCGTCGTCCGCATCGGCTGCTCGATCAACCCGTCACTCACCACGAGCGCCCGATCCCCGGCACGGAACGGCGTCACCGCTCCGGTGTATTCCACATCCGGCGCCAGCCCGATGGGCGTGCCGCCCTCGGCGTCGAGCCGCTCCACTTCGCCGTTCGAGCGCATCAGGAAGGCGTAGCCGTGTCCCGCATCGACATAGCTGAGCGTCTCGTTCTCGGCGTCAAAGACGCCCAGCCACAGCGTGACGAACCGCCCTTCAGGCCGTCGCGGATGCACGAAGCGGTTCAGCGTCGACACGGCGCGGGCCGGATCGTGCTGCTCGCGCAGCAGCGCGTGCAGGTGTCCTTGCGTCGCCGTCATCAGCACCGACGCCGCCACGCCCTTGCCCGAAACATCGCCCAGCGCCACCGCGACCTTCCCCTCGCCCAGCGGCGCCACGTCGAAGAAGTCGCCCCCCAGATTCCGACCCGGCTTGCTCTCGCCGATGTAGGTGAAGGGCGTGAACGAGCCGATCCGGGGCGGCAGGATCCACCGCTGCGCCTCCGCTCCCGCCGCCTGCTCCGCCTCGAGCAGCGCATGCCGGCGCTCCAGGTCGATGCGCTTCAGGCTGGCCATCGCCATCGCCGCCAGCCGCGCCAGACCCACGGCGAATTCGGTCGCATCTTCCGCTGCTCGGGTCGAGCCGCCCACGTTGCGGTTGTCCATGTACAGAAAACCGGCGACGCTGGCCCCGATCATGATCGGGGCGCACAGCGCATCATCGATGTCGAGCTGCATGATGCTGTGCGCTTCATCCCGGTGATGCATCGCCGCCGGAAGCCGCACCGCGTTCCCCTTGCTCGCCTCGCGGATGAGCGATCGACTCAGCCGCGCCCCCCGCGCCCCATCCATGATTTCGCCCCTGTGCGCCACCACCTCGATCGTCCCGTCCTCCTCCAGCGCCCGAAGCAGGGCGGCATTGGCGAAACCCGCCCCCAAGACAGCCGCGTCCAGCACCGCCTCCGCGAGGCTGTTCTCATCGTGCGCCCCGTGGATGGCGCCGGCGCAATCCAGCAGGAGCGTGAGACGCTTCTGCGCCAGCGTCCGCTCGGCGCCGGGCGCCACGCGCGAGATTGAACCCGCCATCGAGTCCGTATCTTCGATGGTCTTGATGCGGATCGAGCTGGCCATGCCCGTTCCACCACCGGGACCCACAACCCGGAAGGTCCACGGCGCGATCACGATCTCGTCGTTGACGCGAAGCGGGCACTGCCGCCCGGGCGTGAGCCGCGCGCCATTCACCCATGTGCCGTGCCGGCTGCCCATATCGTTGATGGCCCAGTCGCTGGCCTCGCTCGAGGTTTTGCCCGAGTGCGTGAGTCTGCGCAGCTCGATCTTGGCGTGATCGCGTGAGACGTGGTCGTCGCCGACCAGGGCCAGATCATGCGTCGAGCGCCTGCCGACCATCAGGGGGCCGGGCGGGCGCAAGGTCAGATCGACCTGGGTTGGCCCCGAGACCGACTTCAGTTTGAATTCAGCGACCTTCGATGCGACCTCTGTCACTGCGTCGGTTCTCCATGGCGTGGCCTGCAAGCGCATGGCGCGGACGCCGCCCCGGCGACGCCCATCAGTGTATCCGATGGGGGACTGTTCCCCGGATTCGGGCTTCCGTGGTAGAATGTAGATCCGAAGCGCGGGGACGTCCGCACCGCTTCAGGAGCCCGTCGTCATGGATCCGCAATACGACCCGGCAGCCGCAGATGAGCGCGCCACCGCCGCGGGCTCGCCCACCCCCGCCGACCCGCCGCGTCCATTCACCGCGCCCCCCGGTCCCCCCGAGCGCATCGGGCGCTATCGCATCCTCGACACCCTCGGCGAGGGCGGCTTCGGCGTCGTCTACCTCGCCGAGCAGACCGAGCCCGTTCGCCGGCGCGTCGCCCTCAAGGTCATCAAGCTGGGCATGGACACCCGGCAGGTCATTGCCCGCTTCGAGGCCGAGCGCCAGGCGCTCGCAATGATGGATCATCCCTGTGTGGCCCGCGTCTTCGAAGCCGGGGCCACACCCGAGGGACGCCCGTATTTCGTCATGGAGCACGTCCCCGGCGTGCCCATCACCGAGCACTGCGACCGCCACCGCCTCGGCATCGATGCACGCCTGCGCCTCTTCATGCAGGTCTGCGAGGCCGTGCAGCACGCGCACCAGAAGGGCATCATCC
Organism: Phycisphaeraceae bacterium; assembly: GCA_007693965.1. Classification (GTDB taxonomy): domain Bacteria; phylum Planctomycetota; class Phycisphaerae; order Phycisphaerales; family UBA1924; genus RECQ01. Next base: position 23,518 of record RECQ01000048.1, on the reverse strand, counting down.
ACCGCGACCTCAAGCCCTCCAACGTGCTCGTCTCCGTGCGCGATGACAAGGCGGCGCCCAAGGTCATCGACTTCGGCGTCGCCAAGGCCACCTCCGCCCGCCTCAGCGATCGCACCATCCACACCGAGCAGGGCCAGTTCGTCGGCACGCCGGAATACATGTCTCCCGAGCAGGCCGAGATGACCGCGCAGGACATCGACACCCGCAGCGACATCTACTCCCTCGGCGTCCTCCTCTACGAGCTGCTCACCGGCCAGCTCCCCTTCGAATCCAGAACGCTGCGGAAGGCCACCTACGCCGAGATGCAGCGCATCATCCGCGAGATCGATCCGCCCAAGCCCAGCACGCGCCTCAGCGCCGAGGACAATCAGCAATATCCAAGCCCTGAAAGTCGCAGCATTCTCCAGCGTGAGCTCCGCGGCGATCTGGACTGGATCACCATGCGCGCCATGGAGAAGGATCGCACGCGGCGCTATCCCTCCGCGGCGGAGTTCGCCGCCGACATTGATCGCCATCTGAAGAACCAGCCCGTCTCCGCGGGGCCCCCCGGCATGGGCTACCGCATGGGCAAGTTCGTCCGCCGCAACCGCGCCGGCGTCGCCGCGGCGGGCCTGGTGATGCTCGCCCTGCTCGCGGGCGTCGTGGGCACGACGTGGCAGGCCGTCGCCGTGACCCGCGCCCAGACCCAGACCCAGCGCGCCCTGGAGCGCGCCGAGACGGAAGCCGCCATCGCCGCGGCCGTGAATCACTTCCTGAACGAGGACCTGCTGGCCGCGGTGAACCCGCTCCAGGCCCGGGGGCGCGAAGTCACCGTGCGCGAGGTGCTCGACAGCGCCGCCGAAAGCGTCGAGAACGCCTTCCCCGATCAGCCGCTGGTCGAAGCCGCGGTGCGCCACACGCTTGGTGTCACCTACCGCAATCTCGGTGAGTATCCCCGCGCCATGCCCCACATGCAGCGAGCGCTAGACCTTCGACTCCAGGGACTGGGTGAGCAGCATCCCGACACGCTCACGAGCATGGTGAACCTCGGCGCCTTGCACCGCCAGATGGGCGCCTACGACGAGGCGGACGTCCATCTCTCTCGTGCGCTTGAGATTCGCAGGCGCGTCCTCGGCGATGATGCGGAATTCACGCTCAGGGCCATCAACGCCCTTGCGGGGCTCCGCCGCGCCCAGGGGCGCCTCGCCGAGTCCGAAACGCTTCAACTCGAAGCCTACGAAACCACGCGCCGCGAAAAAGGCGATACGCACGAAGACACCGTCGGCGCCATGGCGTCCCTCGCCCAGCTCTACATAGCCCAGGGCAAACTTGACGAAGCCGAGCCGCTCCAGCGCCGCGTGGTCGAATCACGCAGACGCATCCACGGCGAGGATCATCCTCGCACGCTGAGCGCGGTCGTCAGCCTCGCAGGCCTCAGTCGCGCCCGCGGCCAGCTCGTGGAGGCGGAAGAGCTCTACGTTCGATCGCTCGAAGTCACCCAGCGTATCTACGGCGAGGAGCACCCGCGCACACTCGGCGCCATGAACAGCCTCGCCCTGCTCTATGACGACATGGGCCGCTACGACGAGGCAGAGAATATCCACCTCCAGACGTTTGAACTCTGCAAGCGCGTGCTCGGAGATGAACATCCCAACACGCTCTCCTCCATGAACAACCTCGCCCGCCTCTACGACTCGAGGGGGCGGTTCGAGGAGGCGGAGGCGATCTACGTGCCAATGCTCGATATCGCGAAGCGAACGCTCGGCCCCAGACATCCCATCACGCTCGGCGCCATGGGAAATCTGGCCCTGCTGCTCCGACAACAGGAGCGATACGGCGAAGCTGAATCGCTCTACGCCGATGCGCTGGAAATCCAGCGCGAGGTACTGGGTGAAGAGCATCCCGACACACTGCTTACGCTCAACAACATTGCCGCTCTGTACAACGCCCGCAAGTTGTATGAAGAGGCCGAGCGCATCTACATCGATGTGCTTGAAGTTCAGCGCCGCACACTCGGTGAAGAAAACCCGTCCACGCTCAACACCATGAGCAATCTCGCGGTGCTCTATACCGACACCGAACGGTATGACCAGGCAGAGTCACTGCTGCTCCGCGCGCTCGAAGCTCGTCGCGCCCTCTTGGGTGAAGATCACCCGCAGACACTCACCGCGCTCAGCAACCTCGCCGGCGTCTATCGCTCCCAGGGTCGTTACGAAGAGGCCGCACCTCTTTATGTGAAAGTCATCGAAGGAGATCAGCGCTCGCTCCTCGCTGGGCATTGGCGCCTCGGCGTCACACTCACAGGCTACGGCGAATGCCTGCTCAAACTCGAGCGCTACGAGCAGTCGGAGCAGACGCTCCTCGAAGCCCACCAGATTCTCTCAGGCGCATTCAACGGGGATCATGGGCGCGTCCGCCGCGTTGCATCCCTTCTCGCCGAGCTCTACGACGCCTCCAGCCGCCCCGAAAAGGCGGAATCCTGGCGCGCCGTCTCCGACCCCGGCGACGCCGGTTGAGGACTCGCCCGTCGCCGGCGCGGGTGTACACTCCCACGTCGCGGCGTCGTCGCCGCTGTGTCAAGATCTTGTCAATGAAAGGGAGTGTCGATGGCGCTGCCGCGCATCATCGTCGGACTTTGCCTGCTGATCATCCTTGCGGTCCCCTTCTTCTTCCGGCCCGACGCCGTCGTCGCGCCGGAAGGCGCCGACCGGATAATCATCATCTCGCCGCACAACGAGCAGATCCGCTACGAATTCGGCAGAGCCTTCTCAGACTGGCGCGTGCGCCAGGGGCGAGCCCCGGTCGTCGTCGACTGGCGGCGCCCCGGCGGCACCAGCGAGATCCGGCGCCAGCTCGAATCGCAGTACCGCGCCGCCGTCATCGACGGACGCATCGGACCCGATGGCCACGCACGCCCCGGCGTTATGCCCTACGACCTCATGCTCGGCGGCGGCAGCTACGAGCACAACCAGATCAAACGCGGCGTCAGCGTGACGGTCGCCGGCGACGACGGCCCACGCCGCATCGACATTCCCATCTCAATTCCCATCGAGATATCTGAAGATCGCTTGCGCGAAATCTTCGGCGAGAACCGCATCGGCGCCGAACCGCTCTGGGATCCCGAGCTGCACTGGGTCGCCACCGTGCTCTCCAGTTTCGGCATCGCCTACAACCGCGATGTCCTCAAGGAGCTCGGCCTCGAGGAGCCGCGATCCTGGAGGGACCTCGCCGATCCGCGATACGCAGGCTGGCTCGGCCTGGCAGACCCACGCCAGTCCGGCTCCGTCGCCACCACCTACGACTCGATCCTCACCAACCACGGCTGGGACGATGGCTGGCGCCTGCTTCGCGCCATGGCCGCCAATGCGCGATACTTCTCCGCCAGCGCAACCCGCGTCGTCATCGACCTCGCCCACGGCGAGGCCGCCGCCGCCCTTTCGATCGACTTTTATGGCCGCTATGAGGCGCAGGCCCTGCTTCGACCGGGGCAGCATCCCGACGAGTCGCGCGTCGGGTACATCGATCCCGTCGGCGCCGTGCTCGTCGATCCCGACCCCGTCTCCATGCTCCGCGGCGGCCCGCACCCCGAACTCGCCCTCGAGTTCATCGACTTCCTGCTCACCCACGAAGGCCAGGCCATCTGGCAGTATCCCGCCGTCGGTGAAGAGGCGCCTCCCGGGGCCCTCGGCCCGCGCCGTTTCGAGCTGCGCCGCATGCCTGCCCGGCGCGACATGTATCCCACAGGTGATGAGCCCAACGAGTTCTTCGATCGCTTCATCGACAAGGTGAACCCCTTTGAGATCGCTTCCGATCAGCCTCCCCGCGGCTGGCGACCGCTGATTTCACCCATGTTCGCCACCTTCGCCATCGACATCAATCACGACATCACCCGCGCCTGGCGCGCCCTGATCGCCACCCGCGACTCAGGCGCCGACGCCGCCCGCATCCAGCGCATGGAGGATCTCTTCTACGCCATGCCGGAGCACGAACTGCCCGATGGCTCACGCATCGCCTTCACCGAGGAGAACTTTGACACCATCCGCGCCGACTGGCGCAACCCGGACCGCGAGCCTGAACTGCGAATTCAGTACACCCGCTTCTTCAGGAACAACTACCGCGAAATCGTGCGCCTCGCGAAGTAGGGGCGCGGCATGCCGTGGGGTGTCGTGGTAGAGCCGTCCCCGGCTCTGCCACGCCGCTTGGAACAAACTCCTTCACCCAACAAAAAACGCTTATTACTCAGTGAGAATTTATCTCACACCCGGAACAGCGCCCCCAGGCTCTTGCCCAGCAGGATCGATGCTCCCACCAGCGTCGCAGTCAGCAGCAGCATGCCCCACACACCCATGCCGCAGGCGATGGCCACGCCGTCGCCCAGGCGCTCGGTGAAGCTCAGAATCGCCTTGGTGATCGGATAGTGCTGCTCCTGCTGCGCCAGGATGAGCGAGTCGCTGACCTCCAGCATGGCGAAGCTGAACGCCAGCAGTCCGCCCGCCAGCAGGTTGGCGGTGATGAGCGGAATGCTGATGCGCCGGATCGTCGTCAGCACGCTCGCGCCAAGATTCTGCGCCGCCTCCTCCAGGTCCACCGTGACCTGTTGCAGACCCGCCACCGTGGCGCGCACCACGTACGGAAGTCGGCGCACCGCATAAGCGATGATGAGCAGCGGGAACGGGTTCGGATCGGCGCCGACGATGTCCAGCTTCCCCTCCAGTGGATCGCCGGGGCCGAAGGGCCAGCGCAGCGTCATCGCCACATACCCGAACGCCATCACCAGCCCGGGCACCGCCAGCGGAAGCATCGCAAGCCCGTCCAGCAAAGAGCGCCCCCGGATCTTCGTGCGCACCACCAGGTATCCGATCGCGATGCCGAGGATGATGTCCAGCACCATCGCCGCCCCGGCCAGCTTCAGGCTGTTGGTGATCGATCCGAACGCCAGCGGATGCCCCAGCGCCTGCTCGAAATTGTTCAGCGTCCACTCCGTAGGCAGGATCGAGTTGTACCAGCCCCCCGGCGTCGCGAACGCCATCAGAATCACACCGATGTGCGGCAGCAGCGCCAGCAGAATCACCAGGCCGAAGCCCGTCGCCACCGCCCAGCCCGCGACCGGCGAGAGGGGGGCGATTTCTCCCGCCCGGCTGGCCCGCATCGATGTGGCGAACCCCGCCCGCCCGAAGACCGCCTTGCCCAGGATGTACACGATGATCGCCGCCCCCAGCATCACCGCAGTCAGCGCATACGGCTGGGCCGAGGAGCTCATCTCCTTCACACCATTGAAGATCTGCACCGCGGTGACGTCGTAGTAGTCGAACATCAGCGGCGTGCCCAGCTCGGTGAACGACCAGATGAACACGATCGCCCCGCCCGCGAAGAGCCCGGGGCGGATCAGCGGCAGCGTGATGGCGAAAAACCTGCGGATGGGGCCCACGCCCAGCGTCTCCGCCGCCTCGTCCAGCGCGGGGTCGAGATTGGCCAGGGCCGCCGTCGCGTTGAGGTATGTGATTGGATAGAGATGCAGCGCCAGCGCCACCACGACCCCCCAGAATCGCCACTCTCCCAGAATGTCCCAGTCTGTCCCCAGCAGCGTGTTGAGCGCGCCGGTCCGGCCCAGGATGGCCTTGAAGCCGATGGCGCCGACAAAGGGCGGCAAAATCAGCGGAACCAGAATCGCCGCGTTCCACACCCCTTTCAGGGGATAGGTGTAACGAGCGCTGAAAAACGCAAGCGGCACACCAATGAGCATGCAGAGCGTGGTGGTGAAGACCGCGAGCCCCAGCGCATTGATCAGCCCGGTCCGCAGAATGGGGTCGCGGAAGACCAGCAGGGCGTGTCGGAGCGTCCACCCCTCACCGGAGACGATGTCCACCGCGAACCCGCCGCGGACGATCAGCCAGACCGGGTAGAGCAGAAAGATCCCCAACAGACCGAGCAGGGCGGCCATGAGGGCGTACTGGACGAGGACATTTGGCCTCATGGGCCCGCGTTCTCCTGGCTGGCGCCGACGCCGCAGCGTCGGGGTCGGACGGGGGCTCGAACAGGGGCGGGGAGTGTACTGGGAACGACACGTCGGGGGGCCGACTGGCTTGAAGTTTTGGCCTAAAGATTGCATCATGGGACTCGGATCATTCACGCGACGCCGATTCACCGGTCGACTTAGCGCAACTCTTACGGGGCGCTCACGGTGAGGCTTGTGAGACTGGCCTACAACTATTCCCGTCCCATGCTCCGACACCTCCCGCGAGCAGCCCGGGCGCCGACCAATCAGTTGATTCGGTCCGACCCTCGCGCCTCGCACCCTCGCATCGACAATCACGACATACAGGGCGACGGATCAACCAGCGTCAACATGTTCGACGCAACGCCCATCCTTCAGACAGATCACCAGCTTCAGCCCACCAGCGGAAGAGAGCTTCAGAGCAGATGAGCAACCAGACCAGGATGCAGCCATTGGTCGAGTTTGAGGTCGAGGGCCGCGAACCGGGCCCTTCCAAGCGCTCATCGGGCGCCGGGCTCGGCAAGATCCTGAAATCTCCCGCGGCCCGCGTTGTCGTCATCATCGTCTGCATCGCCGCCGTCGGCTTCGGACTCACCCAGCTCATCGGCGGCGTCGCCGGCCCCAGCAATAACTGGCCCCGAGTTCGCATCATGCACGTAGACACCGGTCAGCTTCGCTGGCTCCAGACCGGGCCCAACGCCACCATGCCCGATGGGTATCACCCCGTCGAATACTGCTTCCAGAACCAGTGTGGCCCCGAGGGCGGCACGCCGGTCATCCTGAACGAATATATCGGGAAACCTGAGCAGACGAATTGTTCCAAGTGTGGCGCCCGAGTCGTCGGCCACAATCCTCGCCCGAAAGAGTATGAGGGCGTCATCCCTACCGATTGGCGTCGCTGACGCGACGGCCAAGGCGGAAACGCAACCAATTCCTGATCAAGGAGTGATCGATGTCAGCGGATCGAACTGAAGCGCACCACCGCCGAAATGGCTTCACACTCATCGAGTTGCTCATAGTCATCTCGATCATCGCGCTCCTCATCGGCATCCTCGTGCCGGTGCTCGGCACCGCGCGTGACGCCGCCCGGCAGGCGGTTTGCGGCGCCAATCTGCGACAGATCGGCATCGCCTCAGAGAGCTACATCGGCTCCAACCGCGGAGATCTGGTGGGCTCCCCCGCCACCAGCGGGCGTTCACTGCTCAATACGAGCTTCGGCGATATGGGCTCAGTCGGCGAAAACATGATCGACTTCCGCCCCGACGCTCTGCAGCCATTCGACTGGGCCGGACCGCTTGCTGCAGGCTACCTGGGTAGCGGCGATTCGCTGCCACAGCGCCGCGATCAGCGTCTCGCAATACTCAGTGGGGCAGGAGATATCGGTGGAACAAGTCGCTCCATGAGCGGGGCTTATGGGGTCTTTGCCTGCCCCTCCAACAATGAAGTTTCTCTCCCCTACGACGGAGCGGTCCGTCCAGTGGGTTTCAGCCGGGGCGATCTGCAGTTCAGGCCTCAGCTCGCCATGAGTTACACCACGGCGACGAATTATCTCTGGCAGAATCGCGCCGCCACGCCGAGTTGGGCCACTGAGAATTTCTGGGGAGGCACTGGAACCTTGTATCCCAACGCCGCGATCAGGAATGACATTCACCTGCCGGGATATCTTCCTCGGATTGATCGAGTCGGCACATCGCTGTCGCGGAAAATCTTCATGGCTGAAGGCGCCCGGTTCCAGATTTCCACTCTGCCGCAGATCGATCACGATGTCAGGGTGACCGGCGCCTTCGGCGGCGCTTTCTCCGACACCGGCGCCTGGAATACAGACTTCACACGCGCCTGGCCGCTCGGCAACAATACGGCCGGTCGAAACATGACGGGCATCAGCTTCCGCCACGGAAATAAACAGAGCGTCCACCGCGGCAATGTGCTCTTCTTCGATGGCCACGTCGAATTGATGGACTCCAATGAAGTCCGTCGGCCTGAATTCTGGATTCCATCCGGCGGCGGCGTGGCCCAGGCTCGAATCTGGAGTGAGATCAGAAGCCAGTATGCCGATTACCCTCAGATTTCCGATGGTGGTCCCAATTCTCAATTCGGCGCCGGCACATTTGTCGTCATGCCGTGATTTCGTCCAACGCTGCAAAGCACTTCTTGCCCCCAATGCAGCAACCGCGACGTCGCGTGCAGGATTGACAGGAAACTAGCGGTTGCTTTGCCTACGCCTTGACATCACGAAGTAAAAATATATTCCCCCACAGCGACGATGAGACTGAGAGATCGAGTTCACCGCCGTTTACATGTGGGCAGTTGATGGAACGAATCGATCACCCCTTTCAAGCCCCTGGAGGAGTAGAATGAGAAATCGCAGCATCATCACCGCAGCCGCACTGGTTGCGGCGGGCCTCGCCGCTCCGGCGATTGCCCAGGACAGTGTCTCCCGCTTCAATACCGGTCTCCCCGGCGACGCCCTGAAGCCCTGGGACGCTGACAGCCAGAACGTGAACTACGTCGTTCGCACCACCGAGTTTCAGTCGCGAGCCGGCAACAGCTTCGTCATCGCCCCCATCGTTAAGACCAGCAAGCTCACCGACGGCTTCTTCTCCAGCCTGGTCAGCTCGCAGGCCATGAGCGCCACACTGCTCGAAGGCGTCTCCTACCCTGTCGCTCAGTATTCCATGTGGACCGGCCCCGGCTTCGGCGTCAACACCTTCGGCTCTGACCCCGCCAACAACCCCGGAATGCTGGTCTCCCCCGGCGGCCTCAGCAATCAGTTCGCAGTCGCCATCTCCGAGTTCGGCGACCCGGCGGCCAACAACATCATCGGCGCTCTGGTCAATTACGATCCGAGCGACGCCTCCACCCTCTATGTCTCCCGCATCATCGGCGCCCACAACAAGCCCAGCGAGTTCGCGGGCGATGACTCGCAGTTCGGCCTCGGCGACATCGACGCCATGGGCAACTTCACCTTCCGGGCCGACAATTTCGGCGTGACAGGCTCCAACCCCGTCACCGGAAACAACATCTTCCGCGTCGGCCTGCTCGACCGGAACTTCATGTCGCTCAACTCCATCAGCGCCTCCGGCGCCTCCGACACGGGCGCATTCCTGATCAATGGCAGCGGCATCACCCACAGCATCCCTTCGATCGTCCCCGAGGACATCGCCGGTCGACCCATCGCCATTGGCCCCAACTTCTCCAATCTCCTCGTCTACGAGTCCTCGGCCGGTGTGATGACCTCCACCAGCGCTCACCTGACCGGGCCCGACCATCGCGGCGGCATCACCTTCAGCCAGGAGACGTTCTTCGCCGGCAGCATCGGAACCGCCGGCATGCTCCAGAAGACCGGCAGCGACACCAACCGCCTCTCCATCTGGGGCGTGGGCTCCAACGGCTCCGTTGTCGGAACTCGCGGTTTCGTTCACCCGACGTCGATCACTGATCCCCTCGACACCTACACCTTCACGCCCAGCGCCACCAACGGCAACATCTTCAATCAGTACCGCGGCGCCACCGCCTTCCGTGGCGGCAAGCAGGTCGCCATCGGCTCCGACCAGCAGGGTCGCGGTCTTGTCGCAGCGGTTCACTATCCCAACGACAATCCCGGCGAGCCCTTCACAGGCATCTCCGTCGCCCGCTTCGATCCCAACGATCCCCAGGCCGCCCCGGAGTGGTCGATGGCGGCGTGGATTGAGAACATCCAGGGCGCCTGGCCCAACGGCAAGCCCATCTTCGACGGCGACGGCGTCCAGATCGGCGAGCTCACCACGCTCTTCCAGATCACCGGCGGCTTCTCGCCCGGCGGCCCCTCGACCTCCGGCCCCTTCATCGACGCGGCCGGCAACATCTACTTCGTCGCAGGCGTGCAGATCTACGTCGGCGACAACGATGACGAGCTGCCCTTCACTCCCGGCTTCACCCGCCCCGAGGATGGCGACGACATCTACACCTCAGGCCTCCTTCGCGCCGTCTACGATCCCGACAACTTCGGCTACACACTTGAGCTCGTCTTCACCAACCGCGATGTCTTCCAGGGCCAGGACTCGGAACTCGAGTACCAGATCCAGTTTATCTCTCTTGCGGCTGCGAACAACAATCCGTCTCCCTCCACCTTCTGGGCCAACAACGGCATCCAGTCCGCGTGGAGCAACATGGACAACTCGGATCTCGATCCTGTGGACCCCCGCAACCTCGGCGGCCTGATCGTCTCCGCATCCATCACCTACGATGTCAATGGCGACGGTCTGTTTGAGAACCCGACCGCCAGCGGCGGCAACCCCTCCAGCATCGATGAGTCGTACAACGTCCTGCTCTTCGTCGGCCCGGCCGTCGAAGCGGGCGCTCCTCCCTGCCCGTGGGACCTGACCGGCTCCGGCTCTGTCGGCGCGGCCGACCTCGGCACGCTGCTCGGCTGCTGGGGTTCGAACCCGACCGGCCCCTGTGTCGCCGCAGATTTCACCGGGTCCAACTCTGTCGGCGCGGCCGACCTCGGCACGCTGCTCGGCAACTGGGGCCCCTGCCCTCAGTGAGTTCCTGATTATGGCGCCCGCCTCGGGAACCGCGTGTTGACGCATCCTGTGCGGGTGAAAGAATTCGGCGCCTTCGGCATGACTGCCGGAGGCGCCTTTGCAGTAAGAGCCGACGACACAATCCGGGACAATCATCCCGAAATCTGCCTTTGTTGGAAGGCCGCGACGCCCAGCGTCAGCGAGGAGAAAGAAGAATGAAGCAGTTCCGCGCAATCGTATTCCTGGCGACCTGCCTGTTCATGTGCAGCCATGCGGCGCCGGCCCAGTGGGATCCCGCCAATGGCCAGTGGGGCAAGGAAGAGCCCACCGACCTGCGAATCATGACCTGGAATGTCTTCGCCGGCATCTGCAGCACGAACGCCAAGCAGGAGGGGCAGAACAACTGGACGGCCCTTGCGCGAATCATTGCTGTGATCAAGCCCGACATCCTCATACTTCAGGAAACGGGAGACAACGTCGGCAATGGCACCGGCGCCTTCAGTGACTCTGCTTCAGCGGTCGAGGCCACGGTCCAACTTCTCATCTCCGGCGGACCCGATGTCTTCTTCCCCGGCCAGGAGGTCACCGCCTTTGTGCAGAAGTATGCTCCCGACTTCGATATGCCCTATGTTTTCGCCAGCACTGTGTCCGACGGCTTCAACCGAAACACCATCGTCAGCCGCTATCCCTTTGCTGATCTCAATGGTGACGGTCGCGCCCTCTACAGCAACTTCTCTGTTCAGACCGACGCCTACGCCCCCGGCGGCACAGGCGGCATCCGCGGCTTTCAGTTCGCCGAGATCGACCTCCCCGACGACATCTACGCCGGCGATCTTGTCGTCGCCAACGCCCATCTCAAGGCCTTCGGCGACGCAAGCTCGATGGCCCAGCGCCTCACCGCCGCCCAGAACACCACCTACTTCATTGACTACTTCTACAACGGCGCCGGGACGGGCATGCCCGATCCCAACGGCAAGGTGAACATCAGTCCGCCCGCCACCACCATCCTCGATGAGAATACACCCATCATCTGGGGCGGCGACTGGAATGAAGACGAGGCGACCAACGGCCGACGTGGCCCCGCCGCGTGGATGACCGAGGCCGAATTCCCCGGCGGCATGGACGGCACCGATCGCGACCGCACCGACAGCATGTTTGACGACGCCCGCGATTTCTTCGGCAACAGCCGCGCCACATTCGGCAGCAACACCAAGCTCGATTACATCGCCTGGCAGGACAGCATCGCTGAGCTTCGCAGGCACTTCATCTTCCGGACAAACAACATTCCCGGCGCCTCGCTGCCGCCGGAGCTCGCATCATTCAATGGCTTTCCCCAGCTCCTCGGCGGTCTCGCCTCCGACCACCGCCCCGTCGTCGCCGACTTCATCCTGCCCCTCGCCCCGGACCCTGTGGAGTGCCCGTGGGATCTCACCGGCGATGGCTCCGTCGGCTCGGCGGATCTCGGCGCCCTGCTCGGCCAGTGGGGATCGCCCTACGGCTCTGCGGAGCTCGCGGCGTTGCTCGGAAGCTGGGGCCCCTGCGAGGAGTGAGTTCGGTACGGGGGGCTGGCCGCCGGAGGCGTACCCGCTTGGCTCACATCTCCGGCGCCAGCTTCGCCTTCTCCATCATGTACAGGCTGATGAGCCAGTTGCCGCGGACATATGGATCGACCTTCAGGACGCCCTCGACGGCGCCGTAGTCCATCATCCGCTGCAGCCGGTTGGCCGGATCCTTCAGCGTCACCTCGATGGCGTCGTAGGCGGTGGGGGGAACGCCCAGGCAGCAGCCGTCCCACTGGTTCTGCATCATCAGCAGTTCGCTCGACTCCTGCACCATGAAGGGGAAGGCGACGAACCCGGTGATGCGCACATGCGCGCCGTTCAGCATCTTGATGCGCTCGGGCAGTTCGGTCTTCCCCATCCGCGGATCGAACGTCTCGGATGCGGATGAGAGCAGGCTCCAGTTCACGACATACGGATCGTCCGGGGTTCCCGCCCCGGAGATCACGAATCGTCCGTCGAGCAGGCGCCCGTCGTCGTCCCGCGTCTCGTTCAAGGGCGCATCGGCGCGCTCATCACGCATCACCAGCGGCGGCTGCGGCTCGGGCGCCGGTTCGGTCTTCTCTGTCTCGGGTTCATCCATGATCGAAGCGACGATCGAATCCACCACGTCTTGGTCCATCGTCTCGGGCGCCGTCGCTGTGGACTCCGTCGGTTCGACATCCTCCTGATCGCGGCCCTTGGCCACGGCGGATTCGGACTGTGGGAGGGGTGTCGGCTCGGGAGCGATCTCGGGCTCGGGGGTCGGTTCGTCAGGCCGCTCCACAATCTCCGCCTGCATTGCGGCATCGCGCCGGTCCCGCTCCTCCTGCGCCTGGAAGTGCTTGCGCACCTGGTCGATGGGCAGGTTGAACGCGCGGACCTCGGTGGTGACCTGCTCATCCGCCGGGTCAGCAGTCTGGGCGGATCGGGACTCGGTCCTGGCGCCCGATGATGCGACGGAGGAATGCGCAGCGTCCGGGGTGGATGGCCCGGTCTCCCGCATCCCGCTCGGCTCGGCGCCTCGCTCGCTGCTCCCATCCGCGCCGATCACGATCAACGCCGCGGTCGCGATCAGGAGAATTCCGATGGCTGCCCAGAAAATCCGCATGGTGGCCTCTCTCCTCTGGTGAAGGTTCGATCGTCCGATTCTAGCCCAGCGGACGGAGGTTTTTCGCAACTGGGGTGCGATACGCCATCAGAGCTGGCACAACCCCGGCCAGCGAGGCAAGCAGCACCGTGCCCGCCACAACCGCCAGCGTCCACTGCGGATCCAGGACCGGGTTGATCACCAGACCGAGCCGCTGCCGCATCGCCCCCGCGACGAGCCCGGCGCCGATGAAGTAGATCACCAGCCCGCCCGCGACGCCCAGCAGCCCGAGAATCGCCGACTCGGTGACGATCAGTCCGAATATCCTTGGCCGGCTGCACCCGAGCACGCGCAGCACCGCGATCTGGCGCCGGCGCTGCTCCATCGAGTTGTACAGTGCCAGCATGATCGCGATGCCGCTGGAAACCAGCACCACGATCGCCATCGCGATGAAGATGCTGTCGATCTCGCCCACGATCGAGAGCAGCCGCTCCATCTCGCGCCCCGGCGCCGCCACGGTGAGCGTCGGGTCGGCGCGCAGTCGGTTGAAGACCATCTGCCACGCCGCCGACACCTCGGCGCCGGGACGGCCCGCGGTGCGCGCATAGATCCCGGTGATCTGGCGGTCGGCGTCGGTCAGGTCCGCTTCGGTCGTCGTGGTGACGCTCGGATCCGCGTTCTGGCGCACATCGTGGGCGTGGATGATCCAGGAGCTCACCAGGTCCGTGAAGAGCGCCCGGTCGTGGCTCGTGCCCGTTCGCCCCAGCACGCCCACAACCCTGTAATCAAAGTCGTAGTGAACGTGCGCATCGGGCGAGTCCGCAGCGCCGTGCGTCAGGAAGATCCGGTCGCCCGGATTCAGGCCCGTCGCCTCCGCCACGCGCGATCCCAGCACCACCTCGAAGGGCGACTCGAAAATCCGCCCCCGCTCGACCGTCCACTCGTCGCGCAGACCCGGACGATACTCGCGGAAGAACTCCGGCTTCGTCGCCATCACCGGGAAGCCGCGATAGCTGTCGCCCTGCTGGACGGGAATCGCGAACTCGAACGGGAAACCGTCGCGGATCTCCTCGAACTTGCGCCACTCGATCGCCCGCGGCGGGGCGCCGGCGTAGAACACCGCATTCAGCACCGAAGCCATCGGGCTGGCGTCGCGGCTGATCAGGATCTCCATGTTCCCGCCGCCGCGGCTGAAGGCGTCGCGCCCCGCCTCACGCAGCGACAGAAGCGTGAGCATCAGGCCCACCGCCACGGCGACCGTCAGCGCCGTCGTCACCGTCGAGAAGAGCCTCGAGCTGAGGCTGCGGGAGATGATGGTGAAGTCGCTCATCGCCATGGGGGAGTTCCGAGTTCCGAGTGCCGAGTGCCGAGTAGTGAGTTCTGATTTCTGAGTGCTGAGAGTCGGGCGGTGGATGTACGTATTGTCGGTGTCTTTTTGGTCAGATCGTTGAGGCGGGGTGTGCGTTGGCGGCGATCTCGTCGAACGATGCGCGGCGTTCGAATCGCGTTGGCATCGCCGGGTCGTGGCTCACGCACAGCAGCGCGGCGCCGACTTCCGTGCAGGCGCCCTGGATCAGCTCCATCGCGATGGACGCGTTCTCAGGGTCGAGGCTGGCCGTCGGTTCATCCGCCAGCACCAGCGCAGGCCCGCACGCCACCGCCCGCGCCACCGCGATGCGCTGCTGCTGCCCGACACTCATCGTCTCCGGCCTCGCCTGCGGCCGGTCAATGCCCAGCCGCTCCAGCAGCGCCCTCGCCCGCTCCCGGTGCTCGCGCCGCGGGATCTGCGAGAACATCATCGGCGCCATCACGTTCTCCATGGCGCTGAAGCCGTGCAGCAGGTTGAAGGTCTGGAAAATCATGCCGATGGCCCGTCCTCGAAAGAGATCGCGCCGGGCGCCGCGCAAAGCGTGGATGTCCTGGCCCGAAACCGTCACCACCCCTGAGTCCGGATCCATCAGCCCGGCGATGAGCTGCAGCAGCGTGCTCTTGCCCCGGCCGGAGCCGCCGGTGAGCAGCATCTGCTCGGCGGGCGCCAGCTCCAGCGCGGGGATGTCGATCACCCACGGCGACCCCGTGGCGGCGCCGGGATAACGGAACTTCAGATCCTGGATTTGCAGCGCGGCTGCCTGCGTCATGGCCGGGCGTCCGTGGTCGGGTCACATCGAATTCGTGCGTGCGTCATGGACCTTGAGTATACGGGCGGGCGCCGGCGCCTGTTGAGCCTGGACGGACGCCTGCGCGCGCATCGCCGCGGCCGTCGCCGCCACGGCGATGTTGCGCAGCAGCCGCACCCGCTGCTCTGGCGCGCACGGCCGCACCGCCGGTTCGACCACCAGCCGCACCGCATCGCCCGGCAGATCGCCCACACGCACCGGCGTTGAACTCAGGAGCCGTCGCGGGCACTCGATCAGGCCCCATCCCGGAGGCGTCTCCCGCGGCTTGAGCAGCCCCTTGGGCGTGAGCAGGTACATCCGGTCCGCCAGCCGATGCCGCGCCGCGGTGCAGAACTTCGTCTCTCCATGCAGACGCTCCTCGATGCGCTGCAGCCGCTCCAGCGTCGAGTGATACGCCCGCAGACTTGTGCCTGCAAAATCCCACGCCTCCAGCTCCGGAAACAGCGCCGAGCCCGAACGGCGCAGATGCGGCTCGCGCTGACGGATCACGTTCCTCTCCAGAAATGCCAGCCGCTCGTTCAACCGGTCGCGGATGCGCAGCAGCCGCTCCGTCGCCGCGCTGTCGCGCAGGAAGTCCGAGCGCGCCTGCTTGCACTCGATGATGACGGTCTGCGGCTCAGGCCGCAGCCTGCGCGGCCGGCGCACATCCTGGAAGAGCGTGCCCGCGGAGCGATCTTCCTGCCTGGTCGTCAGCGGCGGCGCATCCAGATACCCAGCGGCGTCCACGCGATACTTCGATTTCGGACAGCGCACCTCCACCGCCGCCGCCCTGCATCCCTGCCGGAGCAGAAACGCGATGGCCAGTCGCTTGAGCGCGTGATGTTCGCGTGTCTCCATGAAGGCGATCCTTCGCCATGCGCCATGCGCCATGTGCCGGGCGCATCCGTTGCGCCGAAGTTCCGAGCATACCGCCGCCCGACGCTGAATCCCACGAAAAACCCCGCACCGACCCCGGAGGTCGATGCGGGGCTCTGAAACGTCGCCGCGATGGCGACGGGCGAGGGCTGTGAAGAGAGATCAGATCCTTTTCAAGGGCACACACCCCAGTTGCCCAGCATGGCGCCGAGGTCGGCGGCGCCGATGGCGCCGGAATTCGTAAAGTCCGCCGCTTCGCAGGCGTCGCCGGGGGAATACGCGCCCCAGCAGCCGAGCAGCGAGCCAAGATCGGCAGCGCCGACGGCGCCGGAGCCCGTGAGATCCCACGGGCAGGGGGGCGCGCTGTCGATCAGGTTGCTGATCACCCACTCACGCGCCTGGGCCTGCTCCATGAGGTCGGTGTGCTGCCAGATGTACATGTAGTAGAAGGGCTCGGACTTCTCGATACCTCCCGAAGAACTGGTCACCTCGAAGGCGAGCAGGTAGAGACCGGGCGCAGCGTCGCCGGTCATGACGTGGTCAGGGTGGACATGGATCTTGCCGAACTCATTCACGGCGAAGGTCGGCCCTGGTGTATGGGTGTGCGGCTCATCGGGCGACTCAACGTCGAAAGATCCGAATGAAATCTCCATCGGATCCGGCGCCACCGTCTCGAAACTCCCTTCATCCCAGAAGCGCAGCGCATCGAGGAGGTTCAACTGCACCGTCGAAAAGGCGGGAAACGTGCCGGTGGGGGAGTCCAGACCCGGATCGGGCGTGAACGCGAAACCAAAGAATGACGTCATCGGAGCGTCAAAGAGCCGCGAAGGCGTCAGGGTTCCACCCGATGTGATCCGGTGTGTGACGATTTCGCCCTCAACGACCTGGAGAATGACATCGCCGTCATGCAGGCCCTCCCCCGCGCGGGAGTCGCCGGTGATGAGGCACAGAGCGCCGATCGCGGCGCCGAGCGTGAAGAATAGTCTCATGGTGATCCTCCTTGCGTGTATTCGATGCTTCGCCGGGCGCAGAGCCCGGCGGGCGGTTTCGGGTCGAGCTTCTGAAAGCGCTCCGCGCCGCTCTCGCGACGCGGAGCGTGGATCGCTGCGAAAAAACAATCAGGCGCGACGACGACGGGCGCCCATCAGGCCGAACGCGCCGGCCAGAACGACCGCGGCGCCGGGCGAGGGGACGATCACGTTGCGCACATAGTCAGCCGCGGCGGAGACTTCGCCGTCCGCGTTGAAGCTCATTAGCAGCCAGGTCGCGTCGGACGTCGCGATGGACTCGGCGCCGCTGTAGAACCATTCCAACTCGATCAGATACACACCGTCCGCGGCGGTCATCTGGCCGGGCGCCGGGTTGAGGGTGTAGTTGGGATGGATGTGATGCCGACCCCACTGGCTGCTGTTGGTGGGATGCGAACTCTCGTCACGCACGGCGGTGGCCCAGCCCGCGACAAATCCGGCGTCCGTGGTGGCCGAGAGAATGCCGCCGGCGAAGCTCATGGTGAGCGTCTCGCCCGCGGTGGGGGTGAAGGTCGAGCCGTCCCACACCCGAAGCTCATGCAGGAAGTTGAAGCCGATCTCACCAGGCGTCGGGAATGTGCCGCCGACGCTGTTGGTGCCGGGGTCGGCGGCGAAACCGGAGGCGTCGAGCTGGCCGGCGAACACACGATCCGGACCGAGATACCCCGGGCCGCTGACCCAGTCCTCGGTGACGATCGCGCCGTCGACATGGTTGAGGCCGAAGTGGCTGTTGAACTGGGCAAGGGCGGACGGCGCGGCCGACGCGATTGCGGCGCCGGCGACGATGATGATGGACGTGCGCATAGCACTCCCTCCTATTGGAAAGTAAGTGAGATTGAGCGATTCAGAAAGTAATGAGACGAAGTCAGCACGCTCGCCGCGATCGGTCACGGCAGGCGCGGGTCGAACAGGTTCTGCTCCGGATTCCGGTAGACATCCTCGAACCGCATGGTCTTCGCATGTCCGTCCAGGAAACCGTAGCTGGAGATCGCGGACCACTGGTCCTTCTCTCCTCCGTGCGCCCCGATGGCCATATTCCGCGACGCAAGCGCGGGCGACGCGTCGGGAATATGTCTCGACCACCATGATTCGACATGCACATGATCGGCGCCGGCGAACTCGCCCTCCTCGGTCATGAGGAGGAACTGGATCGTTTCGGTCGGGCGATCGATCTTGTAGAGCCTGTTGAAAAACTTCGAGGCGATCATGTCCGGCGTGTCGCCGGGCTGGACCTCGACAGGCAGAAAACTGGTCACGTAGTTGTTGATGCCGTAGCTGGTCCGGCGGAAACGGTTCGTCGTCCCCTGGATCGGAACGCCGTCCCCGCCCGCTTCGAGCGGCCAGTGCGGGCTCCTGTCAACCGGCGAGCGGACCACCACAGTGCTCTCGCCGTAGTACGACGAGAGATTGTTGATCCACGCGATCTCCTCGTCCGCGGCGCCGCCGTGGGAGAGACCGGGCTCGATCAGCCTGTCCTTGTGATCCATCGAGTACATCAGGCTCGCGATCTGAAGCTGCCGGATGTTGCTCAGGCACGACATCGTCAGCCCAGCCCGCCGCGCGCCCATCAATGCGGGGAACAGAATTCCCAGTAGAAGCGCAATGATGGAGATAACGACGAGCAGCTCGATCAGTGTGAATGCATGGCGCCGCATCAGCAGCCTCGGTTCACCGTCGCAGGAACGGAACATCCCTCAGCCGCGACATGATAAGGAATCACGGCGAGGCCTCGGACCAGTTGTGCAGTCGAATGAAGGCGGAAAGAGTCGGGACGCGATCAGGCCGCGGGCGGTCCACGCGCGGGCGGAAGCTCGCGGAACTGAATCCCTCGCGCCATCAGCGAGCGAACGACGAGCTTCTCCTCCGGGAGCTCGTCGCCAATGATCGCCGCAGGCGCCGACAGCGTCACCGACTTTGCGGCGCCGAGCATGACGCACTCGGGGCAGTCCGGGTGCGGATCGGGCCCATCTTCGTCCGAACCAGCCGGCGGGGCCGGGGCGTGGTGATGGTGGTGGCAGCTGTGGTGGTGGCCATGAACCCCATCCGCAGCCATGGCCGCGGCCTGCATGTCCACCGCCTGGTGGTGCAGCCACAGCAACCCGCCGCTGCCCAGAAGGCAGATCAGCAGCGCTGCAAGGATGTGGGGCAATGTCCGGATCATCACTCCCACGATTGAACCCGGCGGGGGGCCGGATGTCAAGCGCACCTGCAAGAGAATTGCATGAAGAGCCGTTCAAGCGCCTCAGGGGCTCTCCCCACGCCTCCACACCCACCGCCCCCCGACACACGTCTCCGCCACCGCGCCGCCGTCGGATCCGAGCAGCCAGGCCTCCGCCAGGGACTCGTCGTCGCATTCCGCCAGCGTCGGGTGGTCCAGATCGAGGGTGAAGAAGTCGGCGTGCAGGCCCGCCTCGATGGCGCCCGACTCCACCCCCAGCGCCGCCGCCCCCTCCGTTGCCCCGACGCGGATCAGCGCCGGCGCCAGCCGCCCGGCGTCGTCCGTCACCACGCCCCGCTCCTCGCCGCTCAGCCGCTGGACATACTCCAGCCAGCGCAGCTCCTCGGCCATGCAGATGCGCGCGTTGCTGTCCGTGCCGATGCAGATCCGACCCTCCGAACCCAGAATCCCCGGCACATCCGCCACGCCGTCGCCCAGGTTCGCCTCCGTCAGCGGGCAGATGCACACACGCCCGCCCATCTCGATGAACCGCTCCATCTCCGTCGGGTCGGTGTGCGTGCAGTGCACCGCCGTGAAGCGCTCGTCAATCTCCAGCCGCTCGCACAGCAGCGCCATCGGCGCTGCATCGTGCGCATCGATGCACTGCTGAATCTCGCGCCGCTGCTCCTCGATGTGGATGTGAAAGACCATGCCGCGCCGCTTCGATTCGGTGTGGACCAGCGCCAGCTCTTCCAGCGTCGCCGCCCGCAGGCTGTGCACGCTCGCGCCCAGCGACTGCGTATGCGCATCAATCCGCGTTGACAGATGATCAAGCTGCTTCCAGTACGCCTCGACATCTCCGGATGCGAAGCGCACCTGCCCGCCCAGCAGCGGCTTGCCGAAACCGCCCTGCGAGTAGTGCGAGCACAGGAGGCACAGCCGAACGCCCGCCTCCGCCGCGGCGTCCAGGATCACTTCATCAAAGGCGAACCCCGCCCGCGACACATCATGCCGCAGGTAATGAAACTCGCCCGTCGTGGTGATTCCCTGCGACAGCATCTCGCGGAACGCCCGCAGGCACAGGCGCCGGAGCCGCTTTGCGTCCATCAGCTCGACGAGGCCGTACATCGCATCGCGCCACGTCCAGAATGACCCCGCGCCGCCGGGGAAGCGCTCGCCCATGCCTCGCAGCCCGATCTGGAACGCATGGCTGTGCGCGCTCACCATGCCGGGCAGCAGCGCCCGCTTTTCCAGCCGCTCGGTGGGGGGGACGCCCAGGGCGCCGACTTGCTCGATGCGTCCGTCATCGCCGACCGCGACCTGCACGCCGCGCGCGAATCCATCGCCCGTCCACGTCAGGTCCGCCTCGATGATGCGTGTCTCGGCCATAACTGCTCAGCTTCTCCCGCTCAATCGCAAGACGTCGTCCTCACGCGTTCGCCCGGAGGCAGTATCGGCCCACGATCCGCTCCAGCAGCGGCCGGGCCGCCTCGAACTCGCGCTCCGCCAGCCGTTCGTTCGGTTTGTGCGCATCCTCGATCGAGCCCGGCCCGAAGAGCACGCACTCCAGACCCATGCGCGACAAATGCCCGCCGTCGCTGGCGTAGTTCACCGCGTGCGACTCGCGCTGGCCTGCGAGCTCGCACATGGTTCGGTGCGTCGGCGCATCCTCCGCCAGCAGCATCGCCGGGTTGTCGTTGAAGAACTCGACCTCGCACTCCGATTCGCCCGCCGCCTCGATCGCGCGCTCGCGCACCCGATCCGCGATCGCCGCCGCGCTCATTCCCGGCAGGGGGCGCAGGCCCAGGTGCATCACGCACCGATCTGGAATGATATTGAACGCGGCGCCGCCGTTGATCGTGCCGATGTTCAGCGTCACGAAGGGCGTCTGCGGGAAAAAATCGCAGTGCTCCGGGCGCTCCCGCTCCATCTCCTCCCGCAGCCCGGCCAGAGCCCGGATCACAGCGCCCGCCGGCTCGATGGCGCTCCGACCCAGGTGCGGATAGCCGCTGTGGCTGCTGCGCCCGTGAATCGTGATCCGCATCTTGAAATGCCCCTTGTGCATGCGCACCACACGCAGCGACGTCGGCTCGCCCACCAGGGCGCTCCGCGGCAGGGGGCGATCCTTCGGCCACAGCTTCGTGAACCGCTCAGCGCCGAGCGAGCCGATCTCCTCGTCATACGTCAGCAGCACCGCCAGCGGGCTGGTGAGCGAATCGGGATCGAGCCGCGCCGCGATGTTCATTGCAAGCGCATTAAAGCCTTTCATGTCGCAGGCGCCGCGGGCGATGAGGTCGCCGTCGCGCCGCGCCAGCGTGAAGGGATCACTGCTCCACTGCGGCTCCGTGGCGGGGACGACGTCGAGATGCCCGCACAGGATCAGCCCCTCGCCCGCGCTCGCGCCCTCCGGGCCCAGCATCGCAAGCACGTTGGTGCGTTCCCCGTCCTCGCTGGGAAACCGCTCGATGCGGACGCCCGGACGCTCCATGTAGTCGCACACGAAGTCCGCGATGTCGCGCGTGCTCCGCTCGCTCACCGAGGGGAACGCGACCAGCCGCGCCAGAAGATCGACATCGCTCAGTGTGCTCGCCACGTGGCCGGTTATCCTAACGATGATTGTCCCCGAGCGCGATGAACGGAGGCGCCTGTGAGCGGAAGAGATCCACACCCCCGGCCCGTCGCCGATCGGCTGGCGCCCTTCGGCACAACCATCTTCACCGAGATGACCCAGCTCGCGGCCAAGCACCGCGCCGTCAATCTCTCCCAGGGCTTCCCCGACTTCGATGGCCCCGACTTCATGATCGAGGCCGCCCACGACGCCATGCGGTCCGGCCACAACCAGTACGCCCGCAGCGTCGGCGTCCCCGAGCTCAACCGGGCCATCGCCGACTTCTGGCGGCGCGAAACAGGCGAAGGCATCGACCCCGACACCGAGGTCACCGTCACCAGTGGTTGCACCGAGGCGGTCATCGCGACGCTGCTCGGTCTTGTGAACCCCGGTGAAGAAGTCATCCTCTTCGAGCCCTACTACGACTCCTACCGCGCCTGCATCTCCATCGCCGGCGCCGAGCCGCGCTTCGTCACGCTGCGCCCGCCCACCGGCGCTGCAGCCGGCGACATCGTGAGCGAGCCATTTACCTTCGATCCCGATCAGCTCCGCGCCGCCTTTTCCAGCAGAACCGCGGCGATCATCGTCAACACGCCCCACAACCCCACCGGCAAGGTCTTCACCCGCGAAGAGCTCGAGCTGATCGCCGAGCTGTGCATCGAGCACAACGCCGTCGCCATCACCGACGAGGTGTACGAGCGCCTCATCTACGAGCCCGACCGCCTGCCCCACATCCGCCTCGCCACGCTGCCCGGCATGGCCGAACGCACCGTCACGCTCTCCAGCCTCGGCAAGACTTTCAGTTTCACCGGCTGGAAGATCGGGTGGGCGATTGCTCCGGCGGCCCTCTCCGCCTCGGTGCGCGCTGCCCACCAATATCTGACGTTCGCGACCGCAACGCCCCTTCAGCACGCAGCCGCCATGGCGTTGAACCGGGGCGAGGACTACGTCCGCTCCCTCGTCAACGATTACAAGCGCAGACGCAGCATGCTCGCGACCGGCCTCGCCGAGCTCGGCTTCATCGTCTACATGCCACACGGCTCGTACTTCATCCTCGCCGACCACAGCGCCTTCGGCGAGAAGAGCGATGTCGATTTCTGCATGCGCCTCATCACCGAAGCCGGCGTCGCGGCGATCCCGCCCAGCGTCTTCTACGACAACCGCGACAACGGAAAAAAACTTGTCCGCCTCGCCTTCTGCAAGCGCGATGAAACCATTCGAGAAGCCCTGCAACGCATGGAGAAGCTCAAAAAGCCCCACGGATAAGTGCACCCACGCATACTCGACAGAACAAAAGCGAGCCGGGGCGTCCCGCCTCGAGTTCCTGCGTTCTGCACGCCCTCTGAATCCGACAAGCGCACCCGGAGCCTGTCGACGCCGATCTTCCGACCCGAGGCTTCGAAGACTCAGCCTCGGCGTCTCAACGAGGGCGCCGGGCGCGAATACGGATACAGATTGGCGCCGAGCGATTAGAAATAGCTTGATTCGGGGCGGGACGCCCCGGCTCGCTGTGTCATGTACGAATGAAATCGCTCACCCGCTCACCCGCTCACCCGCTCACCCGCTCACCCGCTCACCCGCTCAC
>RECQ01000031.1 GCA_007693965.1 Phycisphaeraceae bacterium | reverse complement strand
CGCGACGCGCGCCAAAATCTGCGCCTAACACGCGCCGAACGGCGCATAATCCTCCTCTGGGAGAGGGCAGGGTGAGGGCTCTTTCTTCTCCATTTTCTCCAACGCTCGAACGTCGGATGTTCACGATTCAGCAGTTCGGGTGGAGCGCGAATGTCGGTGGTTGATCGAGCGTAGGAGAAGAAAGAAGAAGAAGGAGCCCTCTCCAGTCCGCTGCGCGGACAGCCTCTCCCAGCGGGAGAGGCGGGGGAACCCTCGCTGGCGCTTCGGGATCGTGAGGGAGCGTTCCATTGAGGCGCCGGCGTGGTTCTCGGACCCGGAAAACGCCGATTCGCTTCATGCCGGCGCCGGCGCCGGTCGATGCTGTGTGCATGGATGCAGCAAGCCTCATCGGATCCGCAGACCTTCGCAGCCGCGTCGGCGTCGCCGTCGCCCGCACCGCGCTGAACGTCGCGGAGGAACAGGGCCAGGCGATCGACAAGATGCTCGAAGGCGCGAAGCAGATTCAGAGCGATTCGAACTCGAAATCCGGCAACGCCTATGGCGGCCGGATCGATGTCTCTGCGTAATGTGGTTTCCCGGGGGGGAGAACCACGGAGACACAGAGGCACAGAGGTGGGGAGAGTCGGAAGAGTGCGGCATGTGATGGCGAATGCGTGATGCGCCGGGCCGGGGCCGTCGCTTCATTCGGGCCAGAAATCATCCGAACCGAAACACCGCCTCGATTCATCACATCACAAAATTCTTCTCTGCGCCTCTGCGCCTCTGTGCCTCTGTGCCTCTGTGCCTCTGAGGTGTACCCCCTCGCTCGCGCTTCGGGCTCGTGGTCAGATCTCGAACGACTGATCGCGCCGAGGAATCTCGATCTTCACATCCATGTCCTTCAGCAGGCGATCGCGCATGGCCGCCCGCGCTCTGTCTTCGCCGTGGTTGATGAAGAACGTGGGTGATGATTTGCGGAAGCCCTCGGCCCATTCGAACAATTCTCGCTGTCCGGCGTGGGCGGAGAAGCCGCCGATGGTGTGGATCTTCGCCTTCACGGCGACGGGCTCGCCCATCACGTGCACGCGCCGGTCGCCGTCGACCAGGCGGCGTCCGAGCGTGCCGCGGGCCTGGTAGCCGACGATGATCAGGTGCGTCTGGCGTTTCCACAGGTTGTGCTTGAGGTGGTGCAGGATGCGTCCGCCCTCGCACATGCCGGACGCCGAGATAATGATGGCGCCGCTGGTGATGCTGTTGAGTTTGCGTGATTCCTCGGGCGAGCGCGTGAAGTGGAGGTTCTTGAACCTCAGCGGCGAGTCGCCGGAGTCGATGATCTTCCACGCGTCGTCGTCGAAGACCTCGCGGTGGCGTCGGTAGAGATCGGTGGCGGAGATGGCCATTGGGCTGTCGATGTAGACAGGCGTTTCGGGCAGGCGCCCTTCGCGCCGCAGCTCGCCGAGGTGGTAGATGAGCTGCTGCGTGCGCCCGACGGCGAAGGCGGGGATGATGACCTTGCCGCCGGAGGTGTGGGCGTCGGTGATAGTCTCGACGAATTCGTCGATGGTTTCCGACATGGGCCGGTGCTCGCGGTCGCCGTAGGTCGATTCGAGAATCACCGCGTCGGCGCGTGTGAGCTTCGCCGGGTCGCGCAGCAGCGGGGCGTACTTCGGGCCGATGTCGCCGGAGAAGACAACTGTTTTCTTCTCGCGGCCATCCTCGATGGTCAGCTCGGCAATGGCGGAGCCGATGATGTGGCCGGCCTCGCGGAAGCGCAGCGTCACGCCGGGCGCGATCTCGCGCGACGCGTCGCACGCGAGCGACTTGAAGAGCGGGAGTGTCTTTTCCACTTCGTCGGCGCTGTACAGCGGGCGGACTGTTTTGCGCCCCTGGCGCTGGCGGTGGCGGTTCAGGCGTTCTGCATCCTGGGCCTGCACGTTGGCCGAGTCGCGCAGCATGATCTCGGCGAGGTCGCAGGTGGCGGGCGTGGCGTAGATGGAGGGGGGTCGCTTCTCGCGGGTGAGCAGCGGCAGCCGGCCGCAGTGATCGATGTGGGCGTGCGTGAGCACGACGGCGCCGAGTGATTCGACGTTGAAGGGCAGCGGGCGCCGGTTGCGCTTCTGCGCCCCTTCGCTGCCCTGGTGCAGGCCGAGATCGACCAGAACACGGGTCCGACTCGTTTCAATGAGCGTGCAGGAGCCCGTCACTTCGCCCGCGGCGCCGTAGAAAGTCAGTTTCAATGCTTTGCCCCTCCGCCCGTCAGCAGCACCACGCCGGCGAGGATCAGCGCGACCGCGACGCCCTTGCGCACAGTCATGGGCTCGTGCAGGATCATCCATCCGAGCAGCACCGCAGTTGCGGGCGCCAGCGCGAAGGCGATGGGCTTGACGCGCGAAATTTCACCCAGGTTCAGGGCCATGTAGAAGAAGACCATCGCCGCGGCGCCGGCGACGAGGCCGGAGCCGAGAATCAGCTTGAGCAGCGTGCCCGTGTCCGCCTTCATCCAGTCGTGCGGCTCGGCGCCGGCGATGTGGACGGTGATCAAGTAGGCGATCCAGAGCACCGGCAGGGCCACGGTCGAGCGCACCGCGATGGCGGTGATCGGCCCGATCTGCCTGGTCTGCAGCACCGAGCGGGTGAACAGCTCGCCGATCCCCCAGCATAATCCCGCCAGCACCGCGAAGAGTACCGCTTTCATGGGCGACACTGTAGCGGGCGTCGGCCGCGCGGTGCGGCGTCGGACCAATGGGCCGCCTCGCGCCGGGAGTCGACTCAGAGAGTGCTGAAAGCACATCGCCACGAATGACCCGGTCGATCGACGACAGCGCCCGCGTTGTGGTGGGAGCGATCAGCTCGATCGGTCAGGCCATCGCGGCGAGCGTTTCGCTGCCCGTGGCGGCGTCGGCCGCGTTTGAAATGACGCCGCACGAGCCGGCGAATCTCTGATCACAAGTGATTTTCTCTTGCTCGCAACGGACACGTAATGAAATTTGTCCCAACGCCCGGGTGAGGCGACTCCGGGCGTTTCAGGTGTCTGATTCGCCCGCCTTCGTCGGATCCTTGCCGCCGCTCTTCATCGGGCGCTTCGGGCGGGGCCGGGCGTCGGGGGTTTCCCCTCGCCACGGCGCCTCGGCGATCACATCCGCCGCTGCTTGGCGGCCTTTGTCCAGCGCGACGCTCTGGCCGTCGGGGCCGGGCAGTTTGGCGGGGTCGTGCTCGCCGGGGGGCCACTGCTCTCTCCGCATGTAGAGCGTCTGCGTGGGGAAGGCGAACTCGACGCCGAGCTGGTCTGCGAGGCGCATGATGTCAAGGAAGAGGCGCTGCCGCTCGTTCATCTCCGCGACCCAGTCGGGAACGATGAAGAAGACGCAGACGACGATGTTCAGGTGGTCGTCCTTGAACTCGGTGAAGTTGACGATGTAGAAATCCTTGCGCGTGTGCGGGTGGTTGCGGATGAGCTCGCGGATGCCCTCGCAGAAGGCCTCGACGCGGTCGGGGGGTGTGTCGTAGGCGATGCCGAGATCCTGCCAGGTGCGCCGGTACTGGCGCCGCCCGAAGTTGTCCACGGTGGCGCGCACCAGGATGGCGTTGGGCATCGTCACCAGCGAGTTCTGGAACGTGCGCACGCGTGTGGAGCGGAAGCCGAGCGTCTCGATGATGCCCTCGACGTCGTTGATCTTCACCCAGTCGCCCACCTCGAAGGGTCGGTCGATGAGCACGGCGACGCTGCCGAAGAAGTTCTCAATGGTGTCACGGGCGGCGAAGGCGAAAGCCAGGCCGCCGATGCCCAGGCCGGTCAAGAGCGGCAGGATCTCGATCTGAAGGCTGTTGGCGATGTAGATGAGGCCGAAGATGAAGATGAAGATCTTGACGGCGCGCCTGAGCAGCGGGACGAGCAGATCATCAAATTTCGTTTTGGTGCGGGAGGCCTTCTTGGCGAAGACCTCGGCGACCAGGTCCGTCACGCGGAAGCCGGCCCACACGCCCGCGAGCATGAGGAACAGGCGGATCGCGGGGAGCACGACCAGAAGGGCGCCGTCCGGCAGGCCCAGAAGCTGGATCGTCCCCAGGAAAAGGAGCGCTGAAGCGAACAGCCCGAATGGCCGCACCGTGCGCTTGATGGAGGCGGGGTTCGGCTCCTCGTTGCGGCGGCGGATCTTTCTGGCGGCCACGCCCGACAGCACCGCGCGGATCGTGAAGTCCAGCGTCACCGAGAGAAGGATCAGAAAGAGCAGACCGATCCACTGCCAGTACTCGACCCCGAAAGCGGCGTCCCGGCGCAGCGCGGGAGGGACGAGCTGGCGCAGACGGATGGAGAGGCTCAGTTTGCGCTCGTGGACGCCGAAGGCGATGGGAAGATGATCCGCGGCGCGGTAGAAGCTCGAAACTCCCTCGACGGTCTCGGGTGAGAACCGCCATTCGCCGTCGTCGCCGCGCTCGAATTCGATCACGCCGTCCGGCGCCGCGACCCGGAGGGGCTTGTGAGACCGCAGCTCCTGCGGGAAGTAGGTGAAGGAGTCGATCCCGCGCCGAGCAACATCGCGCCGGTTCGGGAGTGTGTGCGGCTGGACCTCGCCGATCCGGTTGAGAACGCCGAGCAGCATGACGGCGTCGCTGAAATCGGCGCCGCCGACGCCTCCGGGGTCGGACAGACACGCGACCGCGTCGGTCATCGCAGCGGAGCGAGCCCGTGAGTACATCGGGGCTTCGTTGAAGCGGTGCATCGCCTCGAGGAAGGTGAACATCGTCGAGCGCGGGCTGTCGCGCTCGGGCGCGGGTTCAGGCTCGGGCTCGGGTTCGGGCTCGGGGCTTTGCGCGGCGTTCGGAGTTGTCTCGGCGACGTCCGGCCCGTTCTGGGCCACCGCCAGAGGCGTCGGCGCGATGAGCATGAGCGCCAGCGCAAGCAGCAGTCGGATGATCTTCACATGCAGTCTCATGGTCCCGATGGTACATCGACCGCGCCGGAAGGGGGCGGGACGCTCGCCGCGCCATCGACCTACGATCTCACTGCTTTTCCCGCTCCCTTGTTCACACACTTCCGGCCGCAAAGGACCATCGATGAGCACGCTTGTCCCCGGCATCCATCACCTCACCGCCGTCGCGTCCGACCCGCAGCGCAACATCGACTTCTACACCGGCGCGCTGGGGCTGCGGCTGGTGAAGCTGACCGTCAACTTCGACGACCCGTCCTCGTATCACCTCTACTACGGCGACCGTTCCGGCTCGCCGGGGACGCTGCTCACATTCTTCCCGCACCGCGGCCTGCCGCGCGGGCGCACCGGCGCCGGGCAGGTGACGGCGACCGCGCTCGCCGTCCCGGCATCGTCGCTCGACTTCTGGCGCCGGCGCCTGGACGAGTTCGATGTGGGCCACACCGATGCGGGCGAGCGATTCGGTGAGACCGTCGTTGCGCTGGAGGATCCTGACGGCATGCCGCTGGAGCTGATCGGCGTCGAGGGGCTGGAGGCGGATGCGGAGAATGTGTTCGACGGCGTTGTTCCCGCGCACAGCGCCGTCCGCCGCATGCACAGCGTGACCATGACGGTGCGCTCGCTCGACGCCACCTCGAGACTGCTGACCGAAACACTCGGGATGCAGGCGAGCGGCGCGGAGGGCGAGCGCACGCGCTACGCGATGGCGCAGGGCGGCGCTGGGGCGATGGTGGATGTGCGGTCCGGAACCGACGACCCCGCCGGCCGCCGCGGCGCCGGGATTGTGCACCACGTCGCATGGCGCACACCCGACGACGAATCGCAGATCACGCTGCGCAACGATCTGGCGTCGCTGGCGCACAACGTCACCACGGTGCAGGAGCGGTGCTACTTCCGCTCGATCTACTTCCTCGAGCCCGGCGGCGTGCTCTTCGAGATCGCGACGGACGGGCCGGGGATGGCGATTGATGAGTCTGTGGAGGAGCTCGGGTCGGCGTTGCGGCTGCCGCCGTGGTTCGAGGGGCGGCGCGAGGAGATCGAGAAGGCGTTGCCGAAGGTCCGACTTCCCGGAGGATGAAACTGAAGAAGGCATCAGGCATCGGGCATTCGGCATCAGGTTTTCTTCCTACGCTTGACTGATGACCGCGACCTGGCCCGACAACCGTCCCTGGCGCTCCGAGCCCGTTCCGTGGAAGCGGTGGGGCGATGATCTTGATGCGCAGTCCGTGCAGCAGATGGAGAACGCCTGCCTGCTGCCCGTCTCGTTGGCCGGGGCGCTGATGCCGGATGCGCACGTCGGCTACGGCCTGCCCATCGGCGGCGTGCTGGCGACGGAGAACGCGGTGATTCCGTACGCCGTGGGTGTGGACATCGCCTGCCGCGTGAAGCTGACGGTGCTGGACATGCCGGTTGAGTCGCTCGCGACCGGGCAGAAGCGGCTGGTGGACGCAATCAACCGGGAAACGAAGTTCGGCGTGGGGTCGAATTGGGGGAAAAGGCCGCGGGAGCACGAGGTGGTGGGCGCCGACTGGTCGGTTTCCCCCGTAACCGCGGAGATGCGCGAGAAGGCGATCGCGCAGCTCGGCACCAGCGGCTCGGGGAACCACTTCGTCGAGTTCGGCGAGCTGACGCTGGCTCGGGACGATCTGGGGCTGAAGGCGGGGACGTATCTCGCCCTGCTCAGCCACTCCGGCAGCCGCGGCGTGGGGGCTGCGGTGGCTTCGCACTACTCGAAGCTGGCGATGCGGATGCATCCCGAGCTGCCCTCCGAGCTGAAGCGGCTGGCGTGGCTGGACCTCGACACCGACGCGGGGCGCGAATACTGGGCGGCGATGGAGCTGATGGGGGAATACGCCTCGGCCAACCATGCGGTGATCCACCGCGAGATCCTGCGGCATCTGGGCGCGACCGCGCTGGCACAGGTCGAGAACCACCACAACTTCGCATGGAAAGAGACGCACACGCTGCCCGACGGCTCGCGGCGCGAGGTGGTCGTGCACCGCAAGGGCGCCACGCCCGCGTCGAAGGGGGCGCTGGGGGTGATCCCCGGCTCAATGGCGGCGCCGGGGTACATCGTGCGCGGCAAGGGGTCGGAGGCGTCGCTGCAGTCGTGCGCCCACGGGGCGGGACGCGTCATGTCGCGCACCGCCGCGAAGCGGAAGCTCCACTGGCTGGATGTCCACGCCCAGCTCAAGAAGCGGGGCGTGAAGCTGCTCAGCGCCGGGATCGACGAGGCGCCGGATGTCTACAAGAACATCGACACCGTGATGGCGAGCCAGAGCGACCTGGTGGAGACGGTGGCCCGGTTCGATCCGAGGATCGTCAAGATGGCGCCGGCGGGGGAGAAGGCGGAGGATTAGAGGAGTTCTGAGTTCTGAGTGCTGAGTTCTGGGTTCTGGGTTCTGAGTGCAGGGCTTCGGCTCTGCAACCACTCAGCACTCAGAACTCAGCACCCAGAACTCTCCACCCTTGCGTGTCGCCGGGGTCCCGATTCGGGACATCCGGGTGGAAATCCGCACTCGATACACTGATTCAGCGAAACGCCCGGGGATGGATCTCGAACGATCCTTTCCCGCCCGGTGGTCGGCGCGGTCTGGTCTGAAACTGTTTGCGGGAGAATCGTCATGTCATCGCTCATCTTTCTTGTCGTCGGTCTGGCAATCGCCGTCATGATGCTCTCGGCGATTCCGAAGGCGCGGACAAAGCTGCACCGGAACCTGCTCATCAGCGGCGCTGTCGCGGTGGTCGTGGTCTTCACCGTGCTCAGCTCGGTGCAGTATGTCGGCGCCAACGAGGTGGGCATTGTGGTGAAGAACGTCGGGGCGCGGAGCCTGCCGGAGGGGCGGATCATCGCGGTGGACGGGGAGAAGGGGCCGCAGTCGCGGATCCTGGGGCCCGGCTGGCACCCCTGGCTGTGGCCGGTGGTGTACGCGGTGGAGATTCACCCGCTGATCGAGATCCGCGACGACGAGATCGGCCTGATCACGGCCCGCGACGGGCTGCCCATGCCCACGGGCCACGTCTTTGCGCCGGAGTGGGGCGAGGGTGAGTTTCAGCGCATGCTGGATGCGACCAACTTTCTCACCGACGGCGGCGGCTACCGCGGGCCGCAGACCAGCGTGCTGACCCCCGGCACCTACCGAATCAATCCGCGTCTCTTCGAGATCGAGCGGATCCCGGTGACGAACATCGAGCAGGCGACGGTGGGCGTTGTGAAGTCGAACGTGGGCGACCTGCCTCCGGGGCTTGAGGAGACGCCGGAGCGGCTGGTCGCCACGGGCGAGCGCGGCATCTGGCGCGAGCCCTTCTCCGAACAGAAGCTCTACATCAACACCAAGGCGTATGAGATCACGCACATCTCCACCGCCAAGCGCGTGGTGCGCTACGCCATGCACGACCGTCGCGGCGAGGAGCGCGAGATCCGCGTGCGCTCGGCGGACGGCTTCACCTTCCCCGTGGATGTGCGCGTCGAGTTCGAGATCGAGCCGCGCAACGCGCCGCTGGTGGTCGCCAGGCTCGGCGGCGATCAGCAGCCGCTGCAGGAAGTGCTCAACTCGGCGGTGCGGGCTATTTTCCGCAACAACGCCGAGAACGTGCAGGCGCTGGATTATGTGCGCGAGCGGTCGCAGCAGGAGCGACAGTCGCTGGTCATGCTCGATGAGGAGATGAGCAAAATGGGCGTGACCGTCACGGCCGTCCGCATCGGCGATGTCGGCGACGAGCAGACGCTCGGCGCCCTGCTCAAGACGCAGACCGACCGGCGCATCGCGGCGGAGCAGCAGGAGACCTTCGCCGAGCAGCAGCGGGCCGCGGAGCGCGAGCAGGATCTGGCCCGGGCCGAGCAGCAGGTCGAGGAGGTGCGCCGCCTCGAGACGGCGCGGTACGAGGTTCAGATCGCGGAGGAGGACCGGCAGCGCCGCGTCATCATGGCCCAGGGCGAGGCCGAGGCGATCCGCATCGAGGCCGAGGCCCAGGCCGAGGCGTACGAGGCCATCGCCCGCCAGATCGGACGCGCCAACGCGGCGACGATCGAGATGCTCCGCATCGTCGGCGAGCGTGGCGTGCAGATCACGCCGCGGGTCATGGTGGCCGGCGAGCGGAACAACAACGGCCTCGGAGGCGAGACCACAGCCCTCATCGGCACCATGCTCGACGCCATGATCAGCCGCGACGAGGAGGCGGGCGGACGGTGAAGAACGGGATGGATGTTCCTTGAGAGCGGGGAATGAATGTGGGCCGCCCCGACATTCTCTGTTCCAGCCCGGGCCGCTAGTGAGTAAGATCGGCGGTCGAGAACGTTCATTCCCACATCTCACATTCCTCCCCAACTCCCATGAGCAGCGGCGAGCAACGGGTGACGCGCATCCTCGAGACCCTTCGCTCCGGCGACGACCGCGCCGGCGAAGAGCTGTTGCCGCTGGTGTACGACGAGTTGCGGGCGCTGGCGCGGGCCCGGCTGGCGCGCACGCCGCCGGGCAATACGCTGCAGCCGACGGCGCTGGTGCACGAGGCGTACATGCGCCTGATCGGGGAGGAGGACCCGGGGTGGGAGAACCGGGCCCACTTCTTCGGCGCCGCGGCCCAGGCGATGCGCGACATTCTCGTCGAGCAGGCCCGGCGCAAGGCCACGCTCAAACGCGGCGGGGGTCGGCGCGCGATCGATCTTGACCACGCAGAGCCCGCCATCGAGAGCCCGGTGATCGACATGCTGGCGCTCGACGAGGCGCTGCGCTCTCTCGAAGCGAGCGAGCCGCGGGCCCACCAGGTGGTGATGCTGCACTTCTTCGCGGGGCTCACGATGGAGCAGACGGCGCAGGCGGTCGGCGTCTCCGAGCGGACGGCGGCCCGCGAGTGGCGCTACGCGCGGGCGAAGCTGAAGAAGGAGCTGGATGGCGGCTCGCTCCCCGGCGTCGGCGCTGGCGAGGAGGGCGAGCTGTGAGCGGGGCGGGCGCCGACAGCGCGAGGGAGATCTTCGACCGGGCGGTCGAGCTCGACGCCGAGGGGCGTCGGCGGCTGCTCGATGAGCGGTGCGCCGGGAATATGGCGCTGCGCGCGGAGGTCGAAGAGCTGCTGCGCTGCGACGACGAGATGTCCACGGGATTTCTCGGCGCCGACGCCGGCGCGGTCGCCGCGGCGTCGGGGCTCATCCCTTCCGAAGACGACGACGTCGGCGCCACCATCGGGCGCTATCGCCTCATCCGACGCCTCGGCGCCGGCGGCTTCGGGGTGGTGTACCTGGCGGAGCAGACCGAGCCGGTGCGCCGATCGGTGGCGCTGAAGGTCATCAAGCTGGGCATGGACACGCGCAGCGTCGTGGCCCGCTTCGAGGCCGAGCGGCAAGCGCTGGCGATGATGGACCATCCGCACGTGGCCCGCGTCTACGACGCCGGCGCCACCGCGCAGGGGCGGCCCTACTTC
This sequence comes from Phycisphaeraceae bacterium, assembly GCA_007693965.1. GTDB lineage: Bacteria > Planctomycetota > Phycisphaerae > Phycisphaerales > UBA1924 > RECQ01. Next base: position 71,445 of record RECQ01000031.1, on the reverse strand, counting down.
GTGATGGAGCACGTCCCCGGCGTTCCCATTACAGCACACTGCGACGGGAGCCGGCTGGATGTCGAGTCGCGCCTGCGCCTCTTCATGCAGGTGTGCGGCGCCGTGCAGCATGCGCACCAGAAGGGAATCATCCACCGCGATCTCAAGCCGTCGAACATCATGGTGACGGAGGTGGACGACGACGCCGAGGTGAAGGTGATCGACTTCGGCGTCGCCAAGGCGATCGATACAACGGGCGCGGGAATGACTCGGTTCACCGAGATGGGGCAGGTGGTGGGGACGCCGGAATACATGAGCCCCGAGCAGGCGGGCGCCGCGGGCACGGGGATGGATGTGGTGGACACGCGCACCGACATCTATTCGCTGGGCGTGGTGCTGTACGAGCTGATCACGGGGGCGCCGCCCTTTGAGTCGCAATCGCTGCGCCCGGGCGGTCTGCTGGAGCTGCAGCGAAGGATCCGCGAGGACGAGGCGCCGCGGCCCAGCGTGCGGGCGTCGTCGCTGGGCGACAGCGCCGCCGAAGCCGCGGCCTTGCGCCGGCTTGAGCCGGCCGAGCACCGACGCCTGCTCCGAGGCGACCTGGACTGGATCGTGATGCGGGCGATGGAGAAGGACCCGGCCCGGCGCTATGCGTCGGCGTCGGAGCTGTCGCAGGATCTGGAGCGGCACCTGTCGAGCGAGCCGGTGCTGGCCCGGCCGCCGAGCGCGGGGTATCGGGCGTCGAAGTTCGTGCGCCGGCACCGCGCCGGTGTGGCGGCGGCGACGGTGGCGGCGCTGGCGATGCTCGCCGGCGCCGCGGCGCTGACGGTGGGCATGGTGCGGGCGGTGAGCGCCGAGGCGTCAGCGCGCGAGGCGCGCGACGCGGAGATCGAACAGCGCCGCCTGGCCGAGGCTCGTCTGATCGAGGCCGAGGAAGCGCGCCGACGCGCAGCGCAGGCGGCGGAGGAGACCGAGGCCGTCAACGCATTTTTGCTGAACGACCTGCTCGCCTCGGTGCGCCCCGAGGAGGCGCGGGGCCGGAATGTGACGGTCGCCGAGGCGCTGGGCAACGCGGCGGAGCGCGTCGGCGATGCGTTCCGCGATCAGCCGGCGCTCGAAGCGACGGTCCGCAACGCCATCGGCAACACGTATCGGAGCCTCAGCGATTACGAATCGGCTGTGATGCATCTGCGCGCGGCTCTGGAGCTGCGTCGAAAAGTCGAACCTGTGGATCTGAACCAGGTGTCATTCGCCGCAAACAATCTGGCCATTGTTCTGAGACAGCTCGGACGACTGGATGAGGCGATCGAGCTCTACCATGAGGCGATGGAGCTTCGGCGCGCACAGACAGACGGGTACGACGCGGACCTGGTGGCCCTGCTCCACAACTACTCCGCGGCCCTGCTCACTTTGAACCGGTGGGAGGACGCCGAGCAGGTCGTTCTTGAGTCGGTCGATGGCCATCTTGAGGTCTTCGGGGAGGAGCACGCCGCCACGGGCATGACATACACGAACATGGGGCGCGTGCTGCGGGGGATGGGCAGGCACGAAGAAGCGATCGAGTGGTTCTCGCGATCGGTGACGATCATGCGCAGTGTGCACGGCGACGACCACCCCGCAACGGGCACCGCGGTCAACTTCCTCGGAACCGCCTACCTGCAGTCGGGCATGAACGAGGAGGCCGTGCCGCTGCTCGAAGAGTGCATCGAGATCTACCGACGCGTGCTCGGACCGGAGCACATCAGTCTCGGCATCGCGATGCAACATCTTGGAGACGCATATCTCCGCATGCAGAGGTACGAGGATGCAGCCCCGTTTCTCCATGAGTCGCACCGGATCGCGCATTCCTCGCTGCCGCCGGATCATACGATCGCTCGGGGCGCCGACTACTACCTCGGCCAACTCAAGTCGGCGACCAGCCTGTACGAGGAAGCGGAAGGTCTCTTCCTCCAGTGCTACTCGCTCACTCCGGAGCAGCGGTACGACACCAGAGCAGACCTCGCGCTCTCGCTGACGACGCTGTACGAACGCTGGGAGCGCGAGGAAGAAGCCTCCCGGTGGCGCGAGCGCATCGAACACTATGAGCGTCTCCAGGCGGGCGGGACTGAGGGCGATTCGTGACGATCAACCCCAAGAACATGGCGCCGCGCAGCTGCCTCATCGGCGCCGAGTGGGTCGGCGCTGATTCGGGCGAGACGATCGAGGTCCGCGACCCCGCCACCGACGAGCTGGTCGCGAGCGTCCCCGGATGCGCCGCGGCGGAGACGAGGCGAGCGATCGACGCCGCGGCGAAGGCGCTTCCCAAATGGCGGTCGCGAACCGCGCAGGAGCGCACCAGGCCGCTGCGCCGCCTCTATGAATTGATGATGCGCGACCGCGAGCGCCTCGCCCTTCTCATGACGCGCGAGCAGGGCAAGCCGCTGGCCGAAGCCCGGGGCGAGATCGCCTACGCGGCGTCCTTCATCGAATGGGCGGCGGAAGAGGCGAAGCGCATCTACGGCCTCACCGTGCCAGCTTCGTCACCGGACAAGCGCATTCTCGTCCTGCGCCAGCCCGTCGGGGTCTGCGCCGCGATCACGCCGTGGAACTTTCCCGCGGCGATGATCACGCGCAAACTCGGCCCCGCGCTGGCCGCGGGCTGCGCGATGGTTGTCAAGCCGGCGGAGCAGACGCCGCTGTCGGCGCTGGCGTTGGGCGAGCTGGCGCTGGAAGCGGAGTTCCCGCCCGGCGTCGTGAACATCGTCACCGGCGACGCGAAAGCGATCGCCGGCGCATTCTTCGACGACCCGCGCGTGCGCAAGCTCTCCTTCACCGGCTCGACGGAGGTGGGGCGATCGCTGATGAAAAGCGCCTCGGACCACGTGATGCGGCTGTCGCTGGAGCTCGGAGGCCACGCGCCGCTCATCGTCTTCGACGACGCCGACCTCGAAGCCGCCGCGGCGGGGGCGGTCGCGAACAAAATGCGCAACATGGGGCAGACGTGCATCTGCGCCAACAGGATCCTGGTGCAGCGCGGCGTGTACGACGAGTTCGTCGGACTGATGCAGCGCCGCATGGAGCGCATGAAAGTGGGCGCCGGGTCCGAGCAGGGCGTCGAGGTGGGGCCGCTGATCGATGACGATGCGGTGGAGAAGGTGAAAGCCCACGTGGCCGATGCGCTGGACAAGGGCGCGACGGTGCGCACAGGAGGCGGGCTGGTCAAACCCCACAAGGGCCTCGCGAACCGTTTCTATGCGCCGACCATCATCGAGGGGATCACGAGCGACATGCGCATCTGGCGCGAGGAGACCTTCGGCCCCGTCGCCCCGGTGCGCGCTTTCGACACGGAGGACGAGGCGATCAAGCTGGCCAACGATTCGATCTACGGCCTGGCGGCGTACTTCTACACGCGCGACGCCTCGCGGCTGATGCGCGTCGCCGAGGCGCTGGAGTATGGCGTCATCGGCGCCAACGACGCGGCGCCCTCGACGGCCCAGGCGCCCTTCGGGGGCGTGAAGCAGTCCGGCGTCGGCCGCGAGGGCGGCCGGTGGGGGGTGGAGGAGTACACCGAACTGAAATTTGTGTCGTGGGGCGGGGTTTCGAAATAGCCGGAGGGTCAAAGGGCCAAATGGCCAAATGGCCAAATGGTCAGATGCGCTGGAGGTGCGTCGGGGTCGATGTCCGGCGAATTGGCCCTCTGGCCATTTGAAACCCGCCCCCGCCTGCGGCTATGATCGGGAGTGAAATGACACCCATCCGGCGCCATATCCTGGGGGCCTCCCCGGTGGACGCCGGTCTCGACACTGGAAACGCCGTTCGATGCTCTCTCTGACTCGCAAGACCGACTACGCCCTGGTCGCGCTGGTGTCCCTCTCTGAGGACCCCGGCCGGGCTCGCAGCGCCCGTTCGCTGGCGGAATCGCTGCGGCTGCCTTTGCCGGCGCTGCGGAACATCCTGCAGGATCTGGCCCGGGCGGGGCTTTTGGAGTCGGCCCACGGCGCCGGGGGCGGGTATCTGCTGGCCCGGCGGGCGGATGAGATCTCGATCACCTGCGTGGTCGAGGCGATCGAGGGGCCGGTGCGGCTGACGCTGTGCTGCGGGCCGCACGCGCGCCCGCGCAAGGGCCAGGACCCCGAGCCGGTCCCCTGCCGGCTGGAAGACTCCTGCCGCATCAAGGGCGCGATCCGCCAGGTGCATATGAACGTGGTGAGCATGCTCAGCGGCGTGACAGTTGAACACCTCGCCACCGGCGAAGTGCCTGTCGTCCCCGCATGGGGCGGGCAGATCGAACACAAGTTGCGAATGCAGCCGCACAGACACATCGCCGCAGAGAGACCATGAAAAAACGGGATGAACAACATCCCGCACCGCACCGCCACGAATTCAAAGACCCAGACCCAGAACTCAGAACTCAGAACTCAGAACTCGGTACTCAGTACTCAGAACTCGGAACTCCCCCACATGTCCAGAGCCACACCAGAGACCGACACGCTCCAGCAGTGGGAGCAGTCGACATACAAGTACGGCTTCTACACCGACATCGAAGCCGATGCGGCGCCTCCCGGCCTGAGCGAGGAGATCATCCGCTTCATCTCCGCCAAGAAGGAGGAGCCGGAGTGGATGCTCGAATGGCGCCTCAAGGCCTATCGCCACTGGCTGACGATGGAGGAGCCGGAGTGGCACAACGTCCACTACCCGCCCATCGACTACCAGTCGATCATCTACTACTCGGCGCCGAAGAAGAAGCCGCAACTCGACAGCCTCGACGAGGTCGATCCCGAGCTGCTCAGGACCTACGAGAAGCTGGGCATCCCGCTCGAGGAGCAGAAGATGCTGGCGGGCGTCGCGGTGGACGCGGTCTTCGACAGCGTCTCGGTCGCCACCACCTTCAAGGAGACGCTGGCCGAGGCGGGCGTGATCTTCTGCTCGATGTCGGAGGCGGTGCGCGAGCACCCTGAGCTGGTGCGCAAGTATCTCGGCTCGGTGGTTCCATATTCAGACAATTACTTCGCCACGCTCAACTCGGCGGTCTTCACCGACGGATCGTTCGTCTACATCCCCAAGGGCGTGAAGTGCCCGATGGAGCTGTCGACCTACTTCCGCATCAACGCGATGAACACAGGCCAGTTCGAGCGCACGCTGATCGTCGCCGAAGAGGGCGCCTCGGTGAGCTATCTCGAAGGGTGCACAGCGCCGATGCGCGATGAGAACCAGCTTCACGCCGCGGTGGTCGAGCTGGTGGCGATGGACGACGCGTCGATCAAGTATTCGACGATCCAGAACTGGTACCCCGGCGACGAGAACGGCGTCGGCGGCATCTACAACTTCGTCACCAAGCGCGGCAAGGCCCTCGGCAAGCGCAGCCACATCTCGTGGACGCAGGTCGAGACGGGCTCGGCCATCACCTGGAAATACCCGAGCTGCATCCTCATCGGCGATGACTCGGTGGGCGAGTTCTACTCCGTCGCACTGACCAACCGGCGCCAACAGGCGGACACCGGCACCAAGATGGTGCACATCGGCAAGAACACCCGCAGCACCATCGTCTCCAAGGGCATCTCCGCGGGGCGGGGCCAGAACACCTACCGCGGGCTCGTCCGCGTGAACAAGGGCGCCCAGGGCGCCCGCAACTTCACCCAGTGCGACTCGATGCTCATCGGCGATCGCTGCGGCGCCCACACGTTCCCCTACATCGAGGTCAAGAACCCCACCGCCAAACTCGAACACGAAGCCACGACCTCCAAGATCGGCGAAGACCAACTCTTCTACTGCAACCAGCGCGGCCTCTCGACCGAAGACGCCGTCAACATGATCGTCAACGGCTTCTGCAAGGAAGTCTTCCGCGAACTGCCCATGGAGTTCGCGGTCGAGGCGCAGAAGCTTCTGGAAGTGAGCCTGGAGGGCAGTGTCGGATAAGAAGGAATCAACCACAGAGACACAGAGACACAGAGGCGCAGAGAGGGCAGGAGAGAATGAAGGAATGATGGGAAGATTGTGATCGGTAGTGGTTTGAGTGTTCGGATACATCATCGCCCCGACACACTTCACCCTTTCTCTTCCTCTCCGTGTCTCTGAGCCTCTGTGGTGATACAAACTCGGATTCGCAAGGAACCAACGAAGATGCTTGAGATCAGAAACCTTCACGCCAGCGTCGACGGGAACGAGATTCTCCGCGGCGTCAACCTCACGGTGAACGCCGGCGAGGTGCACTCCATCATGGGCCCCAACGGCTCGGGCAAGAGCACGCTGGCGCAGGTGCTCGCCGGACGCGAGGACTACGAAGTCACCGAGGGCGAGGTCATCTACAAGGGCCGCGACCTGCTGGAGATGGAGCCCGACGAGCGCGCCTGCGAGGGCGTCTTCCTCGCCTTCCAGTACCCCGTCGAGATCCCCGGCGTGAGCATGAACTACTTCCTCCGGGCCGCCCTCAACTCGGTGCGGCGCCATCGCGGCGAGAAGGAGCTGGACGCCGTCGGCTATCTCAAGCTGGTGCGCGAGCAGTCGAAGATCGTTGAGCTCGATGAGAAGCTCCTCGGCCGCGCCGTCAACGAGGGCTTCTCCGGCGGCGAGAAGAAGCGCAACGAGATCTTCCAGATGGCCCTGCTCGAGCCGGCCCTCTCCATCCTCGACGAGACGGACTCCGGCCTCGACATCGACGCCCTGCGCATCGTCGCCGACGGCGTGAACAAGCTGCGCTCGCCGGAGCGGGCCATGGTCATCGTGACGCACTACCAGCGCCTGCTGGACTACATCGTGCCCGATTTCGTGCACGTGTTGGTCGACGGGCGCATCGTCAAGTCGGGCGGCAAGGAGCTGGCCCACGAGCTCGAGAAGCAGGGCTACGCCGGCGTCGACGCCGGGCGGGCCGTCGCAGCATCTTCATGATCAACAAGCCAGAGAGGCCGCACACCGTGAGCGACACCAACGAACTGATCCTGGCCAGAGATCGCCAGCTCGAAGATTTTTCCGGCTTCCTCGATGTGGACGGCGCCGGCGGACTGCCTTCGCTGAAGGCATCGCGCAAGGCTGCGATCGAGCGCTTCGCCGAGATCGGCTTTCCCGATCGGCGCAACGAGGACTGGAAGTACACCAACGTCGCGCCCATCGCGCGCACGGCCTTCGCCCGACCGACCGGCGAGATCCCCTACATCGACGCGGCCGAGCTGGCGCCCTATCGATTTGGCGATGATTCGTCGCCGCGGCTGGTCTTCGTGGACGGGCGCTACGCCCCCTCGCTCTCCACCAATGGCGCAACGACGAAGGGCGTAACGCTGCTGCCGCTGGCCGAGGCGGTGCGCACACGTGCGGCCGATGTCGAGCCGTGGCTGGGGCAGTGCCTTGACGACACCAACCGCCCCTTCGCCGCCCTGAACACCGCCTTTTTCGAAGACGGCGTCTTTCTGCATCTGGAGAAGGGCGTTCGGGTCGAATCGCCGATCGAGCTGGTCTTCATCGCCACCGCCGGCGGCGACACGCCGCTGGCGTCGCACCCGCGCATCGTCATCGGCGCCGAGGCGGGCGCCGTCGCCACCGTGACCGAGACGCACGTCGGCGTCGGCGAGGGCGTTTCGCTGACCAACGTCGCCACCGAGATCATGGCTCGCGAAGGCGCGCACGTCTTCCACTACCGCACCACCCACCTGCCCGACGAGGCGTTCCACATCTCGACGCTGGCGGTGCGCCAGGAGGGGAAGACGGATGTCACCTCCTGCACCATCTCCATCGGCGGCCGCATCACGCGGAACGATTATCACGCGATCATGGCCGGCGAGGACGGCCTGTGCGCCCTGCGCGGCCTGGCCAAGCTCCGCGGGCGCGAGCACGTGGACAACCATCTGCGCGTCGAGCACGCGGCGCCCGCCTGCGAGAGCCGCGAATATTTCAAGAGCGTCCTCGAGGACGAATCGCGCTCCGCCTTCACCGGGCGCATCTTCGTCCATCAGATCGCGCAGAAGACCGACGGCAAGCAGACCAACTCGAATCTGCTGCTGAGCGAGAACGCCCAGGCCGACAGCCGGCCGCAGCTCGAAATCTTCGCCGACGACGTCAAGTGCACCCACGCCGCCCTGACCGGGCAGCTCGATGAGGACGCGATCTTCTACCTCCGCGCCCGCGGCCTGAGCGAGCGCGAGGCGACCTCCATCCTGGTGCGCGCCTTCGCGGGCGAGATCATCGACACCATCAAGGTCGACGCCCTGCGCGAGCTGGTCGAAGAGCGTCTCTTCTCGCGCGAGTCGTCCATCGACGCCGGCGCCCCGGGGAAGTCCGGCGCGCTGCAGGAGGCCGTCTGAAGGCGGAGCAAGAACCGATGAGCACTTCCGCCGCAGCTTCTTCAGGCCATGCCCGGCTCCAGTCCGGCACGGGCGCGTACGACGTTGAAGCGGTGCGCCGGCGATTCCCCATCCTCGAACGGCGCATCAACGGCCATCCGCTCGTCTACCTCGACAGCGCCGCCACCACGCAGAAGCCGCTCGACGTGCTGGACGCGATGGACGCCTTCCACCGCGAGAAGAACGCCAATGTCCACCGCGGCGTGCACACGCTCAGCGTCGAGGCGACCGAGGTCTACGAAGCGGCACGCGACAAGGTGCGCCGCCTGCTCGGCGCTTCGCGTCCCGAGGAGATCGTCTTTCTCCGCGGCGTGACCGAGGCGATGAACCTCGTGGCACAGTCGTGGGGCCGCGCCAACGTCAGGGCGGGCGACGAGATTCTCATCACCCACATGGAGCACCACTCCAACATCGTCCCCTGGCAGATGCTGTGCGAGCAGACGGGGGCGACGCTGAAGGTGGCGCCGGTGGATGACCGTGGCGAGGTGATCCTCGATGCGTTCGAGAAGCTGCTGAATGAACGCACAAAGATCGCCGCCTTCGTGCACATCTCCAACGCGCTGGGGACGGTGAACCCGGTTCACGAGATGGCGCGGATGTCGAAGCAAGTCGGGGCGATCGTGGTGATCGACGGCGCCCAGGCCACGCCGCACGAGAAGGTGGATGTGCGCGGCATCGGCTGCGATTTCTACGCCATCTCCGGCCACAAGATGTACGCCCCGACGGGAATCGGCGCGCTCTATGGGCGCCACGAGCTGCTGGAGGCCATGCCTCCCTGGCAGGGCGGCGGCGACATGATTCTGTCGGTCACGTTCGAAGGCACGACCTACAACGTCCCGCCGCAGAAGTTCGAGGCGGGCACGCCCAACATCGCCGGCGCTGTGGCGCTGGGGGCGGCGGTCGATTTTCTGGATGGAATCGGCCTCGACCGCATCGGCGCCCATGAGAGCGCCGTGCTGGAGCGCATGGCCTCGGCGCTGCGCGAGATTCCCGGCCTGCGCCTGATCGGCGAGCCCGGCCGGCGCGCCGGCTCGGTGTCGTTCGTGGTGGACGAGGTGCACCCGCACGATCTGGGCACGGTGGTCGATCAGGAGGGCGTGGCGATCCGGACGGGCCACCACTGCGCCCAGCCGCTGATGGAGCGCTTCGGCGTCCCCGCGACGGCTCGCGCCTCGATCGGCGTCTACAATCGCGAAGCGGACATCGAGGCGCTGGTCAGCGCGATCCGCAAGGCCATCGAGATCTTTTCATGAGCTTTGATGCGCAGGAACTGTACCGAGAGGTGATCGTCGATCACAGCCGCCGGCCACGGAATCGCCGCGCCATCGAATCGCCGACCGGGCACGCGGTGGGTCACAACCCGCTCTGCGGCGACCGGGTGCATGTTTACGTCAAGCTCGACAATGATGGGAAAATCGAAGACGTCTCCTTCGAGGGCGGCGGCTGCGCCATCTCGACCGCATCCGCCTCGATCATGACCGAGACCATGGTCGGCCACACGCTCGATGAGGCGCAGAAGCTCTTCGAATCGTTCCACGAGCGCCTCACGCGCAACGGCGAAGGCCCCCCGTCCGACGAGCTGGACCCGATCAGCGCCATCGAGGGCGTGCGCCGCTTTCCGGCACGCGTGAAGTGCGCGACACTCGCATGGCACACGCTGAAGGCGGCGATCGATCAGCGAAACGGCGATGTGGTGAAGACGGAATGATGCGGGAGAAGGAAAACCACGGAGGCACAGAGACACAGAGGGGAAATGGGATTGAGTCTGTATTGAAGTACTGAAATGCCCGCGACAAACACGGCGATATATCAACTCTGCATCACATCTTCTTCTCCTCTCTCTATGCCTCTGTGTCTCTGTGGTTCAAACTCGAAATAAACACCATGACCGACCAACCGACTGAAACCGAACGTCTCAAGGAAGCCGTGGTCGACGCCATTCGCACGGTCTTCGACCCTGAGATTCCCGTCAATGTCTATGACCTGGGTCTGATCTACGATGTCGCGATCGACGACGATCGGCGTGTGACGATCCGCATGACGCTCACCACGCCCAACTGTCCGGTGGCCGAGTCGCTGCCCGCGAAGGTGCAGCAGGTGGCGCGGGAGGTGGAGGGGGTGGCCGATGCGTCGATCAACCTGGTGTGGGAGCCGAAGTGGAACCCTGACATGATGAGCGAGGCGGCGCGGCTGGAGCTGGAGTTCACCGGCCACACCGGCCCGGCCCACACGCGGCGCGATTCCTTCACATCGCTGACCACCAACCGCACCAACCGTCCCGGCGAGCGACCGCGTCGGTGACAACGGCGGCCTGCGCGATGGAGTGACGGGGCGATGATCTGGTATGGTGGCCGCGGGCCAAGCAGATGATCCTCTCGCCACGTCATCCCTTCATCTATTTCCAATGAACGCATTCCTGCTCGGAATCGCGATCTTTCTCTTGCTGAACATCATCGTCGGGATGGTCCGCCTGGGTCGCGGCCCGACGAACGCTGATCGCATGCTGGCCGTGCAGCTTTTCGGCACGACGGGCGTGGGAATCATCCTGCTGCTGGCGGAGGCGGGCGGGCGTCCTGAGTTCAAGAATGTGGCCCTGATCTTCACTCTTCTTGCTGCGATCGCGGCGGTCGCCTATGCAACCCGCGGGCCTTCGCGCGCATCGCAGCAGGAGTCGGAACGATGAGCGCGCTCGACCTCCTGGCGATGATCTTCATCCTCGCCGGCGCCTTCTTCTTTCTCGCCGGAACCGCCGGGCTGCTGCGATTTCCAGATGCGCTCAGCCGTCTGCACGCGCTCACCAAGGCGGACAACCTCGGACTGGGGCTCATCATTGTCGGGCTCATGCTCCTTGATGGATCATTGGGCGGCGTTGTGAAGCTGCTGCTCATCTGGCTGCTGGCGCTGCTGGCCAGCTCCAGCGCCTGCTACCTGCTCGGGCGCTCAGCCGCGGGCGACGACATCGGCGCCGTCGCAGATGGGGAGGAGCGCGCATGACCGCATTGCTCTTCGATGTCCTCCTCGCCCTGATGCTGACTGTCCTCGCCTGGCGTGTTGTGACAACGCGGGAGCTGTTGCAGTCGGTGGTGCTTTTCATCGCGTACGGGCTGCTGATGGCGATCGCCTGGACACGACTGGATGCGCCCGACATCGCGCTGGCCGAGGCCGCCATCGGCGCCGGACTGATGGGCGTGCTTCTGCTCGACACCGCCGGCGAACTCCGCCGCAGACACGGCTGGAGGAGCGAAGGAGGCGACGATGACACGGCATGACGCCACACTCCGTCGTCGCCGGCGCCGGGCGCTGTTGCGGGTTCGCATCGTCGTCGCCGGCGCCGGCGCGTTGGCGCTCGCGTTGTTGCTCGTCGCGGCCGTGCTCGAGTTGCCCGAGGGCCCGCTCGGGCTCGCTGAAGAGGCGGCGGCCCAGTTGGCGCACACGGGTGTCGATCACGCCGTCACCGCCGTCCTGCTCAACTACCGCAGTTACGACACCTGGCTCGAGGTGGGCGTGCTGCTTCTCGCGGTGATGGCGATCTTTGCGCTTCGGGGCGGTGCACATCTTGAGAACGTCCGACCGGCGCCGCGGCGCGACCCGCTGCTCACCTGGCTCACTCGCCTGCTCATCCCCATGCTGACTCTCACCGCGGGGTATCTCCTGTGGCTGGGCAAGTTCGCGCCCGGCGGCGCCTTTCAGGCGGGGGTGGTCCTCGGCGCCGCGGGCGCGATGCTGCGGCTGTCGGGAACGCCTTCGCTCGATCGAATCGGCGATGTTGCGATCCGGATTCTGCTCGCCGTCGGTTTCCTGGCGTTCCTCGTAGCAGCCGTAGCCACGAGACTCGCCGGCCTGGACATGCTCGAACTGCCGCCCGGTCGCGCCGGCGACATCATCCTCATGGTGGAGACGCTCGCCACCATCTCGATCGCGACCACGTGCGCGGTCCTGGTGATGGCGATGCCCGGCGCCGAATCGCCTCCGGCCATCGCCGCGAAAGATGTGCGGAAGGAGGCGCGCACGTGACGCTGCTCTCATGCGGTTACATGAGCGTTTGCTTCGGCGTTGCGAGCGCGGCGGGCGCGGCGACGCCCGAAACCCCCGTGCTCACAAGCCATCTTGTGTACATGCTCACCGCGTGCCTGCTCTTCTGCATTGGCCTCTTCGGCCTGATCACGCGCGGCCACCTGATGCGCAATGTCATGTCGCTCAACGTGATGGGCGGCGGCGTCTTTCTCTTCCTCGTCGCCGTGGCCCGGCGCGACGCCGGCGAGTCCGGACCCGATCCCGTGCCGCACGCGATGACGCTCACCGGAATCGTGGTCGCGCTCGCCGCCAGCGCCTTCGCGCTGGCGCTGGCGCGGCGGATCCATTCCATCACCGGAGAGATGCGCCTCGAGCCGGGGGATGACAACTCATGATCGAGCCCATGGCGTGGTGCATCCTGGCGCCTTTCATCGGCGCATCGCTGGCTTTCCTGCTGCCCGGCCGGGTCTGGCGGCGACCGATCGCAATCGGCGCGATCGGCGCCACGCTTGCATCGGTGTGGATGCTCACATCGCAGGTCTGGAATTCGGGCGCTCAGCGTATGGATCTCAGCGGCTGGCCGGCGCCGCTGGGCATCGGACTCGCCGCGGACGGCTTCAGTGTCTTCATGATTGTCATGACCGGCGTCGTCGGGTCGCTGATCGGAGCGTATGCGCTGTGGCATTATTCAGATCTGTCCGACGCCACCGAGCCCGCCGAGCGCCGCCTCTTCTGGCCGCTGTGGCTGATTCTGTGGGGATCGCTCAACGCGATCTACCTCTCCTCGGACATCTTCAACATCTATGTGGCGCTGGAGGTGATCACGCTCGCCGCCGTTGCCCTCATCACGCTCTCCGGCAAGGCCGAGGCCCTGGTGGCGGCGATGCGCTACCTGCTGGCGGCCTTCCTCGGCTCGCTCAGCTACCTGATGGGCGTCGCCCTGCTCTATGCGACCCACGGCGCGCTTGACCTTGTCATCATCGCCGATCAGGAACGGGCCGGGCTGCCCGAGGTCGGCGCATTCGCATTGATGGCGACGGGCCTGGCCCTCAAGACCGCCCTGTTTCCCATGCACTTCTGGCTGCCGCCGGCCCACTCCAAGGCCGCAGCTCCGGTGAGCGCCATCTTGTCCGCGCTGGTTGTGAAGGCGTCGTTCTATGTGCTGCTGCGCCTGTGGTTCGGTGTCTTCGATGGTCCGGCAATGTATGCAGTGGGCATACTGCTCGGGACGCTCGGGAGCGCTGCGATCATCTGGGGCGCCTTCCAGGCGCTGCGCCAGATGTCGCTGAAGCTGCTCATTGCCCATTCAACGGTTGCCCAGATCGGCTATCTCTTTCTGATCTTCCCGCTCACCGCACGCAGGCCATCGGGTGAGCTGGCGGCGGCGGGATGGATCACGGAGGCGTGCACCGGCGTTTCCTACCACGCACTCTCACATGCACTCGCCAAGGCCGCCATGTTCCTCGGCGCCGGCGTGGTGCTGCATGTCTACGGCTCCGATCTGCTCACCAACATGCGCGGCATGTCGCGCCGACTTCCCATCACCACCTTCGCCCTCGCCATCGCGGGCGTGAGCCTGATGGGGCTGCCGCCCAGCGGCGGCTTCGCCGCCAAGTGGCTCATCGTAACCGCGGCCCTCGGCGCCGGGCAGTGGTGGTGGGTCCTTGTGATTCTGATCGGAGGCCTGCTCACCGCCGGCTACATCTTCCTCATGCTGCGATGGGCCTTCATTTCTGAGGATGCGCCGATCCAGCTTCGACCGGCGAACATGCCCATACAACTGGCGGCCCTGGCGCTGGCGCTGCTCTCCGTCCTGGTCGGCTTCCGTCTTGAAGAGCCCTTCCAACTGCTCGTCATCGGCGATCCCTTCCCGATATTCGATCTCCCCTGACCCATGCCCGCCATCGACTACACATTCTGGATCCTCCCCGCGATCCTCGCCACCAGCTTCATCACCGGCGTCGCCACGTTTTTTCTGAAGGAAACGCACGCGAACCTGCGAGCCTGGATGAACATGCTGGCCGCGGCGGTGAAGGTGGCGCTGGTCGTCGCGGTGATGGAGGGCTTCTTCAGCGGCGAGTCGTTCGAGATGCGGTTCTCGATCGCGCTGGGATTCGACTTTCTGCTGCGCATCGACGCCCTCTCGCTCCTGCTGACCGCGCTCTCCACCGCCCTGTGGTTCCTCACCACCCTCTACGCTGTCGGCTACATGAAGGGCTCAGAGAACCTCAACCGCTTCTTCGGCTTTTTCAGCCTGTGCGTGACGGCGAGTGTGGGCGTGGCGATCGCGGGCAACCTGATCACCTTCTTCATCTTCTACGAATTTCTCACACTCGCGACCTATCCTCTCGTCGTTCACAAGGGGACCGAACGGGCCGTCGCCGCGGGACGCACCTACATCTGGTACACGCTCACCGGCGGATCGGTGCTCTTCATCGGAATCGTGTGGCTCTATGTGCTGACCGGTCCGGTCGATTTCACACCCGGCGGCGTGGTGGCCGGACTGGTTGACGATCATCCCATCGAACTCATCGCCATCTTCGCCATCATGATGTTGGGGCTGGGCGTGAAAGCCTCCCTTGTGCCGCTGCACGGATGGCTGCCGGTGGCGATGATCGCCCCGGCGCCGGTGAGCGCGCTGCTGCACGCCGTCGCCGTGGTGAAGGCGGGCGCATTTGGGATCGTGCGCGTGATCTACGATGTCTACGGCATCGCCTTCAGCGCCACCCTCGGCGTGCTCACCCCGCTGGCGGTCGTCGCCGCCATCACCATCATCTATGGGTCGCTTCGGGCCCTCGGTCAGGATGAGCTGAAGAAGCGCCTCGCCTATTCAACCGTGAGCCAGCTTTCCTATATCACCCTCGGCGCCACCATCCCGGGCCTGATGAGCACCACCGGCAGCCTCGTTCACCTCATCCATCAGGGCGTCATGAAGATCACACTCTTCTTCTGCGCCGGCGCCATCCAGATCACGATGGGCATGACCCGCGTAAGCGAGATGAGTGGACTGGCCCGGCGCATGCCCGTCACCTGCGCTTGCTTCACCATCGGCGCCTTCGGCATGATCGGGGCGCCGCCGACGGCGGGCTTCATCAGCAAGTGGCACATCGGCGTGGGAAGCGCGCAGGCGGGGCAGGAGTGGGTCATCCTCGTCCTGCTCATCAGCAGCGCTCTCAACGCGGCGTATTTCCTTCCCATCGTTCGCTCGATGTGGTTCGGAGAAGAGCGCCGCTTCGCGCTCGAGGCCTCCACGGGCGCCGGGCGGCGCGAGGCCCACGAATCGCTCCTCGTACCGATGATCGTCACTGCGCTGTGCTCGATTCTCTTCGGCCTGCTCGCTTCCTGGTCCCTCAGCCCGCTCAATATGGCCCGCATCATCGCCGAGACTCTGTACATCACCGAATGATCACGCAATCCGTCCGCCGCCGATGAACCACCTCCTCACGCTCGCCATCCTGCTCCCTGCGATCGGGTCGCTCGCGGTCTTCTCCCGATTCATCGGCGCGCGCGCATCGGGCGTTGTGTGCGCCGTCGCCGCCGCCCCGGCGCTCCTGCTCGGACTCTTCGCGTCCACCATGGAGCACGATGTCGCCTGGATGCTCCTCGGCGCGACGTTCGGCGTCGACCCGGTCTCCCGCATTTTTCTGATCTTCACAGGCGCTCTGTGGATGGCCTGCGGCCTCTACTCCGCCTCAACCATGCGGTCCGATCCCCGTCGCTCCGCCTATTTCTTCTTCTTCCTGCTCAGCATGACCGGCAACTTCGGCCTGCTGCTCGCGCGCGACGTCGGCGCCTTCTACTGCTTTTTCGCCCTCATGACCTTCGCCGCCTACGGGCTGGTGGTGCATGAACGAGGCGCCGGACCACGCCGGGCCGGTCGCGTCTACATCGTCATGTCGATCCTCGGTGAGCTGCTGCTGCTCGCAGGGTTGATTTTCGCAGTCGCAGCAGGCGCCGGCATCGACATGGCGGACTTCGCTTCCGGTGTCGCCGCAGCTCCGAACCAGGAGCTCATCACCGCGCTCCTCTTCTTCGGTCTCGGCGTGAAAGCCGGCGCAATCCCGGTGCATGTCTGGCTGCCCTTGGCTCATCCCGTAGCGCCGACCCCAGCCAGCGCCGTGCTCAGCGGCGCCATGATCAAGGCCGGTCTCTTCGGGTGGATCGTCATGCTCCCACTCGGGTGGTCGCCCGCGCCGGCCATCGCGCCGCTCGTCGTCACGCTCGGCCTGCTCGGCGCTTTCGGAGCGGCGATCTACGGCGCGCTGCAGCGCGACCCGAAGACCATCCTCGCATATTCCAGCGTGAGCCAGATGAGCGTGATGGTCGTCGCCATCGGCGCCGGACTCATGGCGCCGGACCGCTGGCCTCTCATCCTCGGCGCACTCGCCATCTACGCCTGCAGCCACGGATTCGCCAAGGGCGCCCTCTTCCTCGGTGTCGCTGTGGCGAAACAGGCGGCGGGCCGCGACATGCTGCGGCGAATGACGATGATGGGCCTCGCCCTCGCGGCGCTGACGATCGCCGGCGCCCCGCCGCTCGGCGGCGCCATCGCCAAGAAATCGCTCAAAGCCGCCGCCGCGGGACCGGAATCGCCCTCGGGCGATGCGCTGGCGCTGCTGATTCCGCTCACCGCCATTATGACCACGGTTGTGCTCGGCAAGTTCATCCTCGTCATGGCGGGCGCCATGCGCACCAACGAAGGGAAGTCCGCAGTGCGCCTGAGCCCATGGATGGCGGCGCCGTGGCTCACGCTCACGCTCGGCGCCGCCGCCGCGGCGTGGCTCATCGCGCCGCCGACCGAACCGATGACCGATGCGCCGCAGCCCACAATCCCATCATTGAGCGCCGGCGATGCGCTGGCGGCGCTCTGGCCCATCGCCCTCGGCGTGTTGGTCCTCGCCATCACGATGCGCCTTGCCAGGTCCTTGCCGAAGGCGCCCGCCGCGCCGGCCGGAGATCTGCTGTCGCTCTACACGCTGGCCAGCCGCGCCACAGTTGCGGCGGGGCGACGCACACGCCTGCCGGGCCCGGCCAGATGGAAGCTCGACTTCGTCCCCCTCGTCCTCGATTCCATCGAACAAAGCCGACGCGGCGAGACGCTGACGAACATCGAACGCGCGATGAAGACCTGGCCCGTCGCCGGCGCCGTCTTCGTCATGATCGTCATCACGCTGGCGGCAATGATCATACTCTGACAGCAACCGCTCAACACCATCTCGCCCATGACCACCACCGCCACACCATGGACACCCCTGCTCTTCCTCCGAGCCCTCGTCGGAAGAACGCTCATCTTTTTTCTGTTGTGGGCGGCTCTGGCGGGCAGGGAATTTCTGAATGAATGGCCACTGGTGGTCGTCAGCGTCTGCGCCGCGACGGCGGCGAGTTTTCTCATGTGGCCGCCGCAGACGTGGGCATGGCGCCCGGCGGGCCTGATCACCTTCGCGCCCTACTTCCTGTGGCAGTCGCTCATGGGCGGGACGGATGTTGCCCGGCGCGCGCTCTCGCCGAAGCTGCCGATCTCGCCCGGCGTCTTTGAGATGGACCTGCGGCTGAAACGCGAACCGGCGCGAGTCTTCTTAATCTGGACGGTCAGCCTGCTTCCCGGAACCGCCGGCATCGGCCTGAATGAGCAGCGCATGCGCATCCACGTGCTCAACACAGATGCGCCCAACGAATCACGCCTCCGCCGTCTGGAGGACGCCGTGGCCTCGCTTTTTGGCGAGCGGTTGACTGATGATGGCGCCCTGAAGTCGAAGAGGAACGCGGAGTGAAACAGAGTTTGTGAGTGAGACGGAGTCGGAAAGGAGAGATTGGGGCAGTGGAAATCCACCACCGCACGATTTCGCACTGAAGATCCAGAGTCGCCTCAGCCGCTCCCGATTCACTGCCCACAAATCCCCACTCCGTCTTCCTCAGAAACTCCGTCTCACTCCGCGTTCTCCCTGCGCCTGACATCATGCCCCCATCCCCCGCCGCCAGGCGTTTCGATGATGAGGCGGTCGCCTGCCTGCATTTCACAGCCGTCGATCGAGGCGAGTTCGACTTCCTCTCCGGATGCGCGCACGATGCGCTGCCGCCCGGCTGAACCTGCCTCGGCGCCTTCCATGCCGTAGGGCCGCTCGGTTCGGCGCTGCGTGAGCACGGAGAGCGTCACCGGTTCAAGGAAGACGATCTCGCGCACGGCCCCGTCGCCGCCGCCGTGGCGCCCCGCGCCTCCGGATCCACTGCGAATTGCGAATCGCTCCACCCGCACCGGGTATCGACGCTCCAGCAGTTCGGCGTCGGTGATGCGCGTGTTGGTCATGTGCGTCTGCACGGCCGAGGCGCCGTTGAAGTCAGGCCCCGCCCCCGCCCCGCCGCAGATGGTTTCGTAGTGTCCATATCGCTCATTGCCGAAGAGCACGTTGTTCATCGTCCCCTGGCTGCCCGCGGCGAGCTTCAGCGCCTTGAGCAGCACATCGACGATCCGCTGGCTGGTCTCGACATTGCCCCCGGCGACCGCGGGCGCCTTCTCCGGGTCTTCATCGAAGTCGGGATTCAGCATGCCCGTCGGAATGCGCACGCTCGCGGCGTTCATGAGCCCCTCGTTCAACGGCAGATCCTCGCGCACCAGCAGACGCAGGGCGTAGATGACAGCGCTGCGCACGATCGCCTCCGTCGCGTTCAGATTCCCCGGGTGAACCGGCGATGAGCCTGCGAAATCAATTGTGGCGGCGCCATCCGCGATCTCGATGCGTACCCGCACGGGCGATCCATCGTCCATCCGTTCCTCTGCTTCGTGAACGCCGTCGCCGAGGCGGCGCAGCGCATCGCGGAGCTGCGATTCGGCCTGCCTGGCGAGCTTGCCCATCGAATCGTGCAGGGCGTCGACACCGTGGGCCCGCGCCATGGCGCGGAGCGACTCGGCGCCCCTCCGGCACGCCGCCACGGCGGCGCCGACATCGGCGATGTTCTCCTCCGGCGATCGGCTGGGATGCGTCGCGGACGTGAGCAGCTTTCGCAGCTCATCGAAACGGCTGGTTCCGCCGTCGATCAGGCGCATCGGGTTGATGACCACGCCTTCTTCCGCCAGCCGCTTCGCCATCGGCGGCATCGAGCCGGGCGTCACGCCGCCGATCTCGGCGTGGTGGGCCCGCGCCGCGACGTACCCGAGCAACGCATCATCATCGAAGACGCCCATCAGCACGGTCACATCGGGCAGGTGCGAGCCGCCGAAGGCCGGGTGGTTGGTGACGATGCAGTCGCCGGGCCGGATCTCCAGCGCCTCGCGCACGCGGCGCACGCAGACGCCCATCGCGCCGAGATGCACAGGAATGTGCGGCGCGTTGACAACCAGACGTCCATCGGCGTCGAGCAGGGCGCAGGAAAAATCCATGCGCTCCTTGACGTTGGTGGAGAGTGCGGTGCGGCGCAGCATCTCGCCCATCTCCGCCGCGATGGCGCGGAGGCGGTTGGTGAAGAGCTCCAGCCGCACCGCCTCGGGGCGTGCGCTGGCGCGGGCGGATTCGTCCCCATCCTGCGAGGTTCGTTTCAGCACGACCGCGCCGGCCCCATCTTCCTGCGCCTTCCACCCGGCGCCGACAACGGCGGCGCTGTGGGCGTCGAAGACGATGGCGGGGCCGTCGAAGCGGTCGCCCGGCGCCAGTTGCGCGCGATCGAAGATGGGAATCTTCGACCAGTCGCCGCCGAAGCAGGCCCGCACGCGCCCGTCGGGCGAGGCGTCACGCGGCTTCAATTCGCCTCCGGAGTCCGCCGCATCATCCGGCTTCACCGACGCCACCACGCGGATCGACTCCACCTCCACACCCCGGTCCTCCAGCGTGTGCCCGAAGATCGACTCGTGCTCATGTTCGAAGGCCTTACGCAGCTCATGGCCCGATTCAAACTCGATGGAGAGCGACGATTCCTGCCCCTTGTATCGCATCCCAACGATGCGCCGTGTGATCGAGACTTCCCCGGGCGCCGCCCCTTCTTCGCATACCTGCTCCGTCGCTTCCTGTTCAAGTTCGCGCACCACACCGGCGATCTCGCCCTCAAGCTCATCCAAAGGCCGCAGCGCCTGCCGCTCCGCGAACCGCTCCAACCTCGCGGCGCCGACGCCCGCAGCGCTCAGCAGCCCGGCGTCCTTCGGCAGGACGACCGACTCGATTCCCAAACGATCCGCCACGCCGCAGGCGTGCAAGCCGCCCGCGCCCCCGAAGGCCACCAGGGCGCACTCGGCAGGATCATGCCCCTCGCGCACGCTGATGCGCCGGATCGCCTCGGCCATGATCTCATCGGCGATGTCGATGAGCCCTTCGAGCAGCGCCTCGATCGTGAGCGCCTCGCCCGTTTCGCGCTCGACGATCGCCCGCAGCGATTCAGCCGCCTCCGTCGCTGCGTCGACATCGATCGGAATGGGCATGCGCTTCGCATCGATGCGCCCGAGCAGCAGGTTCACATCCGTGATGGTCAGTGGCCCGCCGGCGCCGTAGCACGCCGGCCCCGGCGCCGCTCCCGCGCTCTCAGGGCCGACGCGCAGGCGGCGCTGCCGCTCGTCCCACATGCAGATCGACCCGCCCCCCGCGGCGACCGTCTCGATCGCCAGCGCCGGCGCCATCACGTGCGCATCGCCGACACGATGCTCATACACATAGCGAAAGGCGCCGCCCCATCTGGCCACATCGGTGCTGGTGCCGCCCATATCGAATGAAATCACGCGCTCGAACCCGCTGCGCGAACCCGCCGCCGCGGCGCCCGCGACGCCGCCCGCCGGCCCGCTCAGCAGCGTCTGCGACGCCCGGCACGAATCGACGCCCACCAGGCCGCCGGCGCTGGTCATCACGTGCAGACGCGAATCGGTCTTCTCCGCCCTCGCCGCGGCCCGCACGCAATCCAGATGCTTCGACACCACGGGCCCGAGATACGCCTCCGCAGTCGCCGTCTGCAGCCGCGGCACGATGCGCACAAAGGGCGACAGGTCCGACGAAATGGCCACTCGCTCAAAACCGCACTCCAGCAGGTGATCGCGCAGGGCCCGCTCGTGACGCGGCTCGATGTCGGCGTGCATGAGCGTGACTGATGCGTCGCGCACACCGGCGCCGAGCAGACGATCGATTTCCTCCCGCATGGCGTCCGTGTCGAGCCGGCGCAACACCTTGCCCGCTGCATCGAGGCGCTCGGAAACTTCCACCACGTGCGCGTGCAGCGGCGCCGGACGCTGGATGTCCAGCGCGAACAGGTCGGGCCTGGTCTGGTCGCCGATGAGCGGCAGATCGGCGAAGCCGCGCGTGATGAAGAGCGCGACTACGGCGCCGCGGCGTTCGAGCAGGGCGTTCGTGCCGCGCGTCGTCGCCAGGCGCAGATCCACCGGCGGCAGCGCTGCGCCCGCCGCAGTCCCGGTCACCAGCCGCGCCGCCAGCACAGGCGCTTCTTCACCAGAAACAGCCTCGACTGCGACGCCGGGCGCGAAGGCCCGCTCACTGGCATCGCCTTCCACCTCGATCACGCTTGCGGCGGCGTCAAAGCTCGTGATGCGGATTGAGACACCGCCATCATCGCCCAGTGTGCGCAAATGAAAGCCGCGCACGAAATCGTCCGGCGCCTCCCACGACTGGCGCAGCCGCAACGCCCGCGCCCCGACCCAATCTTCGACCACCGCCCGCAACACCCCCGAGCTGAGCGTCTTGACCCGGCGCTCGCGCCCATCGGGGTCGACCGCGATGCAATCGGTGAATGTGCCGCCGGTGTCGACCCAGATGCGCCAACGTCGCGCCGCCTCGAACTGTTCACTCGCTCGAATGGTCACGTTTTACAGCGTACCGGGGAGGGGGGAACTCGGAGTGAGACGGAGTTTTTGAGGAAGACGGAGTCAGAAAAGTGTGTGGGCAGGAATATGGGAATCCGCACCTGACTGATCCAAGGCTATGGGTTGGATTTCGCCGGCGCCGCCCGATCCACGCCGCTCCATTCTCCCCTCCGTCTCACTCAAAAACTCCGTCTCACTCCGCGTTCCATCCCCATCACAGCGCCCCCCGCCAACAAAGCCAGTTACGGACACGGCCCCCACGAGCCGAGCAGGATCGCCAGGTCGGACGAACCGACCAGCCCGTCGCCGTCAAGGTCCGCAGCGGCGCCGGCGCCGCCCCAGGCGCCAAGCATGATCGCGAGATCCGACGATCCCACCTGCCCGTTCCCGTTCAGGTCCGCCGGGCACGCCGGGACGCCGGGGAAGTAGAAATCCACAAAGACCGGCAGGTGGTCCGAAGCGAGGAAGTTCGAGTCCTGCGGCGGGGGATCGCCGAACTTCGGCAGCCCCACGCCCGGCCCGTCCAGCTCCGAGTTGTAGACCTCCGTGAGCGGGCCGAGATCAAGCAGCGACTGACTCACCAGGATGTGGTCGATCACGCGCCCCGAAATCGGGCGCGTCGCCGGGCTTCCGTTCACCTGCACGGCCGGAAGCGTGGTGAGCCCGGGGCCGTCCAGCGTCTCGAGGTGGAAGAAGGAATCGTTGTAGATCCCCGTCGTGGTCATGATGTTCTGGATGTCCGGACCGATCACGAACGACTGCGGCAGGCCGCTGGGCGCGCTGGTGAAAAAGAGCGGCGACTGCGGCACGCTGAACGGCTGCTCGTTCACATCGCCCATCACGATCACGAAATCATTCTCCCCGTCGTAGCGCTCCAGCGCCTGCGCAATGCGGATCGACTCGATCGCGCGCCGGAACTCGTCGCTGTTGTTTGTCCCCGCCTTCCAGTGCTGCGAGAGAACCGTGAACACGCCGACGCCGTCCGGGCTCTCGCCGGACGCCTCGACGATCAGCCTCGTCATGTCGTTGGCGGTGGGGCTTCCGGAGAGCGAGGCGGAGGTGTGAATCGCCGAGTCCACCATCGGGAGCCGGCTCATCACCGCGTTGCGCAGACTCCCGAGCGGATTGCTCGATGGGACAATGACGTAGTCATACCCCGTGTCCGCCGCGAGCTGCATCAGGTTCTGGATGTCGGCGCTGCTGCTGACCTCATTGATTCCGACCATGTCGGCGTCGATGCGACGGATCACACCCACCGCCGCGTTGTAGGCGATTGAGCCCGGTGCGCTGACCGAGAAAATGTTCCAGGTCGCGACGCGAACGACCGTCTCTTCCGTGGAGCGCGCTCCGGGCGAAGCTGATGCGGCGCCGGTGAACGATGCGGCGCACATCGCCGACAGGAAAGTGAGCCGAACGATAGCGCGAAGCCGAAGAACCGACGCCGCGATCGGCGAACCAGAAGCACAATTCCGCATGCATGCTCTCCTCGAAGCCGGGCGTGTCTGACGCGGACCCGTCGCGGCGTCGGACAAGAGTACCGTGCCGGGCGTCGCCACAGACAGCGAATCCAAAACAATCCCATGCTCCGCCCCGGAGCGAGGGACGCAGATCCCCTAATCCTCCCACCATGCCGGGGACGGAATCGACACACTGGGCCGAACTGAGCGCCGAAGCATGCCTCGACCGCCTCGAATCCTCGCCGCAGGGACTCTCCCCGCAAGAGGCCCCCGAAGGGCTGCCGGTGGTGATGACGGTAGCGCTGGCCGTGAGCGTCCGCCATATGGCGAAGCAGAATGCGATCATCCGGCGACTGCCCGCCGTCGAAACACTGGGAAGCTGCCGCTCAGAGACGCGCTCCCGCTTCCGCAAGAGCCCCTTCTCGAACCCCGTCCTCTTCATCGGGACGGGGGCGTCGCTGCTCATCCACCTCGGCGCCATGCACTTCCCGCCCACGCAGTTCCTGCTGAACCTGCAGCCGCTGACGCTGGAGACATGGGGACGCCTGATCATGTTCGCGCCCGCGGGCCTGCTGCTGGAGGAGGCGCACAAGGCGGTGCGGAGCAGGGTGAACCACGGCGGCGGCCGGAGCTGAGAAGTGCGCCGCCGCGCGGCGATCACCTGAGTTCATACAGATTGCCGAGGCCCTCACGCGGGTGCGAGAAGGGCCATTTACCCCTGCCGTGCTCCGGTGAAGGAGCGGCCGCAAGCCGGAACGGCGCCCCGCGGCGATCGTTCGGCGTCAGTTCATAGAGAAACGGCTTGCCCGACTGCGGATCGATCATCTCCTCCTCCGGCGCCGCGTCCGCCAGCGTCTCCGGCCAGCGGCCGTGGGCGGCGTGGTATGCGGCGAGGCGGAGCATGAGGACCGTTCCGATGCGATCGGTCTCCGGCCACCTCCACCATCGCGCGACGCTCGGAAGCCCGTCGAGGCCGGAAATGACCACGCTGCCCCATCGTTCATACTGTTCAGGCTGCGGCGCCTGGTCACCGCTCCGCACCGACTCGACAAGGTCGGCGATCCGCTTGTCAAGCTCACGTTCGGCGTCCGCCCGCCGAAATGTGAGCAAGGCGCGCACGTTTCGAAGTCGAGGCAAGATCGCTCGAGGCGGGTCTTCGTGCCACGGCTGCTCGAACATCAGAGCAGGGAGAACCGCGAGCCCTGATGGAGCAAACCACCTGTCAAACGAGGTGTGCATCTCCAGTCGATGCATCGCGCCGACCGTGGCGAAATCGGGCAAATGACGGTCCATCGTTTGTAAATGCTCGATCAGACGATGGCACGCCGACTCCGGCAGCCTGCCTTCGATCGCTTGCGTGCGGATCTCACGATACAACGACAAACACATGGCCCGCGCCAACATCACATCCATGATGGCAGGCCGATCCGCCGACATCCGGATCAGGTTGCTCACTATGTCGACCCATTCGAAGTGCCTCTCCCAGTCGGCGTTCTCGTACGATTCTCGCAGGCCGATCAGCACGACATTGTACATGATCCAGTAAAGCGCATCGTTTGCATCCGCCTGTGTGGTGACGCGGCCCTCGACAAGAACAAATGGGTTGCGGATCGCGCCGCCCTGGGCAGCGCTCCGAATCAGCGGGATGACCTCGTCTGCATAACTGAGCCACAAGGCGCGCTCATCCTCCAGTCTGGGGTCGCCCCATTCTCCTCGCAGCAGCAAACCCATCGAAAGCGCCTTGCCGTCACGCAGCCCATTTGCGATGGCGTGGGCTTCCACGAGCAGCGGCGTGGCGTCGGCGCCCTGCGGCAGCGCGCTGTCCAGAATCGCGTTCATCTCGCCGGTCCGATCCTGCACCGACGCCGGCTCGGCCATCACCGCCAGCGACACCAGGTACGAAGCCGCCGCGCAGCTGAGAAACAGGATCGCACCCGCCACATGCATAGCTCGACGCCTCATGCCCGGATTCTATCGCCTCGAACCATCGCATGGTCGTCGCCAGAGCGCTACAGCAGGCGCGACGGGAGCGGCGCCCTCGTTCAAACACGGCGCGGCTGCCACTCCTGCGAGTTCAATTGCTCGCCCCACGAGGTCTTGAAAGATCGATCACATTCGCACCCTGCGCACGAAAGAGGGGGATCGGGTACCACACATATCCCGGCTGGGGCGGCGTCACGAGTCGATACGGCTGTCCATACCGATTCTCTTGTAAACGCGTGTATTGCCATTTCTCGCCTGTGAGAGTTTCGAGCAATTCCTCGCCCGACAGGGCTTCTTCAAGAGTCTCAGGCCAATGACCATGCATGTCTCGAAACTGCGCGATACGAAGCGCTGTGCGCACACCCGCCGGAAGTGTGTTTCGAGTGTGGAATGCAAGCCTGAAATTGGATTCGTTAAACCACACAATGTGCTCCCAATTCCCGTCTCCGATCCGGTCTGGGTACACCAGATTGTCCTGAAGCGCGATCCGCTCTCCGGGAAGTGCCTCCCACCAGGTCGAGAAAGTGTGAAATTGCTCATCCACCGCGTTCTCGGCCAGGCTGCGCCTGTGCGCCGCCAGAGCGCGAACGTTCGCGAGTCGTTCAATGAGTGATGACTCTGACGTAAAATTCCCTTCCATCCAGTCGATCATGATCCCGCTCCGGCTGAACAGTTGTGAAAGATACGCGTTTGTACGAAGTCGTTCTACTTCGCAGACGCGCTCGATCGGCGCCGGAAGCGGATCCACCCTGTTGATGACATCGATCAGCCGCTCGCAGACTTCATGGGGGATGCGCCGCTCCTGAGACTGGAGGATGATTTCCAGAAGCGCACCGTAGGCAAGCATGCTTGCGGCCGTAAGGTCATCCAAGGTGAGTCGTTGCCCCAGATGGTGAGCGAGGCGCAGTGTGGTTTCAAGGTTTCGTTCGACTTCGTCCCACGCCTCACGCTCGGCGGCGTCTCGAATGGCGATGCGCAGAATCTCTCGGGTCGGGCTCCGAAATCGACCGAACGCAGTCTCGTTTCCCGGGAAGCCGTCGACGCCGTTCCTGACATAGGGCGCTCGCACCACGTCGTGCGCGGCCGCTTCATGAAGCAAAGAGAGCAGTGGCGATATCTGACTCCAGGCCTCGTGGGCAAGCGACAATTCCGGATCGCTCCAGTCGCGCACCCGAAGCTGATGCAGAAGGCTGTTCGTCGACTCTCTCTCGCCCGACTCTGTATCCCAGAAATATGGAAGCTCATTCCGGCGCTCCATGAAATCCATCAACAGCGGCGTCGCATCGGAGCCGTCGGGAAGGGCGGCTGCCAGAAGTTCATTCATTTTCTCTGTGACATCAGGCGCCGGGACAGGCTCCGCCATCACCGCCAGCGACACCAGGTACGAAACCATCGCGCACAGCAGGAAAAGCCCGGCGCCGCAAAGCATTCGTATCCGCTGGCTCATGGCCCCTCCCGGCGCAATGTCCGCTCATATTCCGGGCATGCGAGTCGACAAGAAACCCCATGCCGTGTCGACAGATCGAAACGCCTGCTCGACATGCCGCCTTGTCGGCTCCGCAGGTCCGGGATATCTGTAGGCCACCGCATAGATGGTCAGCGGCTCGATATCGGCGCGTATGCTCTCGAACGCATCGTCGTGCTTGGCGCACAGATCGAGCAGGTGTGTCAGGTCATGCGTCTTGCCGAACGATGTGGAGCGTAGAACGAGGTAGGCCTTGAGCGCCTTCTCAACGGCCTGTTGGCAGTGAAAGGCCGCGGCGGCCAGCTCTTCGCAGTCCGGAGTGAATATCTTTCTCGCCGCCGAGCGATCCTGCTCCGCCTTGCGCATCCAGTTCGCGGCCTCGCGCTCCTCAGGCCGCATAGACCTTACGCCCCTTCGCAGCGACGACTCGCTCGAACGAGACCGGCAGCGACGCCCGTTCCTCGAACTCGGCCCGTGTGTACACCTGTACGTCGATCGGAGCGCCCAGACCTCGCAGCGCGTGCCTGGCAGCGGTGGAACGCTCGAAGAAATCCACGCTTGAATGTTCCACGACGACGAGCAGGTCTACATCGCTCTCCGGACCGGCCGTCCCCCTCGCGGCGGAGCCGTGCAGATAGATCGCAACCGGCTCGAATTCCTTGCGAAGCCGCTCGATGATCTCCGGGAGCGCCTTTTCGACGTTCTGCGGGTTCACGACGCCTCATCATACTTCAGAGATGCTCGATGTGTCATGAAAACCGCCCGGTCGCCCAGGCCCCTCGATTCACATTACACTCCCCCACGTGAGCAAGGACGACCACACCGCAGCGCCGCCCCCCGGCTGGCTCCCCCGTCTCGCCGGGCGCTTCATCGTCTTCGACGGCCCCGACGGCTCCGGCAAGACCACGCAGTTCAACCGCTTCCTCGCCCTCTGCCGCGGCGGCGGGCTGCCCGTCTGCGAGGTCCGCGAGCCCGGCGGCACCGTCATCGGCGAGCGCATCCGCGACATCCTCTTGCACCACGAAGAATCGACCGAGCCCATGGCCCTGCGCTGCGAGATGATGCTCTACATGGCAAGCCGGGCCCAGCTCGTCGAGCAGCGCATCCGGCCCGCGTTGGCGCGCCAGGAGCTCGTTCTCGCCGATCGCTTCGTCTCCAGCACGCTCGCCTACCAGGGCGCCGCGGGCGGACTGCCGACCGATGAGATCATGAACGTCGCCCACGCGGCCTGCGGCGAGGTGTGGCCGCACCTGGTCGTCATTTTCGATGTCGACGAGAAGGCCGCGGCGGCGCGCATGGGGCGTGAGCTCGATCGCATGGAGTCCAAGGGCGCCGCGTTCCACCGGCGCGTCCGCGAAGGCTACCTCGAACAGGCCAGAGCCGACCCAGAACGCCACCTCGTCATCGACGCATCATGCTGTGAAGAAGATGTGGCGAACGCCCTGCTCGCCGAACTCGAGCGGCGGGTGTAAATCGCTGCCGACTCGATGGGTAAAACCACAGAGTCACAGAGGCGCAGAGAAGTGAAATTGTGTGTTGTGATGATGCGGTGGTGCGCAGCATCACACCATTCCATCACATCTTTTCCCCCTCTGTGTCACTGTGCTTCCGTGGTTTTCCCCCCGAATCCGCTCAAACGCCACCCGAAACTCGCCGATCTCTGGATCATGAACCGTCCCCGGAACACGATGCTCGCGATCGGCGCCGCCGTCGTCGGCGTCGGCGGCCTCGCCGCGACCATCGCCTCGTGCGAACGCTCCATCGAACTCGGCGCCAGGATGCGCTCCTCCGTCGAATATACGGACCTCAAACGAGGGAACGGCCCGCCAATCGAGGAGGGCCGGCGCATCGGCATCCATTACGAGGCGAAGCTCCCCGACGGAACCGTCTTCCTCAACACCCGCGCCGCCGACGGGCCCCACCACATGATCGTCGGCGCCGGCGGCGTCATCATCGGCGTCGATGAAGCGGTCCGCGGCATGCGTCTCGGCGGCGTGCGCAGGGCCACCGTCCCACCCGAGATGCACTGGGGCCGCGCCGGCTACGCCGACATCGTCCCCGCCAACACGCCAGTCACCTTCGTGATCGAGCTCGTGTCGGTGCATTGAGCAAAATCGGGGACCGCGATTGCCCCACCCCCCATCTACCAGCCCCCATCTACAAACTCATCTCTCCGCCGGATCGACCAGCAGCAGCGGCCGGCGCAGAATCACACGGTCATTGACGGGGCCGTACCGGCCGGGATCGACGATCACGATCATCTCACGGGCGCGATCGCTCACCTCGAAGGGCAGGCTGAATTCGAGCCGCGGCGAGCCGCTCCAGAGCCGCTCGCGCAGCTTCTCCTCGCCGTCGATCTTGATGACCAGCTCGCAGTCGCCCCACGGCTGCGCATCCAGCGGCAGCTCGGCGATCGCCGCGAACCGGCGTACGCCTCCGGGAAGCAACCACCGCGCCTCCATCGGGCCGGGGAACTCGATGTCCGGCGCGTTCAATTCGACCGGCGCATCCAGCGGATTGACCAGGCTGCGCACGCCTGAGAGCAGCACGCGCCGACCGATGGGTTTTTCTTCAACCGGCGCGTACGAAGCCAGCGCCCGGATGCGCCCCGCATCGAACGCCATCGCTCGCACCGACTCGATGGGCACACCCGCCGACTGACCTGTCGCCAGCCGCAGCGAAATCGCTCCTTCGGCGCCGCGCTCCATGGATGTGACCACGGCGACCGAGCCATCCTCCAGCCACACCACCAGCCCGCTCATGGGCTCATCGGTCCCGGCGAGCCGCACCGAGGCGACGCGCTCCGGCGCCAGACTCACCACCGCTCCGTCGATCTCGATCTCGATCGGATCTCCCAGGCTGATCACGAAGCCGCTGAGCGTGTCGCCGTTGATGAGCAGCAGTTCATCGTTCACAAGCTCACTTCGCGGCCGTCCGGCGCGCTCGGCCCGCAACTGTCGATGCACACCCGCATCCAGCACCACCTCGGCGACGCGATCCAGCGCCACCGAGACGCGGCCGAAGACGGGGTGCGTCCACACAACCATCTCCTCGTCGCCGCCGGTCGGCGCATGCTCACCTGGGAAACGCTGTCCGTCGATCAACTCAATCGAGCCCGGCGACGCATCGTGATCAAACGCATCGGCGCTGCGCGGCCGCGATCCATAGGCCGGCGCTGTGGGCAGCAGGGCCACGAAGCCGCCGACCGTCGCCTGACGCCGCCGACCCTGTTCATCCTCGTACACGATCGCATCGCTGGTGAGCGAGAGCAGGCGGATCGTGCGCATCTCGAGTTCACGATCGACGAGCACCCGGCGGCCGTCGTCGTCGCCGGAGGCATCGCCGGCGAAGAGCGCGCAGGCCATCGAGGCGGCCGCGAGCCAGGTGGTCGCCCCGGCGACGCGATTCGATGTGAACAGAGTGCTTTTCATTTCTGGAAGATCGGCAGATATCGCTTGGGCATTTGAAGGATGATGAGCGCCATCGAAGTCCCATAAGCCTGTCCGGCGTGTGGATCGTCCCAGGCGCCGTCCTCACGCTGCAGCGAGATCAGTTCGGACCTGATCGCGGGCCACCACTGCTCCCAGCGCTCGCCGCCGGCGAGGTACATGCTCTGCACGGCGTAATAGTGCCCGTAGTAGTAATGCGCGGACTGCCGCATCATCCGCCCCGGCATTCCGGTCTGGATGATGTAGTCGAGCCCGCGCTCGATGGCGTCGTCCTCGTAGATGCCCGCGTAGTACAGGCTCGCGACCCCCGCCGCCGACCGCGGCCACGCCGACCCGCCGCTGGTGAGCTGGTACTTGAACCCGCCGTCCGGGTTCTGACACTGCCGGACGTACTCGACCGCGCGGTCGATGGTTCCGATGGGAACGTCGACACCCGCGTTCCGCGCCGATCGCAGCGCCATGATCTGGCAGATCGTCACCGAGATGTCGGCGTCGTAGGGAACCGGGTTGTATCTCCAGCCGCCCTCGTTGTTCTGCGTCTGCACGATGAGACGGATGGAGCGCAGCAGCGCATCGTACAGGCGCGACGCCTGGGCCTTGTCCGGCCCGCCGCCGGTCATGCCGTAGATCTCGCCGAGAAAGAGCGCCGCGAATCCGTGGCCATACATGGGGCCGTGCGATGTCTCGCGGGCCAGCAGGCCCGTCTCGGTCATGTTGTTCAGCACGAAATCGAGGCCGCGGGCGACGTTGTCGCCGTACCCGCCGCGGCCGGGGATGTGCCCGTCCGCCATGAATGCAATGCACGCCAGCGCCGTGATGCCGACATGACGCCCGTAGCGCGAGCCGCCGGTCCACGAGCCATCCGGGTTCTGGTTGCGGGCCAGCCACTCGAGACCCCGGGTCACCGTGGCGTCGAGTTCGGGCGTCATTTCGTTTTCAAGTGCGACGTTCTCCGCCGAACGGCCGCCGTCCGGTCGTGTATCGCCCGCGATCGCCGCCGGCGCCGCGACGGCGGCCAGCGAAACCGCCGTTATTGTCGTGAGCGCGAATCGCGCCATGGAAGTGTTCATCGGTCAGGCGCCTCCTCGGCCAGCTTGCGATAGTACTCCTCGGTCATATTGCGATAGATCGAACTGAATCGGTCGCTCGAACCCTGCAGCAGCGTGTCGCGCACGCGCTCCGGCAATGAGCCCCACGCGGCCCGCGCAGAATCCATCACGTCCGGCAACGCGCCCTCGCGCCCGCCCGGAGGCGATTCACCCGGCTCGCCGCTTGCCTGCTGCGACTGCTGCTGGTCCTGCTGACCCCTCTGGGGCTGCTGGCCGACATCCTGCTGCTCGTTCGAATCACTCGCCTGCTGCTGCGACGATGAACTGCTCGAACTGCTCTGCTGCTCGGCCTGGTCAATCAGCGTCTCCAGCTTCTTGACGATGTCCTCCTGCATGCGCTGCGTGGTGATGCCGAGGTCGCCGCCCAATTGCAGGCGGTCGGCGACGTCCTTCATCTCCGACACCGCCTGCTCGAAGAGCTCGGAAATCTCGGAGCCCGTCAACGCCCGCTCGAGGCGCTGCTGCTGCAGATCACGTGCGCTGTCGTCGGCCGGACCGGGATCATCATCAGGACGGCGCTCCGGGCGGTCCTCTTCAGGAATGCCCAGCAGGTCATCCAGGCTCCGGGGCCGCTCGGAGGTCTCGGACTGCTTCTCCGAATCTTTCTCAGGCGCCTTCTCCGACGTCTTTTCAGCGTCCTTCGGCTTGTCGTCCTGGGCGTCCTCCGGCGCGGCGATCGCGCCCGCCGCGGCCAGGCCAAAGCAGGCGGCGCCCGCCAGCAGCCGAAGCAGCGCGGCGCGTCCACCATCCATCGTGTGCATTGTGAATCTCATGAGTCCGCCTCCCGGGAGTCAGATCCCGTTACGGGGGTGATTCAACCCGTCCCTGTCGCTACTGCATCATAGACCTGATCAACTCCTGACCGATCTCGTGCAGCTCGCGCTGCATCGAACCCAGTTCGTCGACTTCCTCAGCGCCCACGCGATCGCGCGATTCGGCCATTTCGCGGGTGCGGAGGAGGACATCCGCCTGGATCTGCCTGAGCAGCCGCAGCTCGGCCAGTGGCGGGATGAGTTGCGGCTCGCCCTCGCCCGGCTCGCCCTCGCCGCCGCCACCACCGTCGTCAAACTCGCTCTCGCGCTGCGCCGATTCCTGCAGCGCATCGACCAGCCCCTGCAGCAGCGCGATCGACTCGCGCTGCGCCGGCAACGCCGGCGACGGCTCGCCCGCCCGCAGCGCTTCTCCGGCGGCGCCGGTCAGGCGATCCAGCCTGCGATGCGCAAAGTCAAAGACGCGCGCCTCCAGCAGCTCCTGCGTGCGCTCCTGCGCCTCGCTGAGCGATTTGCGAATCTGAACCTGCCGCTCGCCCAGCGCCCGCAACGCCGCCTGGTCGCGGCGGGTGAGCCGGTCCGCTTCCGCATAAGGCCCTGTCTCTTCGCGCACGTCTGTCTGCCTCTCGAGCATCTCCTGATACAGCCGGCGCAGCTCGCGCCGCTCACGATCCATCTGCTGACGGGCCAGCTCGCGCTCCAGCTCCTCGGCGAGCGCCTTGGCTTCGCGAAGGCGCTCCAGGCTGGCGTTCTCCCGGTTCCGTGCGGCTTCGACGCCGACGGGATCGGCGCGAAGGGCCACGATCGCGTCCGACTGCTCGTCCGCCGCCCGGCCCAACATGTTCGCGACCGGCGCCAGGGCCCGGTCCGTCGCCCGCGCCGTGTCCTGCACGCCCAGCGTGTTCTGATTGAGTCGAATCATGCCCACATCGACACCATCGAACGCGCCGCGATCCTCAGCGGCCTGGAGCGTCTCCAACTCCGTTTCCTGCCTGCGGATGAGGGCTTCGATCGATTCGATGATGCTGGCCAGCACGCGGCGCAGCGCCTCTTCGCGGGCCTGCTCGGCGCGGTCGAGGCCTTCGAGCATCTCTTCCAGATCCTCGATGGCCTGCTCCTGCGACTGTCCCGCCTGGGACATGCGGTTCTCCTGCGCCTCGCCCGCCGCCTGCTGCATGGTCTGATCGGTCTGGTTCTCCTCGGCCCGGCGCGCCGCCTCGGCCAAGCCCGCCGCCGCCGCAGGATCGTCTTCGCGCAGTTCGGCGGCCCGGTCGCGCAGCTCCTCGGCCAACTCGCGCTGCCGCTCGGCCAGCTCCTGCTGCCGCTGCACGATGTCCTCCAGCGCGGAGCGCTCCTGCTCATTCAGTTCACCGACCGAGCGACCCGCCGTCTCAGCGCCCGCCTGCGCCGTCTGCTCGCGCAGCTCGCGCTGCTCTTCAAGAATGTTCTCGAGCTGCCGACGCATCACCCACGCGTCCTCACCCCGGTCCAGCAATTCGATCAGGCTTTCCAACTCGCGCTGCACATCGCGCTGGGCCCGGTCCGCGGCCTGCTCGACTTCCGACCGCTCTTCAGATTCATCCACCCCGTCTGAATCGCCATCCGCGGCGCCGGCTTCGCCATCTGCCCCGTCAGCGCCGGGCTCACCGGCGCGATGCTCCTGCTCACGAGCCGCTTCGTCGATCATCCGGGCCGCCTCTTCCGAGCGCCGACCCGCCTCATCCAGCAGGCGCCGCGCTTCGTCGAGCAGACTCTCCAGTCGATCGTCATCGAGCGCGTTGGTCTCGGCCCGCTGGCTCAGCCGGTCCACCGAATCGCGCTGCCGCGCGATGCGCTCGCTCACCTGGGCCTGGCCCCGTCGCGCCTGTGCATCGGCGCCGTCGCGCCGGATGTTGTCGCGAATCTGCTGCTGCTGTTCATCCAACCGGATCGCCGACTGGCGCACGGCGTTGAGCTCAGAACGAATTTCCTCGATCAGGTCCGCCTCGGAGATGATGCGCAGCCGGCGCACCATCGACTTCGAGGGATCGCGCAGCACCGTCTCCGTCGCGTAGATGTCCGTCGCCAACGCCTGGATCAGCACCTCATCTCCCGGCCGCACTCCGAGCGTGGACAGGTCCAGTTGTGTGCGCGCCCGGGCCAGTGTTTGCGAAGCGCCGTCCACACGTGCGATCTCCACCGGATCCTCGATCGGCTCCATGGCGCCGCCCGGTCCGCTGGGGTCGCGGCCTGCCGCGCCGGCGGGACGGGACCGCTGCCGCTCGATCCATACCGAGTCCAGCGCCACATCGTCACGCGCCTCAGCTTCAACATCCACCACAGCCGTCGCCAGCACGCTGCGATCCGAATCCGGCGCCGTCACCGTCACCGTGGGCGGCTGGTCCTGCACCGCTTCGAAGCGGTAGACCGAGTCGTCAACCGAGACAATTCCATATTCATCCACCAGCGACACCGTCAGGCGCACCGAGTCATCCAGCGTCCAGCGCAGGCGCCACCGCGATGCGGCGCCCTCCTCGCCATCCAGCGCCTCGATGTCGACGCCCGCCGTGGCGGCGTCCGGACCCAGCGTCGCGACGACCCAGGAAGAATCGTCCGGCGACAGAGGCGTCGGCTTGTTCAACTCGATGTCCAGCTCCACCCGGCTTCCCGCCAGGGACCGCGGCGCCACGGCCCGCTCATCACGACCCGGACCCATGTCGCGCTCCAGAGGGCCGAATCCCGCCTCAGCATCTTCCGCCTGCGCGTCCCGCAGCGCCGACGCATACTCCGGCGGCGAGATGCGAACCCGCGCCGTCTTCACCTCCGGCGCCGGCGTCAGCTTGATGCGTCGCCAGGGCGTCTGGTCGTCGATGGTCTCGAACCGATACTCAAGTACGTCCGCATCCGCATCCACCAGCCGCTCGAAGAGCGCGCCGCTGCCGCCGCCAGCGACATCAATCTCCCGCTCCTGCCACGTCAGCAACGCCCGACGCGACTGCGCGACGCGCCCATCGCGAATGAGCTGGTAACGAACCGCGACATCGGTGCGATCCGCAGTCCGATGCGACCGCACCAGCGCCGCCCGCAGCGGCGCCGCGGCGCCGAGCGGATGCACCTCAACATCCGTCGCATCCACCACCATCGTGCGCTTGGGCCATTCGGCGCCGGACCACGGCGTCAGCGTGCGCGCCGCCGAAATCATCGCCAGGTTGGGGCTCAACCACCCGATAGCAGCGATGACCACAATCGCCAGCGCCGCCAGCAATCCCGCCCGCTGCAACGCCTCCAGCCGATACACGCGCCCGAGATCTCCCGGCTTCCACCGACGCGCCGCCTCATCGACCACGCGCGTCGACAGGTATCGCGCCATCTCCGGACTGTCTGCAGTTTCGCGCGATGCATCGCCACCGGAGGCGAACTCCAGCCCGCTGGCCAGATAGCCCTCCCACTCGGGATGCCGCTTTTCAAGACGCAGCGCCACCGCCGTCGCCGACGGGCGAAAACGCCACGCCGGCAGCACGAACTTCCAGAAGGCGTACGACAGAATCGCCAGCCCCGCCGCCAACTGAAACAGCCGCAGCCCGATCGGGAACCGGAACAGAAAATCCACCATCCCAACGAACATGAGCGCCGCCAGAAGCGCCGCCACGCCGAGCAGCAGCCGCTGCGCCAGCAGAATCGTCCGGGCCCTCGCCGCAAGACGCGTCAGCGAAGTACGCACCTTCGCGATGCCGGCGCCGGAAACGGCCCCATCCGGATTGTTGTGGTGTGACTGGTCGGTCATGCGGCGTCCTGAGGCCTCTCTTACTGGTACGTCCCGCCCTCGGGTTGGATCGTCTCAACTCACTTTCGACGCCGACGCCGCGCCGCCGTTCCTCTCCACCATTCCATATCGGCCCGAGACACCGCCGATGCACCCCGAAGACCTGCCGCGCACACGCCCCGGAGGCCCGAGGCACTCAGACCAGGCGCACCAGCCTGCGGCCCACCCATTCCATCGTGAGCAGCATCACCACCAGGATCAACGCCAGTGGCGTGTCCCATAATGATTCCGCAGTCTCGCTCAACAGACGCACCCGCCGATTGGGCAGCTCCGCCGGCAGTTGCGAGAGATCGCCCGGGTCGAACACCTTGCCACCAGAATCTTCTGCCAGTCGGGCGAGAAGGGCATGATCAGTCTCTGGGCTTCGGAGTTCGTCGTCCGGGAGCGAAACGGTGATCCGCTCTTCCAGCCCGTAGCCAGCCAGAGCGGATTCCGCCGCCCTCACCTGCCACTCGCCGGGCTCTGTGGGAATCCATGTGCCGGAGAAGAGGCGCCCGGCGCGATCTTCGGGGCGGAGCGTGAGTTCGACGGGGGCTGGGTCCTCGGCTTCGCCGGGCAGTCGTCGGCGCTCCAGCCGCACCATAATGGAGCTCAGCCCGATCTCGACCAGCGACTGGTCCAACAGCTCGATGGCGATGCGAACGCCGGCGCCTGTGGGTTCGACCACAGCGCGGCGGGGCTCGATGGTGAGGGCGGCGTCGCGCCCGGTCCGGGCCAGGCTCTCGCGCCCAAGCAGCCGCACGAGCTGGAGCCAGAAGCGTTCGAAGTACACCTCGCCCCGACCATAGCGCCAGCGCCAGATCTCATCGGTTCCGACGTAGATGATGCGCCCGGCGCCGTAGCGCATCGACATCACCAGAGGCGTCGCGTCGGCGCTGTCGGGTCTGCCCCAGGCATGCGCCGGCGTCGCCAGCGCCAACACCTCCGCCGTCGGCTTGAGCCCGGCCGGATCGATCGGCTGGCGCCAGCGCAGCATTGACCAGCCCGTGTCGGGGCTGGAGAGCTCCGCGGGCCACGGCTCTTCCGGTGAATCACTGAGGCGCATCACGCCGAAGCGCTCCGCCAGCGCCGTGGGGCGCACGATCGACGGCGTGGTCGCTCCGCCGGAGCGCAGTCCGTCGCGTGTAAAGGGAAGCAGATCCGCCAGCGGCGTTCCCCACCACGCCTCGGGCGTCAAGCCTTCGCCGCCGATCCACAGCAGACCCCCGCCGCGCACCGACACATGCTCGCGCAGATCTTCGAGCTGCTTTCGCGAAAAGACCTCCGGACTCGCGTCGCCGATCACGACCAGGTCGTACTGGCCCCACGCGCCCGACGAATCGGGCAGGGCGTCGATCTCGACGTCGCCCTCCTGGCTCGGCCTGCGATTCGGCGCCAGAAGCAGGTTGCTCGACAGGATCGACCCCTCGCGCAGGAAAAGATTGCGCAGGAAGCGCTGCTCCCAGCGCGGATACCCATCCACGTACAGAATCCGCAGCGGCCGGTCGATCAACTCGATCGGCACCTCGGCGCGGTTGTTGCCCGCGATCAGGTCGGGTCCGTCGGGCAGAATCTCAACGACCCACGTCGCATCGCCGGGCTCTTCGGGCCGGTGCGTGAGCGTGATGGTCTGCGTTTCCTCGTCAGGATCAATCGGACGCTCATCCAGCACGCGCCCCGTCGCCTTGTCCAGGAGCCGAAGCGTGCCGCCGAGGCCCTCGGGGGCGCCGACGCGCTCGATCTCGACCGTCACCGGCGCCGTGTCGTCGACGAACGCCATGCCGGGCCCCTCCGCCCTGCGAATCGCAAGGTCGCCCACGGGAATCTCACTGCCCAGCGGCACAACGTGCACGGGAATGCGCTCTGCCCTCAGACGGCGCATCGCCGCGCGTGAGGGCTCATCCAGCGACTTGCCGTCGGAGAAGATCACCACGCCGGACAGCGGCCGCGCCGCGGCCCGGCGCAGGGCCTGGTCCATCGCCGCCCCGATGTTCGTGCGCCGTCCCTGCGGCTCGTCCAGGCGCAGCGTCATTCCTTCGCCGGTCTGTTCATCCATGTCGACGGGCAGGTCGTAGGCGCCGGCGTCAAAGCCGAGCCACACCACGCGGCGCTGCTCAGCGAGGCTTTCCCACGTCGGCCACGAGCGCTGCAAAGACCGGCGCAACTGCTCCTCGCGCGAAATCCGCCCGTTCCCGATGTCCACATCCTCGATCGTCATCGAGAGCGAGCGGTCCACCAGCGCGACCACCCAGTCGCGCTCGACCGTCTCGTCGCTCTGCACCAGTTGCGGCCCGCAGATCAGCGCCACCAGGAGCAGCAGCAGCGCCGCGCGCACACCCGCCAGCGCCCCGCGCATGAACCGCGATCCGGACAGACGCCAGTAGCTCCACGCCGCCAGCGCCACCGCCGCCTGCACCACAAGGAACCATCCCCATAACGGCAGCGGCCGCTCGAAACCGAAGCGCACATTCTCCGCGCCCAGGTCGAGCATATTCAGGTCAAGCAGCCAGGAAAGCATTTCATTCATGCGGCGCCTCCCGCCGCGCCCCTGCGCCCGACGCCGCGTTCCTCGCGGAACGCATGACTGAAGAAACGGGCCATGATCAACTCGATCACTGCGAAGATCAGGGCTGCGATCAGCAGCGGCAGACTCACAGGCGACCGCGCCTGCTCGCCGGCCAGCGCAATCTCCGTTCCAGCGCCGCGAGGACCATCGCCATCGATCCACATCGGCGTGCCCAGCCCGCTCGCCGCCAGCCAGCCCTGCACGGCCTGCGGCGACTGCGCATCAGTCCGGCCCGCCTCGATGTCCGCATTCACCGCCACGAAGCCGCGACCCATCCGGCGCGCATCAACCGCGTGAAACAGCCCGGCCCGGCGCAGTGGCTCTGTCGTGCGCCCGCGCTCGTCGACCGCGTGAGACGCGTCGCCCGCGCGACCATCCAAACCCCGAAGCTCAACAGTCCGCGCCGGCGCCGACGCCGCGGCCCCCGCCCGCGAAGACCACGATCCATGCGCCCGGCCCACGCCCTGGCGCGTCAGCTCGTGCGTCAGCGGCACCATCAGCGGCTTGGCCGGAAGCTCCGTCCACGACAACGTCGGCGCTGAGGAGAAATACACCACCAGGCCGCGCTCGTCCCGCAGCGCTTCGGCTTCCGTTTCGTCCTCCACCATCGGCGACCCCGCCACGATCCACGGCGATCCGTCGGAGAGGAGCAGCAGCGTCTCCATCCCGGCGCCCGCTTCCTCGATCGCAAGCGTGCGAAACACGCCCACCGGAGGCGCCAGATCCGACAACTCATCACGAATCGGCGCCAGCAGGTCCGTCGCCGGCGCCTCGCCCGACAACGACAGCGCCGGCTCGTGCGCCGTCGCCTCCCGCGCGATGCGCAGCGACAGGCCGAGATGCTCCTGCATCGCGTCGCCCCACAGATGCACGTTCGGCTCGGCGGGGGGGAAGACCATCAGCAGCCCGCCATTCTCGACGAAGCGGCGCAGACGAAGCCACCCATCATCGTCAACCAGGTCCGGCCGCGTGAGCATCGCCGCGTCCAGGCGCGCCAGGCTGGGCGCATCGATCGACGCCGGCTCGATGTCCGTCACCTCGATGGGAGAAATCGCCGTCGGACGCAGCGCCAGGCGCAACCAGTCCGCCGCGTCCAGCCGGTCGATCCGAGGCGCCGGGCCGAAGCGCCGACGCGCAATCACACCGATGTCAAGCACGTTCCGCAGCGCCACCGGACGCCGGTATGCGTTGTCGCCGTCGATCGCGTCACGATCAATCTCCGCGATCAACGCCGCGGCGCCGGAGTCGATGGCGCGCCCCGCGGCGCTCAGATCCACCTGCACCGCCGCCGTCGCCTCAGACTGCCCCGGCGACCAGCGCACCACGGTCTGCGCCGCCCCGGGCCCGAAGGCCGAGTCGCCCGACTCCGTCTCCGCCGCCACGCGCAATCGCACCGTCGTCACGCCCGACTCCGCCACGATCGGACCCGTCCGGCGAAGACGCACGCGCACCACTTCCGATGTCGGCCCGTCCAGCCCCACAGCGCCGGTGAAGACCACCGGCCGCAACGGCTCGACCGAGACGACCTGCACGTTCCCCGGCCCCGACTCCACCGGTCGCTTCGCCAGGAACTGCACATGGTCGGTGTTCTCGAAAATCCGCGGCAGTGGAGAGGCCGTGTCCGCGGAGCCGAGCAGAAAATCGCTCAGCATCGCGACCAGCACGGTCCCGCTGCGCGTGTCCTCGCGCTCCAGCTCGCTGCGCAGCCGTTCGAATGCGCCCAGCGTGTCGGCGCCCGCATCGGTCGGATCCAGCTCCTCAATCATCGATCGCACCGCGCCGTGATCGCTCGAAGCGGGCACGACCAGGTCCGCCGCGGGCGAACCCAGCGTGATCAGTCCCACCCGGTCCGACGAACCAAGCGCGCTGATGATCTCCGCCGCCGAACGCTTGTGCCGGTCCAGAGCGCTCTCGCCGCCCTCGGTGCGAGCGCTCGATGCAAGACTGTTGTCAATGACGATGTACACCTGCCGCGATCCGCCCATGCCGAGCGCTCCTGCGCTCTCCAGCACCGGACGCCCAAGCGCCAGAGCCAGCAGCAGAATCACCATGCATCGCGTCGCCAGCAGAAGAAGCTGCTCCAGCGTCAGGCGTCGGCGCTGGCGCCGGTACGCCTCCAGCAGGAAGCGCATCGCGCCCCACATGACGGGCTTGCGCTTGCGCCGGAAGAGCAGGTGAATGATGATCGGGATCGCGATGCACGCCGCCCCCGCCAGCCCGAGACCAAGGTTGAGAAGCGTCACAGCGACACCTCCGACGCCGCGCGCCAGAGCCCCGATGCCCAGTGCCTGATGCCTGATGCCTGCTTCAACCCATCTTGCTCCGCTTGATGCGCGCGTTGCGACGAGCCACGAACGCCGCCAGAGGCGGGCCGAGCCAGTCGTGCGTGTTCACCACCATGTCGTCGAACCCGAAGCTGCGCACGATCTTCCGCAGCGCCGCCTGATGATCCTTGAACGCCTTCAGATAGTCCTTGCGAATGGCCCGCGGATCAATGCGGATCCGGGCCTCGCCCTCCAGGCCGTCGAAGGGGGTCGCATCCTTGAAATCAAACTCCGCCTCGCGCCGATCCACCACCTGGCACACGATCACATCGTGCCGACGATGCCGGCACCGCGCCAGCGCCGAGCGGATCGCAGCGGGATCCTCAAAGAAATCGCTGATGATCACCAGCAGGCACCGGTTGTTCAGCTTCGCCAGAATCTGATCGATCACGCGCCCCATGTCCGTCGGCCGGTCCACCGGATGCGTCGACAACGCCCCGACGATCTGGCGCCACTGCCCCTGCCTGCTGGACCGCGGCGTCATCGCGAGAATCTCATCCGCATACACCGCGAGACCCGCCCGGTCGCCCTGCCGCAGCGCCATGTAGCTGAACGCCGCCGCCAGCGCCGTCGCGTGATCGAACTTGGTCCACTCCGCCTGCCCCCGCGGCCCCTTCTTCTCGCCGTGCCCCGAGGCGTCGCTGAAGAGCCGCGACCCGAACCCCATCGACCCCGATGAATCCACCAGGATCATCAGGTCCAGGTTCGTCTCCTGCTGATACTGCTTGAGGTGCAGCTTGTCCGAGCGCCCGTAGACCTTCCAGTCCAGATGCCGGATGTCGTCGCCGGCCACGTAGGGCCGGTGCTGGGCGAACTCGACGCTGAAGCCCTGGTAGGGCGACCGATGCTGCCCGCTCATCACCCCCTCGACGATGTGCTTGGCCCGCATCTCGAACGACCCCAGCCGCGCCAGCGTCTGCGGATGCAGATACAGCGTCGCATCAGCCTCGGCGCCGGGAGCGGGGGAGGTCGGAATGGTCGAGGACGGGTCGGACATGGACTCCCGGGATGATAGGGGCGGCGGGAAAGGGTGCGGCTTCAACTCCTTCGTCAACACAGAGCAGTATGTTCACCGGCGATTCCGAAGGGCGTCGGTTCAGTGCGCTCAGTCAGACTCGAAGCCGCGGACAAATCGGATCCAGCTCTTTCTCGTGGCCGCATTCGGGACACACACCGACATGAAGACCTGTTTCCGGATACGCGCACTCGACACATAGCTTGTCGCGCCGCCGCGATGCACGTCGATGCGAATGCGCGAGTGTGACGAGACCCATTCCAAGAAGCGCAGGCCCGCACAGGACAAGAACAGGATCAAAGCCATCCATAGGTGGAAGAAACCAGGGAATAAACCAGGGATGGCGCTGATACACACCGATCAATTGCACCACTTCGATCATGTACACACCGGCGCCGACAACCGCCGCTGCGAGCGCCGCACACACCAACGTCCATTCCCGGTTCGCCGGCAAGCGCATCACCGCATCACCGCGTCCATCTGCCGCTTCTCCGAATCGTTGCCGCCCTCGACATCGATCTCCCGCAGCAGCGCATCGATCACATCGTCCGTCGTCACGTTGTCCGCTTCGGCGTTGAAGTTGGTGATCAGGCGATGCCGCAGAACGGGCTTGGCCACGCTGCGGATGTGCTCGGGGGTCACGTGGAAACTGCCGGAGAGGATCGCCCGGGCCTTGGCGCCGAGGATCAGGTTCTGGCTGGCCCGTGGGCCGGCGCCCCAGGCGAGGTAGTCGCGGACGATCTGCGGCTTGGGGTTCTCCGGCGTGTGCTCCTTGATGCGCGTGGCCCGCACCAGCCGCAGGGCGTAGCGGATCACGTGGTCGGCCACAGGCGTCTGGCGCACCAGCTCCTGCACATGCAGCACCTCGGCGCCGGTCATCACCGCGTTCACCGCCGAGTCCTTGGCGCCGGTGGTGCGCCGGATGATCTCCAGTTCTTCTTCCTCACCCGGATAGCTGATGGTGATGTTGAACATGAAGCGGTCGAGCTGGGCCTCGGGCAGCGGGTAGGTGCCCTCCTGCTCGATGGGGTTCTGTGTGGCGAGGACGAAGAAGGGATCGGGCAGCACGTGGCGCACGCCGCCGGCGGTGACCTGGCGCTCCTGCATCGCTTCCAGGAGCGCAGCCTGGGTCTTGGGGGGTGTGCGGTTGATCTCGTCGGCCAAGATCACGTTGGCGAAGATCGGGCCCTTCACGAATCGCAGCTCGCGCGCGCCGCTGGAGCGGTCCTCTTCGATCACCTCGGTGCCGGTGATGTCGCTGGGCATCAGGTCGGGGGTGAACTGGATGCGGCTGAAGCCGAGGCTGAGCGTCTTGGACACCGTCGAGATCAGCAGCGTCTTGGCCAGGCCCGGCACGCCGACGACCAGCGCATGGCCGCGGCAGAACATGCTCATCAGCAACTCTTCCACCACCTCGTCCTGACCCACCACCACCTTGCGGATCTCGGTGCGGAGCGATTCGAAGGCCTTGCGCACCTCTGCGACGGCCTGCTCGGGGTCGGCGGGGGGCGTTGGCTGGGGTGTGGCGAGGGGGTCGGGCATATCGAGTGAACTCCAGTGGCGGCGGGGCGCCCTTCGCGTGCTGACTCTGATTCGGCGTGCATCGGATGATACCCGCCGCGCGGCGGGCAGTTCCGCACGGATACCATCGGCGCCGTGCCAGAGCTT
The DNA here is from genome assembly GCA_007693965.1 of Phycisphaeraceae bacterium. Classification (GTDB taxonomy): domain Bacteria; phylum Planctomycetota; class Phycisphaerae; order Phycisphaerales; family UBA1924; genus RECQ01. Next base: position 27,769 of record RECQ01000031.1, on the reverse strand, counting down.
CCAGAGGTCGAAACCGTGCGCCGATCGCTCCTGGATGTCCTGCCCGGGCGAGCCGTGGTCTCCGTGACCCGCCGCCGCACCGACATCATCGAGGGCGGACGAACCGGGCGGCATCTGCTCCGGGGCGCCGTCGTCGACCGTCTCGAACGCCGCGGCAAGCAGCTCGCCATCGTCGCGGCGGACGGGCGGACGTTGTGCGTCCACCTCGGCATGTCCGGACAGCTCCTGCATCTTCCCCGCGGCGCCGCCCCGGCCCGGGCGGACCACATCCACCTCGAATGGCGCCTGGCGACGCCCGCAGCCTCCGGGAGCAACGGCCGCGCCGACCGCCCGCAGTCAGACGGGCGGCTGCTCTTCCGCGATCCGCGCCGCTTCGGGGGCGTGTGGACCTTCGCAAGCTACGCCGAGCTGACCGACACGCGCTGGTCGCTCCTCGGCCCCGACGCCGCCGAGATCTCGCCGGACCAGCTCGGGCCGCGGCTGGAGCGTGCCCGCCGACCCATCAAGGCGGCCCTGCTCGACCAGTCCGTCCTGGCAGGCCTGGGGAACATCTACGCCGACGAGGCGCTGCACCTGGCCCGGATCGCTCCCGATCGCCTCGCGTGCGATGTGCGCGATGTGGCGGCCCTGTGCGCTGCGATCCGAGCCACGCTCGGGCGCGCGATTGAAGCGGGCGGCTCGACGCTGCGGGACTACGTCGACAGCCGGGGGGAGTCAGGCTGGTTCCAGCTCAAGCACGCCGTGTACGGCCGGGGCGGGGAGCCGTGCCGGTCCTGCGGCAGGGCGCTCCGCTCCGGGTCGATTGCCCAGCGGACGACGGTGTGGTGCAAGTCTTGTCAACAGTGAAGGTTCCGTAAAGGCGCCCCAGCGCCGGGAAGGCCCGCGAAAGTTATCCACATTGTGGAGAAGAAGATGGAAAACCCTGCTTCAGGTGATCCATCTAGGGCGCCCAACGTAGAGAGACCGGCAGAATACCCCAAGAGTCGTCCGCTTCTTCTCTCTACAGGGAGAGAAAGAGATTCTCATCTTCGCAGTAGTAAGGCCTGTCGGTCTGTGAAGTACTTCGCTTTTTCGCCGCAATTGTCGCACTGACAATGGTTTACACCCGTCGGCGCCTGTGGAGAACCTGGCGGGCGGTTGGCGCGTCGCGATGGCGCCGGATCGGACCCCGGGTCCACCCGGGATTACTCACACACTTCCCACACCAATCGGCAGACCCGCCCCGGACGGCCGCGCCGTTCTGTCCACCGCTTATCCACATACATGCCGACACGCAGAATCGGGGCGCAGCGGGAGCGTGTGGTGGGGGTGTGGTGGGGGTGTGGTGGTGGATCGGGAGTGGGGGGCGTGGCTCAGGCTCAGGCGTTGCTGAGGATGGTGGCCTCGATCTGGCCGACTCGCCTGGCGAATTCGGGGTCCTGCTCCAGGTAGGACTGCACGGTGCGGACGGCGTGGAGGACGGTCGTGTGGTCCCGGCCTCCGAAGTAGCCGCCGATCTCCTCGAGGGAGTAGCGGGTGAACCGACGCGCGAAGTACATGCACACCTGCCGCGGCTGGGCGATGGAGCGCTGGCGGCGCTTGGACTGGAGGTTGGAGAGCGTCACGTCGTAGTACTCGGTCACGGCGTTGACGATCACCTCGATGGTGGCCTTGTTGGCGTGCATGTTGGTCTCGACGCCCATGGCAGTCCGGGCCAGGGCCATGCTGATGGGGGACTCATCCAGGTTGGCCTGCATCTGGATCTTGGTGAGGGCGCCCTCGAGCTCGCGGATGTTGGCGTGGCAGCGTTCGGCGATCAGTTCGGCCACCTCGCTGGGCAGCTCGACGCCGCGGACCTTGGCCTTCTGCTTCACGATGGCGACGCGGGTCTCGTAGTCGGGCGCCTGGATGTCGGCGACCAGCCCCCACTTGAAGCGGCTGACCAGTCGTCCCTCAAGGTGGGGGATTTCATCCGGCGCTGCATCGGAGGAGAGGATGATCTGCCGGCGGGCCTGGTGCAGGCTGTTGAAGGTGTGGAAGAACTCTTCCTGGGTGCGATCGCGGTTGGCGAGGAAGTGGATGTCGTCGATCACCAGCAGGTCGACATCGCGGAAGTGGTGACGGAAGCCCGCCATCTGCCCCACCTGCACGGCGTCCATGAACTGGGTGATGAAATCTTCGCAGGAGATGTAGGTGATCTGCGTGTCAGGATTGCGTTCGAGGATGCGGGCGCACACCGCCTGCAGCAGGTGGGTCTTGCCCAGCCCCACGCCGCCGTAGATGAACATCGGGTTGTAGGTGAGGCCGGGGTTCTCAGCCACGGCGAGTGCGGCGGCGTGCGCGAAGCGGTTGCCCGGCCCAATCACGAAGTTCTCGAAGTTGTAATCGGGGTTGAGGATCAGCTCGCCGCCGGAGGGCAGACCGATGCGAGGCGTGGCGTTGCGGGGCCGGGCCTCGATCAGTTGGGCGGATCCATTCTTGCCGTGCTCCTGCGCTGCGTCATCCTCCAATTCGCGCACCTCCGCTTCAGGGGCGAGGAAGCGCACCGCGACCAGCCTGTCCGTCGCCTCCTGCGCCGCATCGGTGAAGGCCTGGGCGCAATCGCGCTGCAGGTACCGATGCTGCACGGTGTTGCGCACGCGGAGCAGGAAGACGCCCCCATCAAACGCGACGGGCTCGATCTCCTCGAACCACTGGCGCCAGAGGTTCGGACTGCGCTTCTGAACATGCGCAAGCAGCTTTTTCCAGATCAGATGATCCGGTCGATCCATGATCGCCCGCCTTGGCGAAAGTTGTTGAGTGAGAGAGGGGGAACAAATACACCATCGCGACGGCGCCCGCTTGTCGTACCGTTTTCATGCCGACGCATTGCGAACTTGCGCTGCGCCGGACATCCCACCGGGCGTGCCGCGACAAACTATGAAGCTACGAATGCGCGCAACGTCTGTCAACCATGTAGGCGCACGTTCGTGCGCACATACTCGCAAATCTGCGCATTTGCGTGTCACGGAGCCCCCTGCGAACGCCTCATCATGCACCCGCATCGCGGGCGTTCAACTGCGCTTCGCGCGCCTCCGCCGCCATGGCCTGCTTGTCATAGCGATCGCGGTTGGTGCGATGATCCATCAGGAAAGACACGCGCGCTGCAATTTCAGGCTTGACTAGCTCGTGCAATCGGCGCCGCGCCTGCGTCAAATTGCTGCGCCGCGACACGTGCGTCAGCACCAGCGCCTCACTCTCCAGCAGCGGCAGCCACTCGGCGATGTCGTCCAGATGCAGGTGCTTGCCGATGCGGGCCCGGTCCTTGTGATCCTCTTCCACGAACGTGCACTCGCAGATCACCACCTGCGCCTTGCGCACGTCTTCACGCACCAGCACCGGCCCCGGCGCTGTGTCTCCAAGATACGCGACCAGTGGCACATCGAGGATGTGCGTGATCTCCTCGCCGCGTTCTTTCAACTCGCGCAGCTTCTCCTGCGGCAGGCCGACATACTCTGGCTTGAGCTTGCTCCGCTTCTCAACCACTACATATCCGCTTGAGGGCGTGGTGTGCTCGGTGTGGAAGGCGCGCAGCACGATCGAATTTTTGATCTGGATTTCCTGTTCCGGGCCCATCGGGATCAGCTCGAAGGGCGTCACCTGCCCCTCCAGCTCCACGAAGCCGGCCATCATCCGGCGCACCCCCGCGGCGATCCGCTCGTCGCACACGATCGTCGCCGTCCCCATCCCCTGGAACTTCCGCTGGGAGCAGAAGTAGGCAAGGCCCCCGACGTGGTCCATGTGGCCGTGGCTGATGGCCACGATGCGGCTGGGCAGGGCCGCCCGCGGGCACGAGCCCATGTCAAAGCAGATATCCAGCTCCGGGACCTGCACGCAGGTCGCCTCACCTGCAATCGAGACGCCCTGCACACGGAAGGGCGGCACGAACACAAAACCAAGCTGGCCCTCGCGGGGCGGGGGCTTCGGAATCATCGGAAAGGCCTCCAGTGAGAGGCTTTCGCCCCACACATGCCTGCATCTCGCAAATCTCGAACGATCAACCGTGATCGACAATCGGAGTGTACCCGCGTCGCAGCCGGCGGGGAAACGCGGGCGCGCGGGTGTGTGCGGCCGTCGCCCGGGCCGGGTACGCTCCGGGACTTGACCGAAAAACCACCCGAAATCGATCCCGCAATCAACGAGCCTGAGCCCGACTCCGAAGCCTCGAAGCAGGAGACGATCGGCTCGCGCTTCATCCTCATTGCGCGCCGGCTCGGGCCCGCCGGGCCGCTGGCGGTGCTCGCGGGCACGCTCCCCGCCATCAGCGGCATCCTGCTGCTGACCACGCTGTGGCTGGTCGGCCCCTGGCTGCGCGAGCTGGGCATGCCCGGCGTCGCCCTCTATATCGTCGGCTTCGCCGTCCTCGCGGGCCTCGCCCTGCTGCCCACCTACGCCCAGGCGATCCTCGGCGGCTGGGCCTTCGGCTTCGCCCTCGGGTTTCCCGCGGCTCTGGCGGGCTTCTTCGGCGGTTCGTTCATCGGCTACTTCGTGGCCCACCGCGTCGCCAGCCGCCACGTGATGGCGACCATCGGCCAGCAGCTCAAGTGGCAGGCGGTGCGCGACGCCCTGGTCGGCGGCGGGTTCTGGAAGACGCTCGGCATCGTCACGCTGCTGCGCCTGCCTCCGAACTCGCCCTTCGCGCTGATGAACCTGACGCTGGGCTCGACGCGCGTGCCGCTGGCGCCGTACCTGCTGGGCACGCTCATCGGCATGGCGCCGCGGACGGGGGCGGCGGTCTTCATCGCCTCGGGCATCGCAGACCTGGCCGAGGCGGGCAAGACGCGCCCGGGCTGGTTCTTCTACGTCGGCGCCGGGCTGACGGTGGTGATCGTGATCGTGATCGGGAAGATCGCGAACAAGGCGATCGCCCGCGTGGCGAGCGGTGGGGAGGAAGCGTCGCCCGAGGCCGGCCCCGATTCAGCTTCCGGCGCTGGCTCCGCCTCCGATTCCGAAGGCTGAGAAGCGGTGTTGGGATCTTCTGAACAACCGGCGGCGCGGCTCACTGGTGGCACGGCTCTCCGAGCCGTGAATCTGCGCCGTTCCCGAGGCTTCGTCGCGGACTCCTCAGCCTCGGCGTCTGTGCTGGGCGTTGTTCCGCTGCGCATGCCGGGCGCGGTATGATGCGGGCATGAGCGACACGAAGAAACCACAGGGGGCGGAACTGTCTGAAGACGTGGTCCGTCGTGTGGCCCATCTGTCGCGCCTGGCGCTGGACGATGCGTCGATCGAGCGTCATCGGGGGCAGCTTGTCTCGATTCTCGGCTACATCGACCGCCTGCGCGAGCTGGACACGGAGAACGTCGATCCGATGGCCCACCCGCTGGACGTGGTGAACCGGCTGGATGCGGACGAGCCGCGCGCCTGTCTGTCGAACGAGGCGTTGATGAAGATGGCGCCGCAGGCGGCGGCGCCGTTCGTGCGCGTGCCGAAGGTGCTGGGGGGCGGGGAGGGGGCGTGAAGCGGGGACGCGAGCGCAAGCGACCGGTGGCGCGACGCCGCTGCAATCGCGAATGACTCACGGCGATTCGTGTGTGACGGGGACGTCGCGGATCACGATCTCGCGCCCCCAGTATCGACTGATCCTGTAGTCCAGCCTTGCGGGCTCGGGATTCGGCCGAATCACGATGTCGACGACATCTTCATCAAACTCATCGACCACCACCGACAGCTCGTGGCAGCTGGGGGTCCAGTGTCTCGCGTTCGAGGTGATTGGTCCGAGTCGCCATTCCCGATCGGCGACTCTCCAGTACACATATCCCGAGATGTCCACCGGCAGCCGCATTGTTGTCAGGGAGCATTCGAGCATGACGCCATCGTCTGTCTCGCGGATGGAGGCACGTGTCACACGGACCGCTTCATCCATCGCCGCGCTGGATTCGTCATCGTCTTCGATTGCGAACAGAAATTCCTTTTCATACGAGAGCAAGGTTAAGTATGAAGTGCGCGACTTTTGCAAGACAGCTACGGGCGGAGCAGGCTGCTGGACATACACGGGCGAGTCCAGAGGCCCTGGACTGCCTCTGTAGATCTCGATCGTGCAATAGGCGAGAACGTCATGTCTGCCAATCTCAAGCGCCGGATCCGCTTCAAAAACCCAGTAAGTATATGAGCTTTCGTATCGGTTCCCCGGTTTTATCATGACTCCGACAGGTCCATCGACGTCGCGAAGGAGCGAGAGAGGAGACCCGTTCACGGTCACACTCTCAAGACGGAGTCCGACAAGGATGTCCGCGTAATTCTCCCCACCTTTTCTTGTATGAAGGGCGATGACGAACGGTATCGGGTCGCCGGGTCGGATCCCGTACTTTGGCGCGACGCTTACGAAAAATCGAGTTTCGAGGTAGCGCACGAGCGAGGCATCGTCGAGATATCCCTGCTTCCAGGCCAATTCGACGAAATTACCCCACTCATGCATTGTGTTGAGATTGTCGCGGACGTACACATCCACCCCTTGCTCTCCGAGGCGCGCAAGCCGTTTGCCTCCAAGCCTGCCCTCCACGGCTCTTTTCGCCAGTTCCACGGTCGCCGCGTATGACACGTCGGGGTCGGTGCTGCTCGTGTCCATCTCCAGCAGCCACTCCGGCTTGAGCGCCACTTTCCAATCAAGCGATGTAGCGATGCGCCAGCCGTGAACGCCGCCCGCGCCTGTTGCGATTGTGAGCAGGGAAATCCCCGTCACGAGCATCCAGGGCCGCCTGCGGCGTTCACCGGTGCGGACAGCACGCTTCCCACCCAGCCCTGCGCCGCACTCAGGGCATCTGGCGTCGGGAGACTCCAGCGCCAGCCCGGTGAGGTCGTACCGACAGCGCCGACAATGCGGATGCGCATTCTCGCGCCGGACGCCGCGGCCGAGCGTGAGCATCACAACACCCGCCACTGCGAGAAAAATCAGAAGGATGATGGTGAAGCTGGACATTCGGGCTCTCGATTCTCCATCACACTACTCGTTCACTATTGGCACATCCCGAATAACGATCTCTTCGCCCCAGTACCTGGTCATCCCGAGATTCCGCCGCGCGACTTCCGGGTCGGGCCTGATCACGACATCCACTATCTTTAAATCGAACTCGTCGACCACGGCGCCGACGCCATAGCCGCGGCTGGAGTTCGGCGGCGCCCCGGGGATCGCATGGGCCCCGAGCCCGCCGAGCGGCCACTCGCGATCGCCGGCTCTCATGACAACCTGCCCTGCGATCGGGTGGGGAAGTTGCGTGATCATGACCGAGCACGAGAGTATGAGCCCGTCTTCCGTCTTCGTGATGGCGGCCCGCGTGATGCGGATGGCGTCGAGCATCGCCGCCGCCGTGTCTGCATCGGGCACGATGATCGCCAGGTTCTCCTCTTCGGGACTGATGATGCGCACGGGGGACTCGGCGCGTCTGCTCATCGCGGCTACGGGGGGCTCGGGCTGCTCGAAATAGCCCGATGTTCCCCAGGGCCTTTCGAAGCCGGTGAAGATCTCGATCGTGTATTCGACTTCGAAGCTCTGCTCGCCGACTTCCGGCGCCTGTTCGGCTTCCAGCGTCCAGCGCATCATCGATCCGGTGTTGTGCTCCGCCGGCTTCGACATGATTCCGAATGGATCGCCCCAATCAGGTTTCAAAGGAATGGGTGCGCCGCCCAGCGAGATGCGATCGATGCGCACACCGATCAGCATTCCCAGACGGTTCTCGCCGCCTGCTGCGGTGTAGACTGCGACACTGACCGGAACCGGATCACCGCGGCGGATCTGGCTGCGTGGCGTGAAGCTCACGACCATGCGTGAATCGATGTAGCGCCCGAGCGATTCGTTCTCGAGCAGCTCCCGCTCCCACGCGGACTCGATGATGTTGCCCCACGCGTTTCGCTCGGGCTGCGCCGGCAGATCGCCGCCGACGAATGCCTCGACGCCGCGTTGCGCCAGGCGGCCGTGGCGATGGGCGTTGAGCGAACCGGCCATCGCCCGCGCCGCCAGCTCACCCGCCGCGGCGATGGCGCGGGGCGTCGCGATCTCGCGCGTCTCGGTTTCGAGCAGCCACGCGGGCTTGATCGTGTTCCAGTTGTAGCCGGCCGCCATCGGCCACGCCGCCACGGCGAGGATGCAGAGCGCGACGGCCATCGCTGTAGCGCCCGCCCCGATCAGCCGCGGACGCCTGCAGCGGGCGCCTTGTCGGACCGCTCGCGCGCCGGAAAGCCCGGCGCCGCACTCGAGGCACTTCGCGTCCGTTGCGCTAACATCGATGCCGGAGAGGTCGAAGCGGCAGCGCCGGCAGTGGGGGTGATCGTTGATGCGCCGGCCGCGGAGGCCGATGACAAGCAGAACCGCCCCCGCCGCGGCGAGGAGAACAAGAAGCGTGATGGTGAAGCTTGTCATGCGGACCCTCGATTCTCCACAGCGCTACTCGGGCACGACGGGCACATCGCGGATGACGATCTCGCGTCCCCAGAATTCGCGCACGCCGTCGGCGAAGCGGGCGTACTCCGGCCGCGGCCGGATGATGATGTCCACCATCTCCGCGTCGAAGTCTTCGGGAATCGCGTCCACGCCGGTGCGTTGATAGTCCGGCATGATGATCTGAGGAAAACGCATCGGCCATACCCGCTCGCCGGAGCGGAGGAAGAAGTCGCCGGCGATCGTGACGGGGAGGTCGTGGATGTCGATGGACAGCCGCATGTAGTCGCGCATGCCCTCCTGACGGCGGATCGTGAGCGATGAGACGGCGAGCGCATCGGCGACCGCGGTCGCGAGCGAATCGTCGACGATGGCGATGGGCGACAGCTCTTCCTCGGGGATGATGCGCACGCGGGTGGTGTGGCGTTCATGCCATTCGATGACCTCACTGCCCATCGAGGCCTCTTCGAATGGGCGTCCGTGCCCCCTGCGTGGATCGCCCGTGCGCAGCCGCCAACGAATATTGATGTCGATGTCGTGCTCTCCGAGGGGCAGGCTCGATTCGGGCGCGATCGGGGTCCTCGTCAGGAGGGCGCCACGGTCGTCATTGGGCATCGGACGGAGTGTGTGACTCCAGAAATATTCACGAGGAAACCGCGTCACTTCGCCGGTTCCTCCTTGCAGCATCACACGATGGAGCGGCTGATCACCGATACGAGCGGACGCGAATTCGCAATCGAGCGCCAGGCCGATCACTGCGGATCCACTCCAGCGAAAGTGGAAATTCAGCGGCACGTGGATCGGCCCATCCGGCCCGGCGTCGAGCGGGGGAGGATCGAGCTCGAAGCGCGCCACGTTCTTGGCCATGTCCCGCAACACCTCCGGCTCGATCACGCCGCGGCGCCAGGCGTGCTCGATGATGTCGCACAGGTACAACATCCTGTTTGATGTCAGCGCCTCGCGCGAACGCGCGGCCCGCTCGGCGATGCGACGGTGACGGGACTCGCTCAGGGCGTCCTCATCGGCGCGGCGGAGCAGCTCAATCGCGGCGATGCGGGCGTCGAGACCGTCGTCGCGGAACGCCTCATGCTCCAGCAGCCACGCCGGCTTGTGCGGCGTCCAGTTGATGTTGGATTTCGAGACCCAGACGACCCCCGCGCCGGCCGCGACAAGAAGCAGCAGCACGGCGGCGCCGGACACGATCAGCCGCGGACGCCTGCGCCGGGCGCCGATGCGAATCGTTCGGCGCCCGGCGAGTTCGCCGCCGCACTCGGGGCATTTCGCGCTTGCTGCGCCGATGTCGAGGCCGGAGAGGTCGAAGCGGCAGCGCCGGCAGTGGGGGTGGTCGTTCACGCGGCGGCCGCGGAGGCCGAGTGCGAGCAGGACAGCGCCGATCGCGGCGGCGGCGAGCGCGATGGAGATGAGCCACATCAGCATGGCGCGGTCACCTCTGGAGTTTGGCGCCGCCGCAGCGATGAGACGGGTTCGGCGTCCTGCGACGGCGGCGTGGGGGGCGGGTGTGTCCTGACGCCGTCCGCGTCTTCGCGGATCACGGGGACATCACGGAAGATGATCTCCTCGCCCCAGATCTCCTCTAGTTCGATGACCTGACGAGCCCGGTCCAGGTTGGGGCGGAAGACGACATCCACATACTCGGACTGTGCGAGGAAGCTCTTCGCTTCGGGTTCGCCTGCAGCCCTGTAGCTTTCGGAAAGAAGGAAGGTGGCGGTCGATGAACGACCAATCATGCTGGGTCTGAGTGTGAGCGCGTCGAACCGTTTCGACTCGCCGTCTCCCCGGATGAGCGCCGCGATAAAGACGATGTCGCACGGAGGCCGACTGAATTGAACAGGTATGGTCACGCTCGCGGAGTGCAGTCGATCCGTTCGGATCAGGACCTTGTCGACCGTGATGCTCTCCCGGAGCGCTGCTCGCGTTTCATCGTCGGTGATCAGCCGGACCGAGTCCTCGCCGTGGGGGAGCGCCTCGGCAGCCGCGGTCGATTCGATCTCCCATGAGTATCTGATGTCATCTTCAGAAAAGTAGTCGAGGCTCCGCCTTCGGTTCGCTGGATCCCACGCGATCGCCGTCACCTTCAATGTCGCGGTGATCTCGAACGGGCCAGCGCTCGCCGGCGTTGAAAGTCGGACGGTTTCGGAGTTTCTTCCCCGTGATCCCATCAGCCCGCTGATTTCAGTCGTCGAACGGACCACACCTCGCGGGCCAGGCCGGATGGAGACGCCATCGATCAACACTTCGTCAAACTCTGCGCGAAGGCGCAGGAGATAGGGGCTCTGGAGCGGTGTCGGCGCCATGGTCCAGACGATCGAAAGCGGCATGGTGTCCGCACTGCGCACACGCGAGCGTGTGATCAGCCGCGGCTGCGCCAGCGCCCGCAGGTAGCGCAGCGCCTCATCCTCCTCAAGCACCCCCATGCGTCGTGCGGGCTCGATGATGTCGAACCACTCGGGCGTCCACGCGGCGCCGTCGCGCTCGAGGTGGCCGATTCCGGAGAGCGCGGCCCGTCTGTGGTCGGATGGGCGCAGGGCGCCATCATCTTTCCGCCGGATGAGTTCGGCGATGATGGTCGCCTGGCGGGCCTGGTCGCCGCGGTCCGCCTGGAGCAGAAGGATCCGCACGGGTGTGTAGTGGTCGATGTTCACGCCGCGGACGATGACGACGACCGTGACTGCGAGCCCCCCGGCGCCGATGAGGAAGAGGCAAACCCCCGCCGCGGCGAGCCACGTTCGCCGGCGTCGTGAGCCGATGCGGATGGCTCTTTGTTTGCTGAGTTCGCCGCCGCATTCGGGGCACCTAGCGCTTTCGGCGCCGATGTTGAGGCCGGAGAGGTCAAAGCGGCAGCGCCGGCAGTGTGGATGATCGTTTATGCGCCGGCCTCGGAGGCCGAGCGCGAGGGTCGCGACCCCCGCGGCGGTGAGCGCGATCAGCAGGATCAATCCGGCAAGCGGCATGGCGCATCCCCACGGCTTTGGTTCATATGCATACTAACGTCGCAGGGCGCCGATCGGTGCGTCAGGAATCGACAACTTTGGTATGAAAAAATCGCACATCGAGGGAAGGTGTTTGTTCGACGTGTGAAACGGGTGGACGCTCGGGCGTCTGGAGTCTGGCGTCTGGAGTCTGGCGCCTGGGTCTGGCGCAGGGCGCCGGGCGTTTTGCGATGTCTCCGAGGCTTCGGGGACTCAGCCTCGGCGTCTTGTGAGTGTCAGACTATGAAGGTGGGCGACATGTCGGCGACCAATCGGCAATGGCGCTCCATGATCCCCTGGTGATCTCTCTGTGAGCGCTCGCTGCGATCTCCCTGTCGCCCGCTGCGCCAATCGTCATCCGCCGTATCAATCGTCACCACTCCGGTGTTCGATCTCCACATCCCGGATCACGATCTCCTCGCCCCAGATCTCCGTGAATTCGCGCATGTCGCGAACGGGCCGGCGATCGGGGCGGAGGATGATGTCGATGCTGTCATCGGTGAAATCGTCATCGACGCGGCCTCGCACATGGTGGCTGTAGCCGGACAGGCCGATGTGGGCCACCGGCGCGTAGACATTGCCGAGGCGGATCTCTTCTCCGCTCGCTCGCCGCGCCCAGGCGATGAAGCTCAGGCTGACGGGCGCCTTCTCGATGCGCATCACGACGTTCAGCCACCGCCCGCCGCGGTTGTGCGGCGTGGTGGCGCCGTCACTTGCGCTGATTCCAGCCTGGACCTCCGATCGCAGGTCATCGTCCACGACGAGCGCGATCGTCTCTTCACCCGGTTCGAGCACGATCGTTGATGTGGCGGCGGGCTGGGTCCATTCGAGGATCGGATCGCCGGCATTGGTGATATCGCGCGTGAGTTGGCGGGGTTCGCCGGGAATCTGCCCTTCGTCGTAGACGCGGATGCGAAGCTTCGCGCTGAACATGCGTTCTCCCGATGCATCTGGTGCGGGGATGGATGCATTCAAACCAGATGCGCCGAAACCGATTTCGCCCAGCATCGTGTCGCGTGTCAGGCCACACATCCCGTACGGGCGCCCGGGAGGATTGGTCTCGACGGGCTCGCCGTCGAGCATCAGGTCGACCGGATCGATGCGAATCTCGAGCTCGGGAAACTGCCGCGGGCGTCGCGCGCCGAAATCGAAGCTCAACCCGAGCGAGATCGCATCGCCGTGGCGCACGCGGTCTCGCGTCTGCAGCCCGATTTCAATCGTCGATTGCAGCACGCTGATTTTCTGTTCATCGCTCAGCACCCCCCGCGTCCACGCGGCGCCGATGAAGTCGCGCCACTCATCGCTCCAGAGGCGCGAAAAGTCCTGTTGCCGCTCGACGGCCATCGCCGCGGCCCGGGCGAGGGCGCGATCCGGCAATATGTCGTCTTCAAGCCGTCGCGCCAGCTCGGCGAGGATCACCGCCTCGCGCTCCGCGTCGGCGCGGGGGATCTGCGACACCAGCGCCCCGGCGGGGACGATGCGGTCCCAATTCACGCCCGTCGCCTGGATGTAGACCACGCCGCCGGCGCCGAGCAGCGCGAGCAGAGTCAGCAACCCGCCAAGCCCCGCCACCGCCCGCCGCGGCGAGCGCATCCCGATCCGCACCGCCCGTTCCCCATGCAGCCCGGCGCCGCACTCGGGGCACGCGGCGTCGTCGGCGTCGAGGTCGAGCCCGGAGAGGTCGAAGCGGCAGCGGCCGCAGTGGGGATGGTCGTTCACGCGCCGGCCGCGGACGCCGAGGGCGAGGAGGGCGGCGCCGGATACGCCGCAGCCGACTACGAACAGGGCCAGGATCATTGCCATGCCTTCATCCAGATAATTAATCGATCTCCACCGATATGGGAACGTTTCGGATCACGATCTCCTGGCCCAGATAATCCCCGATATCGACAAATCGTTTCGTGTGTTCGTGGTTCGGCCGGATGATAATGTCGGCCTCACGGCGCCAGAGTGAATGCTGAATACCGCCTACCCGAACCTCAATCGTCTGCAGACCCGCGCCTGGTACGGCGAGGACTGCGCCGACATTCCACTCGACACCGTTCATCCTCCAGACAAGATCCCCGGCGATACCGATGGGAAGATTCTCAAAGTCGATATGGCATACGGGATTGCCGCGGCCGGTCTTCGAGTGCACTTTAAATGTAGCGCGTACATCCCGTATGGATTTTCTTACAAGTGCAGCGAGGTCATCGTTATCGATCGAAATCGCCTCTGGAACAATCTTCACTTTGTGTTCAAAGCGTCTTTTCCAAATGGCGACAGTGTCTGTTTTTGAGTCGTGCGTTGCGTTCGATGGGTTTCGATCGCGCTCGGAGAGTTCGAAGACATATTCAAGCATGAATGTCTGGTCGCCAAGAGGAAGTGGACCCGCAGGACGCAGCGTCTGGTAGTCGGAAAAACTGCGTCCATGACTCAGCCATCGATTCACTGGGCTCCATCCCGGCGTCACAGTGTACGGATCGCCTTCGATCCACAGCGGCTCAATCCCGATGGTCGACTCGGCAAGCCGGACATTCAGCCGCAGCCCGGGCCGATTCTGCCCACCCCGACGCAGATACAGATGGAACCGGATCGGGATCGACTGCTCGGATCTGAGAACAGATTGATGATCCACACGCGCCGTCAGGCGCGACTCAACGTATCTCTGAACCATATCAACATCGATATACCCGCGCTCCCATGCCGATTCGATGATGTCCCCCCATGCGAGGCGCAGTTCTGCGTCCCTGAGGCCTCCCGCTTCGTACATCTCCACCCCCAAATCAGCCAGTCGCGCATGCCTCCCTGAACCGAGCTTTCCATTCAATGCGCGTCTGGCCAACTCCACCAATGACGCCGAGTGTTGATTCGAAGTGGTGTTCAGCGCGTGCGAAGTCAGCGTGAAGGATGGCCTTGCTCTTATCCAGTCAAAGGACTGCGCCCAGCGATACGTGGCCACGCTCGCAGTGGATCCGGACGCGAGCGTGACAACCAGCCCGAGAGTGAGGATCGTCCATTTCCTGCGACGCATCTGCGGCAGAACTGCACGGCGAAGATGGAGATCGGCGCCGCACTCAGGACATCGAGCGCCGTCGGCGTTGATGCCGATTCCGCTCAAGTCGTACCGGCAGCGACGACAATGGGGATTCTCGCTGAGGAGTCGGCCGCGGAGGCCGAGCGCAAGGAGGGCGGCGCCGGAGAGAAAGAGTATGAGCAGAGAAAGGATGCCTGCGAGTGACAAGGCGCGGTCCCCTCGGTTGTGCCGGGCGCCGGTCAGTCTAACGAAGCCCGCCGGGTCGGCGGCGGCGGATCCGATGCGGCACGAGCCCGAAGCGCAAGCGAGGGAAACGGCCCCAACGACCCCGAATCGCGAGCGAGGGGATTTTCTTTTATCGCGTCCCGTCGCATGCGCTCCGGATTCCCTCGCTCGCGCTTCGGGCTCGTGATCTGCTCACAACGGCCACACCCGCGGCGAGATCAGGATCGTCAGCGGGCAGATCAGCCGATCAGCGTTGCACCTCGACATCCCGAATAACGATCTCGCGGCCCCAGTATTCGCGCTCTCCGTCGAGCAGGTGGATGTGGGCAGGGTTGGGTGTGATGACGATGTCCACGACATCAGGGTCGAAGCCGTAGACGACGCCTCCGGCGGAACCCTCGCCGCGTTCGACGCTGACCACCAGAGGCCGGTTCAGCTCCCACCGTTCGCCGCCGGCGACGATGACGACTTCGCCGCAGATGGCGACGGGCAGATCGTCGCCGCTGATCGTCAACACCAGATACTCCGTGCTGGCCCGCTGGTAGATGCGGAGATTGTCAACGAAGATCGATTGCAGGAGCGCCGCCTCGATGTCGTCGTCGTCAACCGCTCGCGGCGGCTCGGTCATGCCCGGCGCCACGATGCGCACGGGGATCGATCGGCGCTCGCTCCATGTGAGGATCGGTCCGCCGCCCGAGAGCATGCCCTGCACCCGCCGCACGGGGTCGAGGTCTTCAGAATCGTTGTAGTGCAGCTCCCATTGGATTTCGAGATCGATGAGGTGGTCGCCGAGTGGAGGGAGCTCGTCGGGTATGAGCGTGACGCCCAGTCGCGATGTTGACGGATCGCCGAAGCCGCCCTGCCTGCTGTGATGCTGCGTCAGCAGCAGATGCGCGATCGGAGCGTTCGCCGCCGCTGTGGCGTCGGCCGGCCCTGCGCCGGGCGGCGCTGTTCGTCGAAGCCGAATCCCGTCGATCTGTGCGCTGCGGATGGTGAAGAGAACGCCGAGGCGCGCCTCGGCGCTGCTCCACACGCTGAGTGAGTCGATGCTGAAGTGAATGTGCTCGTTCTTCGACAGCGTTGCCGATGATTCGATGCGGATTCGGTGCGAGTTCTCGGCATAGAGGCGGAGCGTTTCAGGGCCGATGAGCTCCCGCTCCCACGCCCCCACGATGATGTCGCCCCACCAGCCGCGGGTCGTGTGCGTCAGGCGCCATGCCCGTTCGGCGCCCCACTCTGCAAGGCGGGCGTGGCGATCGGGGTTGAGCGAGCCGGAGCGCATGCGCCGGACAAGCTCGCCGGTGACGCCGATGGAGTTATGGGCGATCATCACCTGCGATTCGAGCATGCTCTGCGTCTTGATTCTGTTCCAGTCAAAGCCCGTGGCCGCGGCGGCGAACCACGTGGCGCCGATGCCCGCCGCCAGGAGCAGCCCCGCAGCGCCGATCGCCACCGGCCGGCGCATGATCCGGCGACGCCCGAGCACGACAGAGCGCCCGCCCGCGAGCGCGGCGCCGCACTCGGGGCACCTCGAGTCCGGGGCGTTGATGACCAGTCCGGCCAGATCGAATCTGCAGCGCCGGCAGTGGGGGCTGTCGCCGAAGCGTCGCCCGCGAAGGCCGAGGATGAGGAAAGCGCCGGCGCCGAGGAGCAGCACAAGAAGGATGGCGATACCGAAGATGGTCATCCGGCCTCCACGACGCGCGGGACTCCGGTCAGTCTAGCGTGTGGAGGGAAGCGCTGAAGACGTCTCTTGAATCTGCGGCGATCGCACTCCGATGTCTACGGGTATTTCAAAGACCTCGAACCACTCAACCGGAAGGCCCGGGGTCCCGACATGGATTGCGACGGGAAGCTGCACGGGCCGCGCGGGAATTGCGGTGTGGCGCACCAGCACGCGCATGGTCGTTGATCCCGGATGAATACTCTCCGGAGCGGCCTCCACACTGCGCTCAAGAATCCTGTAACGCGGCACATAGCACTCAGTGGGAAAGCTCCATTCTCGACGGGTGTCAACCGGAATTGTTGACCATCCGAGTTCAACTTCAATGATGTCCGAATCAATGATGTTCCAAAGTTTTGATGGTCGGGATTGCATGCGCCTCGTGAACGAATTGAGTCGGGACTTACTCATTTCTGCGTTGTCCTCTCCGTGCAGGACAAGTTGGAATGGTTCTCCGGGCCGCAACGATCCGACAACTTCCGGCATCACAGACATGAGTCCGCTGAAATATCGGCGCACCTGTGTCTCCGACATTGTTCCACTCTCGACGAAATCTTCCAGAAGCCATGTCCATCGACTCGGCCAATGACGGGCGGGGTTCTCCCAGCGATTGAGCAGGGCGTCTGTGACGGGAGTCAGTTCGACGGATGCGGATTCTCCGGATTTGAGCCGTCGCCGGATCTCGCCCAGCGTGCGAAGCGTTGAAGCCTCATGTCGACGCTCAAGATCCCACGCCAGAATCGATGCAGACACGCGCTTGCGCCAGTCAAATTCCGCGGGCGATGCGGCCGCCGGCCAGGATACCCAGGCGATGACGCCGAAGATCAATGTCAGGCCGAGTCTGTATCTGGTGGACTTTCTGCACTTTGCCAGTCGGAGTCGGCGGCGGGAGTTGATTTCAAATCCGCACTCGGGACATCGTGTGGTGGCGCCCGGCATGGGGGCGCGTTCCCGGATGCTGTACGCAACCATCAGCCCCGACAGGTCGTACCGACATCGACGGCAGAGCATCGTCAATTCGAAGCCGATCCTGCGGATATCGATGAGCACCAGCGCCGTCCCACACACAACAGCGCCAATGATGAGAGTCTCCTCCGCGAAACGAATCAGAGCGAGCGCGACCGGGAAGGCCAATGCGACAATGCTCGTCGTGAGAGTGCACACGAACATGGTCGTTGCGCCGTCTTTTCTGATGCGAAACGCATGTACAAGAAGACAGATCCCGATCAGGGCCATGCACACAAGCGTGATTGTGATGATCCAGACGAGCGAGTGGGTCCCCATTGGTCCGCCTCCGCAGGGAGCGCCGCCGCGTGGTCAGGAGCCCCTCATACATGCATATACGCAGCCCCATGCCGGGGGGATCCAGCTTTTTCACGAGCCCGAAGCGCAAGCGAGGGGCCTCTTTCGCGCATGCGATCTCTCAGGAAAGAACAACAAAGACACAGAGACACAGAGACGTGAAGACGAAGGAGAATATAAAGTAGTGAAGTGAAGAAGCCGTGCAGCCCCACTGCATGACCGCATGACTGCATCACATCACCACTCCCTCTCTCTGTGTCTCCGTGTCTCCGTGGTGATCCTTTCCCTCGCTCGCGCTTCGGGCTCTTAAGCCCGCGTCACTCAGAACGGCCACACCAGCGGGGCGATGAGCGTCGTGAGGATGCACATGATGACGTTCAGCGGCAGACCGATGCGCAGGTAGTCGGTGTACCGGTAGCCGCCGGGGCCGTAAACCATCAGGTTGGTCTGGTAGCCGATGGGTGTGGCGAAGCTGGCGCTGGCGGCCATCATGATGGCGACCGCGTAGGGTGTGAAGTTGACGCCGAGCTGCTCAGAGGTGGCGAGCGCGATGTAGAACATCAGCACCGCAGCGCCGTTGTTGGTGATCATTTCTGTGAAGATCGAAGTCACCACGTAGATTGCGAGCAGCGTCATCCACGGGTTGCTGCCCGCGAGCTGGATCAGGCCCGTGGCGATTGAGTGCGCTGCGCCGGAAACGTGCATCGCGGCGCCGATGCCGAACGAAGCCCCGATCACCACCAGCACTTCCCAGTCCACACTCTTTCTGGCCGATGCGACCCCGACGCACCGTGTGATGATCATGGCGCCCGCCGCGAGCATCGCCGCCATCAGCATGCTCATCCACCCGAGCGTGACGACCGTGACCATTGCAAGAAGAATTCCGACCGCAAGCAGCGCCTTCTCATGCCGCGGCGGCGTGGAGTCCTCGACCCGGCTCACGAGATAAAAATCGCGCGAGTCGCGCTGCTGGTCGAAGAAATTGGGCGATGTCTCCAGCAGCAGCGTGTCGCCGGGGTAGAGCACGATGTCGCCGACCTTGCGCCGGATGCGGGCGCCGTTGCGCGACACCGCGATCACCACCGCGTTGTACACCGTGCGGAAGCGACCGTCGCGGATGCTCTTGCCCACCAGCGGGCAACTGTCGGAGACGACCGCCTCGATGAGGCAGCGGCGTGAGCGGGGGGAGTCGAGCTTGAAGAGCTGGTCGGTGGCGGGCGCCAGGCCTCGGAGCTTCTGCAGGTCCTTCACCGACTCGACGATGCCGACGAAGAGCAGTCGGTCCCCGCCGCGAAGTTTCTCATCGGGGCCGACGGCTGGCATGATGTTTCCATCTCGCTCGATTTCGGCCAGGTACATCCCCGGCAGGTTGCGCAGCCCCGCCTGTTCGATCGTATGCCCGACGACCGGGCCGTCCGGCTCGACCAGCATCTCCACGGTGAACGAGCGCGGATCGTCCATCACCTGGAGGGGCGGCTTGCGGTCGGGAAGCAGCCAGCGGCTCATCAGCAGGATAAAGGCAATGCCGATCGCGGCCGACGGCACGCCCACCCAGGCGATGTCGAACATGCGCAGCCCGCTCATGCCTGAATCGGCGATCATCAGCCCGTTCACGACCAGGTTGGTGCTGGTGCCGATGAGCGTGCATGTGCCCCCGAGGATCGCGGCGTAGCTGAGGGGGATCATCAGCTTGGAGACGGACAGGCTGTTCCGTTTGCACCAGTCGTTGACGGCCGGGATGAACATCGCCACGACCGGCGTGTTGTTGAGGAAAGCGCTGAGCACCGTCACCGGCGCCATGACGCGCATCTGGGCGCCGGCGAGTGTGTTCGGCCTCCCCAGTACACGCTGCACGATCCAGCCGATGCCCCCGGTCTCGCGCAGCCCCGCGACCACGACGTACAGCACCGCGACCGTCACCAGCCCCTGGTTGGTCAGCCCCGAGAGGGCCTCGGCCGGCGTGAGCACGCCCAGCACCAGCAGCAGCGTCAGCCCGCCCGCCATCACCACGTCCGCCGAGATCCGCGTGAAGACAAGCGTCCCCAGCAGCGAGAGGACGACGCCGACGGTGATCCACGCGTCAAGTGTCACGAAGGGGGGCTCCGGCGGCTCGCATCACCCGGCGGCGCCGGGGTCGAGGTGCGGGTCTGTTCGATCGGGCGGGGGAGACGGGTGGACTCTGGATCGGTCATGTTCCGGCCCCGACTGAAAGGTTGCAAACCGATTGCGGCGGGGGGACACGCCGCGATCCCCGATCCGCCGCCACGGATACGGTGCATACGGCCCCGGACCCCGCTTGTGCGGCGGGCCGGGGCGTCGATCTGATACATTCCGCCCCGTGGAACTTCACGATCACACGCTCATCCAGCTCCGAGACGCCATCGCCCGGCGCGAGGTCTCCTCCGAGGAGGCCATCCGGGCCTCCCTCGCCCGGATCGACTCCCTCGACACCGGCGAGAACGGCCTGAACGCATTTCTCGAGGTTTTCCACGATCGGGCCCTTGATGACGCCCGGGCCATCGACCGGCGCATCGCGGCCGAGGGCGCCGAGGCCGTGGGGCCGCTGGCCGGTGTGCCAGTGGCCATTAAGGACAACATGTGCCTCGATCACGGGCGCACCACCTGCGCCTCGCGGATTCTTGAGAACTACGAGTCTCCCTACACCGCCACCGCGGTCCAGCGGCTGATCGACGCCGGCGCGGTGATCGTGGGCAAGACGAACCTTGATGAATTCGCGATGGGCTCGTCCACCGAGCACTCCGCCTTCGGGCCGACGCTGAATCCGTGGGATCGCGCCCGGGCGCCGGGGGGTTCGTCCGGCGGCTCCGCCGCGGCTGTGGCGGCGCGGATGGTTCCCGGCGCGCTGGGCTCCGACACCGGCGGCTCGATCCGTCAGCCCGCGGGTCTCTGCGGCGTGGTGGGGGTCAAGCCGACCTACGGGCGCGTCTCGCGCTACGGACTGGTGGCGTTCGCATCGAGCCTCGATCAGATCGGCCCCTTCGCGCGCAACTGCGCCGATGCGGCGCTGCTGATGAACGTCATCACCGGCCACGATCCGCTGGACTCGACCTCCGTCGATTTCGAGGCGCCTGACCATCTCACCGAGCTGGAGCGTCCGCTGGAGGGGCTGCGCCTCGGTGTGCCGCGGCTGGCGCGCTCCGATCAGAACCACCCCGAGGTCGCACGGATCTTCGAGAGCGCCATCGAGGCGTACAGCGGCCTGGGCGCCGAGATCGTGGACATCGAGCTGCCGCTGATGAAAAGCGGCGTGGCGGCGTACTACATCGTGGCCCCGGCGGAGGCGTCGTCGAACCTGGCCCGCTACGACGGCGTCCGCTACGGCCGGCGCGCCGAGATCGGGCCGAACGATGACCTGGTGGCGCTGTACGCTCGATCACGGGCCGAGGGCTTCGGCTCCGAGGTGCAGCGCCGCATCATGCTCGGCACGTTTGCGCTCTCCAGCGGCTACTACGAGGCGTACTACAACACCGCTCTGAAGACGCGGCGGCTCATCAAGAACGAATTCGACGCCGTTTTCGCCGACGCCTCCGGCCCGCGCGTTCACGCCGTGCTCACGCCCTCCAGCCCCGAGCCGGCGTTCAAACTCGGCGCCAAGCTGGATGACCCGCTCGCCATGTACCTCGAAGACATCTACACCGTCACGGCGAACCTCGCCGGCGTCGCCGGTGTGTCGATTCCGGGCGGTTTCGTGGATCTCCCCGGCGCTCCGAAGGGCCTGCCCGTGGGCCTGCAACTGCTCTGCCCGACCTTCGCGGAGGCGTCGATGCTCCGCATCGCCCGCATGTTTGAAAAAACCGGGGACTGGAACTCCCGGGCGCCGGAGTTGTAGAAGACTGGATCGCGGCGGTGAAGACCCCGATGTTCCGTGGGGCGTCGCAGAGTTACCGGGGGGCATAGGGTGTTTCCGGGCGTTCCCGAAGGAAGGCCGGTGGCGTTTCCGGCCGACCCGACGCACAGTTTTTCACAACAGCAACAGATTTCCTCTGACATGGAGTTAGCAGCAATGGACAGGAAAAGTCTCTTCACCGGCATGTGCCTCGGCGCCGCCATCGCGTTCTCTGGAATGATTCTCGGCGGACTTGGCCAGAATCAGGGACAACGCGCCGGGGATGAAGTACAGCATTTTGACCGCCTCTCCGTTCGAGAGCTTCAGGTGCAGGGCGGCGCGTACATCCAGTCACTCGCTTCGCGGAAGATAAGCGTTGTCAACGCCAGGGCAAACCCCCTGATCGAGCTCGAAGAGCGATCTGATTTCGGATCGATCCAGGTGCTGGACGGGAACAGAGACACCCTCGTGCGCATCAGCGGCATACTTCGTGGCGGGGGATATGTTCAGACGCTTTACAAAGACAGGCCCGCCGTTGACATCGGTTCAACTCCGCTCGGGGGAATGATTACTGTTCGAGGCCTTGAGGACAGATCTGGCGCTCGTATATGGATCATGAAGGATCACGGCGGCACGTTGGTGCTTCAGAATCCAGATGGAGGCACATCGAGCGTTATTCCCGAATTGCCAGCCGCCCCTGATGAGAGCGATGAGGATCCTGAAGAGGAAAACACCAACAAAGACGACAGGTGATTCCACGTCACCCGCCTTCTTCGCGGCGACACCGAGGACGCAACGATGCATCAATTGAACATCGCCGCGCTGGTCGTGGCTTCTCTTTTGTTTCTCCTGATCGGAGTCTCATCCGCGGCCACCCGCGCGCCTGCTGACACGGCCGCCGCGGAGCGCTGGGCGGGCGTCATTGAACTGCCCGGCCTGGAGCTCGAGTTTTCAGTCACGTTCACCGATGACGGGGGCGCCTCGATCGATATTCCTCTCCAGGGCGTCGCCGGCCTCGCTCTTGAGGACGTGGCGCGCGAGCCCGAACGGCTCGCTTTCACCCTTGCGCCGCAGGGATCGCCCGCTGTAGCAGTGTTCCAGCTCGAACGCGAGTCCGGCGCGGCGGAGGCGGTGGGAACCATCTCCCAAGCGGGGCAGACCTTCCCCGTGCGCATGCGTCGTCTCGAAGCAGATGGCGAAGTCGGACCGCGCCGGCCGCAGCATCCGAAGCGGCCCTTTCCCTACGAGGAGCGCGAGGTCGAGATCGAGAACGCCGCCGGGGGCGTGACGCTGGCGGGAACGCTCACCATCCCCGACAGCCGCGGCCCGCACCCGGCCGTCATCTTCATCACCGGCTCCGGGCCCCAGGATCGCGACGAAACCCTCTTCGGGCACAAGCCATTTCTGGTGATCTCCGACCACCTCACCCGCCGCGGCGTGGCCACGCTCCGTCTTGATGATCGAGGTGTGGGCGGCTCCACCGGCAGCGTTATGAACTCGACATCCGAGGACTTCGTCAGTGATGTTCTGGCGGCCGTCGATTTTCTGAAGGCAACGCCCGGAATCAACAGCGGGCGCATCGGCCTGATCGGCCACAGCGAAGGCGCGATCGTAGCGCCCATGGCTGCGACTGAGCGACCGGACGACATCGCCTTCATCGTGCTTCTCGCCGGAACCGGCCTGCCCGGCGGCGAGATCCTCGTCATGCAACTGCAAGACATCCTTCGCGCCTCCGGCGTCAGCGAGGAGTCGATCGAGCGCCAGATCGCGCACCAGCGCCGCATGCTCGGCCACCTCGCCGCCGGCGAAGACGCCGCCGCGACCGAAGCCCTGCGCGAGCTCATCAAGGAGCAGGCGGGCCCCGGGGCCACGGACGCCCAGATTGATGAAGTGTTGGAGAACAACCTCGCGCAGATCAACAGTCCGTGGTTCCGCTCATTCATCCCGCTCGATCCGCGCGAGTTCCTCAAGCAGACGCGTTGCCCCGTGTTGGCGCTGTGCGGCTCGCTCGATCTTCAGGTCCCCGCTGAGGCCAACCTGACGGCCATTCGCACAGCCCTGCGCGAAGCGGGCAACCAGGATGTGACCATCCTCGAGCTGGAAGGCCTGAACCACCTCTTCCAGACCGCCCGCACCGGTCTGCCGGGCGAGTACGGCTCGATCGAAGAGACGTTCGCGCCGCAGGCGCTCGACATCGTCGCCGAGTGGGTTGAAGAGCAGTCGCGCTGAGGGCGAAGGCCGGCTCGCCGCGTCGACCGGCGACTGAGCGCCAACGCGCTCAGTTCGCAGTCGAAGCGGGCGCATCGGTCGATGCGTCATCGGGCGCCGCCCGTCCGTCGGCGGCCCAGCGGGCGCAGGCCTGGAGCAGGGCGAGCTTCTGGATCGGTTTGGTGAGATAGTCATCGCAGCCGCTGGCGAGGCAGCGCTCGCGATCGCCGGACATGGCGTGGGCGGTCAGGGCGATGATGGGCGTGGGGCACCGCTCGGCGCGGAGTCTTCCCGCGGCCTGGTAGCCATCCAGCACCGGCATCTGCATGTCCATCACCACGACGTCGTAGGGGCGCCCTTCCGAGAGCGCTTCCATCGCAAGTTCACAGGCGCGTTCCCCGTTGCCGGCGAGCGTCACCGTCGCGCCGGCCCGTTCCAGATGGTGGGTGATGAGGCGCTGGTTGTCTGGGCCGTCTTCGGCGACCAACACGCGCACGCCGCTCAGTGATGGGGGCGTCGTATCGTCGCTGTCTGCGTTCGATTCCGACTCCCGATGCGCCTCGCCTGCGCCCGGCCGGTGAAGCTCGCATCCGTTCACCGGCGGCGCCTCGATCTCAACAACGAAAGACGAGCCGACGCCCGGCTCGCTCCGAACCGTAATGTCGCCCCCGAGCATCTGCGCCAGCCGCATGGAAATGCTGAGGCCCAGCCCGGTTCCGCCGAAGCGACGCACGGTGGAGGAGTCCGCCTGTGAGAAGGGTTGGAAGAGTCGATCAATCTGCTCGGCGGTCATGCCGACGCCCGTATCCGCCACCTCGAAACGCATCCGCGAGCCAGAAGCGCTCACAAAGAGTCGCACGCCGCCCTCTTCGGTGAATTTGATCGCGTTGCTCAGCAGATTGACGAGAATCTGGCGCAGGCGCGTGGGGTCGAACCGGGCGATGCGGGGCACATCCGTTCGAAATTCGACTCCGAAGGCCAGCCCCTTCTCGCCGGCGCGGCCGCGCATCAGCGACTCCGCCTCCAGGACGATCTGTGACGGCGAAGCCTCGATCCGTTCGATCTCCAGCTTCCCCGCCTCGATGCGCGAGATATCAAGAATGTCGTTGACGATGGCGAGCAGGTGCTCACTGTTGGTACGGATGGTGTGGATGGTCTCTGCCCGATTCCGCTCGCTCTGTTGCGGCTCCAGCAGCAGATCGGCGTAGCCGATGATGGCCGTCATGGGCGTGCGGATTTCATGACTCATGTTCGCCAGGAACTCGCTCTTGGCTCTGTTTGCGCTCTCGGCATCGATCCGGGCCCGGCTGAGTTCGGCGGTGCGCTGCCGGACCTCTTCCTCGACGCTTCGCTTGCTTTCTTCCAGTGAGGCCTGCCGCGTCGCAAGCGCCCACATTTCCCAGACGCCTCGTTTGCACGCCCAGACGAGAATCGAGCACTGGAAGAGCACCCATCCCACATGCTCCAGCCAGCGCCACTCGCTGATCACACCCACCCCGAAGACCGACCGGGGCCAGTAGACGCCGCGCAGGAAATGATCGGCGCCCACCACCGCCACCGCCGTCATGAGCACCTTCCAGTCGCGATAGAAGGCGAGAAACGCCAGCGACCCGAAGACGTGGAAGTGCGTCTCGATGCGCCCGCCCGTCAGGTGGATCAGCAGCGCCGACCACAGCATCTGGCTGGCGGCCATCACGTGGCGCGTCAGCGGACGCCCGGGCCGCAGCAGCGCCAGCGCGATCGGCAGCCCGCTCAACGCCGCTCCCATGAAGATCGCGGCATAGACGTGCACGTGCGTGCTACCCAGCTCGCCGATCCAGGTCCGCGGCGAGATCCAAAGCGCGATGCACACGCCGAAGACCCACTGCACCGCCATCAGCGCCGCGAACAACCGATCCGTCTGCCTGTGAACGCGCTGTCGATGCTCATTGAAGAGCTCGATGGACCGCTCAGGCGGAGCGCCGTCAAACTTTTCTCCAAGCCAGTTCATCGCGCGGCTCCGAGCGGTTCGGAGACGAGCGGGCAGCCGTAGACCGGCGCCGATCGAATCCGCGGCGTATCGCCCGCGAGCAGCGCGACCACGGCGGAGCGCCCCGGGTTGCCGCCCTCGTGCCCGCGCCCGCCGGTGACGCCGCCGCTGAAGAGCAGCGAGCCATCGGCGCTGTAGAGCAGCGCATGGCCCGAGGTGCGCACGCCGAATGCTTCATGAAGCGCCCCGCCCGCATCGGCGATCGTCGCCGCGCCCGGGATCGCTGCAGCGCGCCGCCACGAAGCGCTGTCGGTCCAGGCGTCATCTGCGTCTACAGGGACCCGGAAGACGAAGCGCATCTCGAGGCGCCCCTCGCTCCCCGCCATGATCCGGGCTGTCTCTTCGATTGTCGCGCGCGTGCATGGGCAGCGCGGGTGGGCGAAGAGGAGCAATGTCGGCGCATCATCTCGCAGCGTGAAACCGTCCGGGCCGGGCCATGTGGCAGGCGCCGCCGCTGCGGGTCCCGGTGTCGACTGGTGGCGCCACAGCGCGATGGATCCTGCGACGATCCCCGTGATCCACGCGGCCGCGAGAAGCAGGATCGTCAGAGTGGATGCAATTCGACGCTGCAACGTCCTCTTTCCCCTGGCCGGCCCGCCCTGCATGTCCATTCGCAAAGCGTCGAAACGGTCGGCGTCGCTGAAAAGAATGATCGACACATGCGCGGACCTTCATCGGGGCAGTTTGCAAAGATCCCTGAACAAAGAGGCGCGGACCTGGTTGCGCAAGGTTCGATAACACGGCGGTTTCAGGCGTTCTGGAGCGATCTGCTCTGCAGGATGCGCTTCACGAGGGCCTGGCCGCCCCGCAGAGTTTGTAAAGAATTCGCGCCCCGACGTTCGCGTCCCACTCATCGCCCTCGATCGGCCCCGGGCTCACCTCGCACAGGTCGAAGCCCACCACGCGCCGGCCGCTGTGGCGCAGGGCCGCCAGCATCGCCGCGGCGCGGTTGAAGCCCAGCCCGCCCGGGACCGGCGTTCCCGTGTGCGGGCACAGCGCGGGATCGAGCCCGTCGATGTCGATCGAGACATAGACAAGCTCCGGCAGCCGCGACAGCGCCTCGGCGCACAGCGATGCGAAGGGCTCGCCCTCGTCCATCCGCCGATGCCACTCGTGATCGAAATGCACATCCACGCGCCCCTCCGACGCCTGGGCCGCCCGCAGTTCGCCCTCGCCGAAATCGCGGATGCCGACCTGCACGATGCGCACCACCCCCGGCGCCTCGCGCAGCGCATTGTCCATGATCGAGGCGTGCGACCAGCGGAACCCCTCGAACGACTCGCGCAGATCCATGTGCGCATCGATCTGGAGAACGCCGATCCCGCCCTCCGGCGCGCACCGCTCGGCGCACGCCCGGATCGATCCCAGCGGCGAGGCATGGTCGCCTCCGACGATCCCGGGGACCTTCCGCGCATCCAGCAGGCGCGACGTCTCGTCGTAAACGTGCTGATTCACCCGCGCCCCCGCATCGTCGACGGCCTTCACCGCATCGGCGTCGCCCTCCTCGGCGCCGCCCTTCTCGATGATCGGCGCTGCGATCTGCCTCGCCCGCTTCGAGAGCTCGGCGATCTCCACAGGCGAATCGAGCATGTGGATCCCCGCCTCGTAGATGCGCCCGAAGTGCGGGTCGTAGAGATCGACCTGCGCCGATGCAGCGCGGATCGCCTCCGGCCCGCCCCCGGCGCCGCCGCCGTAGGAGGTGGTCGCGTCGAAGGGCACGGGAACAAGCACGATCCGCGCCTCATCGCGCGAGTGCGGCAGACCAAACACGCCCGCGCCGGGACGGGCGGCGGCGTCGGGATCGAAGGACATGGGAATCTCCGAAGGGGATGAAGGTGGAATGTGGAAGGGGGTCGATCGGCCGTGTGTCGGACCCAGACGGTCCATGAACGGCGACCCTCTGTGTCCACCATTCGTGGGCCTCATCAATCCGCAAACTGAGATAAACTGAGAAGAAGTGCAGGAACTTCAGAAAAGGGGTAAACACCTGCGGGGGGGGGGGGGGGGGGGGGGGGGGGGGGGGGGGGGGGGGGGGGGGGG
>RECQ01000046.1 GCA_007693965.1 Phycisphaeraceae bacterium | reverse complement strand
GAGATCTCTTAACTGATAACTCAGCTCTCAGCACTCAGCACTCAGAACTCGGTACTCAGAACTCAGCACTCAGCACTCAGAACTCGGAACTCGGAACTCGGAACTCGGAACTCGGAACATTCCCTTGGGCATTCTTGATCGACACATCGCGTGGCGGTACATGGTGAACATCGTTGCGTTGTTTGCAGCGCTGTTCAGTTTCGTGGTGGCGATTGACATCTTCGTGAACTTGCGTGATTACGGTCGTGCGGCGGAGAGTCTTGCGGGGGGTGAGGGGGCGGATGCGGGGTCGGGGAAGTTGATGGCGCTGACGCTGCTGGCGATCGTGGATCTGTGGGGTCCGCGGCTTTTGCAGCTTTTCAACTACATGATGGGTGTGGTGCTGGTGGCGGCGATGGGGTTCACCTGCGCAGCGTTCGTGCGGCATCGGGAGTACATCGCGGCGATTGCGAGCGGGCGGAGCCTGTACCGGCTGGCGCGGCCGATCATGCTCGTGGCCCTGGGGGTGACGGCGCTGGGCGCGGTGAATCAGGAGCTGCTGTTGCCGCGGGTGGCGCATCTGCTGCCGCGGGTGACGCATGAGGCGGGGGGACGGTCGATCCAGTCGATCCGTGTGCCGCCGGTGCGGGATGGGGCGTCGCGGCTGCTCTATGCGGCGCGATTTGATGCGGAAACGGAGACGATGGAGCGGCTGCATGTATGGGAGCGCGATGCGACCGGCCAGGTGGTGCGCCGCATTTGGGCAGACCGTGCGGTGTGGGACGGCGACGCCTGGCTGCTGGAGAACGGGCAGGCGGAGCGTGCATCGGCGCCGAACCGGATCGAGCCGGTGGAACGGGTGCAGACTGATCTTGATCCCACCGCCATTCTGGTCAGCCAGATTCAGGGGTACGGCCACGCGCTGAGCTGGTCGCAGATCAGCGCGGCGATCGCGCGTTCGGACAACGTCGAGTCGGGGGTGCGCGAGCGGATGGATCGGCTGCGCTTCGGGCGGCTGTCGGTGATGCTCAGCAACCTGCTGGCGCTGGTGGTGGCGATGCCGTTCTTCCTGGTGCGCGAGCCGAAGAACATGCTGACGCAGTCACTCAAGTGCGCGCCGCTGGCGTTGGCGGCCCTGATCGGGGCGGTGATCGGCTCGACGGCGCCGATGCCGGGGCTGCCGACGTGGCTGGGGGTGTTCGTGCCGACGTTTGTGCTGGCGCCGATCGCGATCTGGGCGGTGGTGAGTGTGCGGAGTTAGGGGCGGGGCAATGGGGAGTGGGGAATAGGCAATAGGCAATGGGGAATGGGGAATGGGGGTCAGTCGGGGGTGACGACTGTCGCGCCCGTCGCCTCGGCGAGGGGCTTGCCGAGGCCGTCCTCGCGCAGTGTGATGACCTCGTCGCCTGGGAGGAAGATGACGATGTCGTCGATTGATGAAATGTTCTGGGGCATGTCGGTGCGATCGAAGATGATCCAGCAGAGGGAGCGTCTGCCGTCGTGGATGATGACGAAGGGCATGACCTGACCGAACTCGAGTCGGGGCACTGCGGCGCTGGCGGCGCCGAGTTTCTCCATCGTCTCCAGGTATTCGTTGAGCCCGACGGGCACGATGCTGTCCACGCTCCCGAGGCGGTCGGGGAGTTCGGCCATGAACCATTCGAGGCGCTCGTCGTCGATGGCGGCGTCGGCGCCGGCGCCGAGTTCGGCGCGTGCGGCGGGGATGTCGGCGGCGCGGATCGCGGCGGCCATGCGCTCGGCGTTGGGGACCTGCTGATTGATGTAGAAGACCGCCTGCGTGACCATGCCGAGGATGAAGTAGATCTGGATGACCGAGACGATGAGGCCGAGCATGACGCCGACGATGGCGGCGACGCGGCCCCCGAGTTGGCCGCGGGCTTTCTTGATGGCGGAGAGCGACAGGGCGCCGAGGAGGACGCCGAGGGCGCTGAAGAAGACGCCGATGACGGGCACGCAGCCGCAAGGAAGCGAGCAGAGGACGGAGAAGACCGCCATGAGGCTGGTGCGTCGCGGGCCGTCGTATTCGGGTGGGCGCTCCTGGTGGTCGAAGGCGTCGGCGGCGTAGGGATTGGCGGGTTGGGAGGGGAACTGGCTCATGGGCAGGCAACCGTAGCGGTGGCGGGGCGGCGTCGCCAGCAGGCGCGGGTGGGGCGGGGACTCGCGGCAGGGGCCGGTTGGGCAACGGCATGGAGTCGCGCCGGTACCATGGTGATGAGCGGCGCTCATTCTCCATGTCGTGGACGGGTGGGCCCACCTGAGGATCTGAAGCGCATCCAAGGAGAGCATCAGCATGATTCGTCATAGTCTTTCATCGCTGGCCGGGATCGCCCTGGCGCTGTGCATGGTCGCCGGACTTTCGCCACAGTTGGCGGCGAGGCAGGTCGATGCGGGCTCGGAGCGTCTGCCGACGCATCCTGAGCTGGTCTTCGGGCAGCTGGACAACGGGCTGACGTACATGATCAAGCCGCACGCGAACCCGCCGGGCCGGGTGTCGCTGCGTCTGCACATCGCGGCGGGATCATTGCAGGAGAAGGATGAGCAGCGCGGTCTGGCGCACTACCTCGAGCACCTGGCCTTCAACGGTTCGGAGAACTTTGCGCCGGGGGAGCTGATTCCGTTCTTCGAGTCGATCGGGCTGACCTTCGGGCGCCACCAGAACGCCTTCACCAGTTTCGACCAGACGGTGTACATGCTGGATCTTCCCAACACCGAGGACGAGACGGTGACGAGCGGATTTCTGTTTCTTTCGGACGTGCTCGGGCGGCTGCTCCTGCTGGAAGAGGAGATCGAGAATGAGCGCCCCATCATCCTGGAGGAGAAGCGAAGCGGGCTGGGGCCGGACCAGCGTGTGATGGAGCAGGTGCTGCCGCGCATCACCGAGGGATCGCTGCTGGCCGAGCGGCTGCCGATCGGCGTTGAGGAGACAATTCGCGGCGCCAATCGTGAAATCATGAAGGACTATTACGATCGCTGGTACACCACCGGCAATGCGACGGTGATCGTGGTGGGCGACATGGAGGCGGATGCAGTGATCGAGTTGCTGGAGAAGAACTTCGGCGACCTGGAGGCCGGGCCGCGGCCCGACTCTGTTGATGTCGGTCGAGTGCGGTACGAGGAGTCGTTCGCGGTGGTCGCAACCGATCCGGAGCTGACGCGGACCGATATCTCTCTGGTGCGGATCGAAGACACGCGCGGTCCGACGCAGACGGTCGCGGACTTCCGGCGGGATCTGGTCGAGCAGGTGGGGGCATTCGTATTCAACCGGCGCCTGCAGGCGCGGGTGTCGGCCGGCGAGGTCGCGTTCCGGAGCGGCACGGCGAGCATGATGGATCTGTTCAGTTCATTCCGCTACATCACTGCCTCGGCGACGGGCGAGAGTGAGAAGTGGCGCGAGATGCTCTTCGACCTGGTCACGGAGCTTGAGCGGGCGCGGGCCTTCGGGTTCACCGAGCGCGAGCTTGACGACGCCCGCCGGGCGCTGACGGCGCAGATGCGGCAGTTCTCGATGATGGAGAACACGCTTCCGGCGAGCCTCATCACGCAGATCATTCTACAGGGTGTGAATGAGGGAGAGCCGGTGATGTCGGCGACGCAGCAGCTCGAGTTGATGGAGCGGCTGCTCCCTGATTTCACGGTCGAGGAAGTTTCCACGGTTTTCCGCAACGCATTCACGCCGGAGCGCACCGCCTTCGTGGTGCAGACTCCGGAGGGCGAGCACGTGCCGACTGAGCGCGAGGTGCTGGATGCGGGTGAGCAGGCCGTGGCGACGGAGCTCGCCGCCATTGAGGATGATGACCGCCCGGAGAACATCATGGAGACGCTGCCCAGCCCCGGGCGCGTCGCGGAGATGACGATTCATCCGGAGAGCGAGGTATTTTCGGCGTGGCTGGACAACGGCGTTCGCGTTCACCATCGCTTCATGGACTACCGCGAGAACCAGGCGACGATCCGCATCACGCTCGGCGCCGGCTCCATCGAGGAGACGGCGGCCACTCGCGGCCTGACGAGAGTCGCGGGTCTGGCCTTTTCGCGCCCTGCGACGAGCAGCCTGACCAGCACCAACATCCGCGACCTGCTGACCGGCGTGAACGTGAGCGTGGGCGGGTCGACGGGGGTGGACACGGTGTCGCTCACCGTCAGCGGCGCTCCGGAGGATCTGGAGCCGGGCATGCAGGTGGCGCACCTGTTGCTTACGGCGCCGCGGATCGAGGAGGCGGCCTTCGCACAGTGGAAGCAGCAGCAGATTCAGTCCATCGAGGCGCGGCAGCGCCAGCCGATGCAGTACATCTCCGAGGTGATTCCGGATGTGCTGTATCCGAAGGACGATCCGCGCTGGCGTCCGCTCACCACAGATGAGGTTCGTTCCCTGTCGTTGTCGGACGCGCAGGGGTGGCTGGATGTGATGATCGCGCGGGCGCCGATCGAGGTGGCGGTGGTCGGGCACATCGAGCGTGAAGAGGCGATCAACCTGGTGCGGCGGTATGTCGGCTCGCTGCCTTCGCGGGCGCGCATCAGCAAGGAGACGCTCTACGACCTGCGCGAGATCAGTCGGCCCGAGCCGCCGCTGACGCGCGAGGTGGAGATCGAGACGCAGACGCCGCAAGCGATGGTGGTGGTCGGATTCTTCGGATCCGACGCGGATGACCTTCGAGACACGCGGCTGATGCGGATGGCGTCGCAGATCATGTCGACGCGGATGATCAAGCGAATTCGCGAGGAGGAGGGGCTTGTCTACTCGATCGGGGCCTTCCACCAGCCGGGCGTGACGATTCCCGGTTTCGGCCTTTTCATGAGCGCTGCGCCGACAGAGCCGGGGCAGGCGTCGCAGCTTGCGGATGTGATCGAGGAGATGTTCGCCGAGTTCGCCGAGGAAGGGCCGACCGAAACAGAAATCGCCGTGGCGCAGGGCCAGATCGCCAACGATCTGGACGAGACGATGAAGGAGCCGGGGTTCTGGTCCGGACAGTTGTCGGACATGAGCTACCGGGGACGTGATTTGAACGATCTGGTGGCGGCGCCGACGGCGTATGACCGTTTCACCGCGTCGGACGTGCACCAGGCGTTCAGGAAATACCACGGGGGCCACGCGATCATGCGGATCATCGTCAGGCCTGCGGGTTGGGACGCCGGGGGGCAGTGATGTCTCCGCGGGCGCCGGCCGTCAGGTCCGTCAACCGCTCGACGATGCGTGCTGCTTCAACCAGCGAAGCAGCGCATCGGCCGACATCACGCCGACGGACCTGTCGACCACCTCGTCGCCGCGGAGCAGGAAGGTGACGGGGATCGAGGAGACGCCGAGGCGCTGGGCTTCCTCGGGGCGCCGGTCGGTGTCGATGTAGACGGTGTGCATGTTGTCGCCCACCCAGGACTGCACCTCGGGATCGCTGAGGGCGTTCTTCTTGTAGATCTGGCATGGGCCGCACCACTCTGCGGTGGCGAAGGCGAGGACGAGGCGCCCGTCCTCGGCGCTGGCCCTGGCGGCTTCGTCGAGCGTGATGGAGGTGTCGAACATCTCCGGCGCCTCCACCGCGCCGGTGTTCATGAACTGCACGGCGGCGAGGATTGCGAAGGCGAGGATGGCGAAGATGAGCGGCCCGAGCCAGCGGGCGGGGTTGCCCGCGACGGGCGCTGCGCCTCCGGGCGTCTGGCTGGAGGGCGGGGTGTTCGTGGGCTCTGTGGAGGCTGGAGGTGTGGTCATCGGGGTCTCCGGTGTGCGGTCTGGGTCCATACTGGTGAGAACAATCGGGAGGGCGGGATTCATCCCGAGCGTTGCGTGAACATCGGCCTCCTGGGGGGCGCCGGACCATCGGGCGCGGGATCAGGGCCTTCGCGGAGGTCCGGAAACCGGGCGGGCTGGCCTTCCCATTTCACCCGTACGGAGCAGGCTGTCCCGGCGGTGGCGATGGTTGGCGACGTGGCTGAGCGCGGCGGGTTCACGGTTCGATGGAGCGTGTGTGAAGACCATCCGCTCGATCGTTCCCGTGCTTCGACTCGTCTCCTCTGATGGCGCCAATCGGCGTCAGACGGGGCGTGTGCACGCCTCCGGCGTCGCGTGCGATCGCGGGCGGCTGATCGACCTTTCCGGCACGGGCGCCCGTCTGGAGACGCGTCTGCCGTGGCGGGAGGGCGAGCGGCGCGAGATCGGGCTGACCGGGTCCGACCTGCGTCTGGGGCTGGCGGCCCGCTGTGTGTGGCGCCGGCGCGAGGGGTTCTTGCGCTACATCGTCGGGCTTGCGTTCGAGGATGTGAGCGAAGAGCAGGCGCGTGCGCTGTCGCTGCTGGCGCTGACCGCGGCGCAGGCCACGGAGCAGTCCGAGGCGCCGCGTCTGGCGGCGTGATCCGGGCGCGTTCGCCGGAGCGCAGCGTCACAGCTTCTTCAATGCGTCGATGAGTCCGTCGAGGTGGGCCGTCTCGTGTGCGGCGGAGATCTGCACGCGCAGGCGGGCCTCGCCCTCGGGGACGACGGGGTAGCCGAAGCCGATGACGTAGACGCCCATCTCGAGCAGGCGCTTGCTCATGGCGATGGCCTTGGCGGTGTCGCCGACGATGATGGGGCAGATGGCGGTGGGGGATTTGAGCACATCGAAGCCGGCCTCGGCGAGTTTTTGCCGCGCGTACTTCACGTTGGCGCGGAGTTTTTCGACGCGCTGCGGCTCGCGTTCGAGGATTTCGATGGCTTTGCTCGCGGAGCATGCGACGGTGACGGGGAGGGCGTTGGAGAAGAGCGTGGGGCGGCCGCGCTGGATGAGCAGCTCGACGCCGCGCTGCGGCCCGGCGACGAAGCCGCCCGCGGCGCCGCCGAGGGCCTTGCCGAGGGTGCTGGTGAAGAAGTCGATCTTCGAGCCGGGCATGTCGTAGTGCTCGTGCGTGCCGCGGCCGGTTTTGCCCATGACGCCGGTGCCGTGGGAATCGTCGACGACGAGGAGGGCGCCGTGCTCATCGCAGAGACGGCGCATCGCGGGTAGGTCGGCGATGGAGCCCTCCATGGAGAAGACGCCGTCGGTGACGACCCAGATGACAGCGCCTTCGGGCAGGCCGGCGCGGGCTTTGGCGAGGGCGTCGGCGAGGCCCTGCATGTCGTTGTTCTTGTAGATGTGCTTGGTGACGCCCTTCTTGATGACGCTGGTGAGGCGGATGGAGTCGATGATGCAGGCGTGGTTGAGGGCGTCGGAGACGATGGCGTCGCCGGGCTCGCAGAGTGTGGGAAAGAGGGCCTCGTTGGCGGTCCATGCGGAGACGAAGGTGTAGGAGGCTTCGACGCCGAGGAAGCGGGCGATGCGATCTTCGAGCTCGTGGTGGGGCGTGAAGGTGCCGCAGATGAAGCGGACGGAGGCGGTGCCGGCGCCGAAGTCGCGCAGGCCGCGGATGCCGGCTTCGACGACCTCGGGGTGGTTGGCGAGGCCGAGGTAGTTGTTGGAGCAGAAGCAGAGGCACTCGCCGTGATCGCGCAGGCGGACGGTGGCGTCCATCGGGCCTTCGATGGTCTGGAGGTGCTTGAGCTGGCCGGTGTCGCGGAGCTGGCTCAGGATGGAGTCGGCGCGAGCGGCGAAGGCGCCGGGGGTTTGAGCGGTTCTGGTCGGCATGACGCCAGTTTACAGCAACTGGAGAGACGGTCGCGGTTGTGGCGATTCGTTTCTCACCCGCTCGCTTCGTCGTCTTCACCGCGTCCCCGCGCCGGCGGCAGCAGGCCGAAGAGGATGCACATCATGCCGCCGGCGATGAGCCAGAGGCGGGTGTGGTCGCTGGTGGTGAGGCGCCGGAGGAGGGTTTCGGGGAGCTCGCGCTGCGGGAGCGTCAGGGGCGGGGGCTCGAGGGCGGGGAAGACGGAGGCGTTGAAGCGGTCGCGGTCGAGGGGGGTGACGACCGGGCGCCGGTTGGCGGGGGCGAGGTTGAGCTGGGTGGCGGCGAGGTCGAGGACGACGGCCTCGTCGGACCGTTCGAGGGCGTCGAGATATTCAGAGTAGTTGCGGAGGCGGTCGACGCGGCGGTCGAGGGCCGCGGCGGCGCGGTCGCGGCGCCACTCGGCCTCGGCGACGTCGTCATGGGCGGGGATCAGCACGGTGGCGGCGACGATGGCCAGGCCGGGGAGCAGGTAGAGCCAGCCGACATCGAACCGGACCAGGGGGGTGGGGGAGGACATTGCGGGGTATGCATCGGCAAAGGAGGGGGGAAAGGGTCAAACGCGAAAGGGCCAGATGGCCAAAGGGTCAAAGCGCCAAAGGGCCAAATGGCCAAATGGCCAAGGGGGAGGTGGTGTGGGTGTGAGTTCAGGGTGTATTGGGGGTGTTTGTCGCTGGTGGTCGGTCGTGGCCGCATTCGGGGCAGCCGGGTTGGGGGAGGTTTTCGAGGGAGTAGCCGCAGGCGGGGCAGATGTTTTTGAGTCGCCATGCGGGCGAGCGCATGCCGTTGACGGCTGCGGAGTAGCTGACGACCGCGGGAAGAGCGCCGTAGACGGCCAGGAGCACGCCAACCACGCTGTTTCCTCCACTGAACAATATGTTTCTGCCACTGAAGCATGCGAGAGCGAGTAGAAGCCAGCTTGCATACACGCCGCAGGCGAGTGCGTATGGCATGATCACGCTTCTGGACCTTGTCCCGAGATTGTGCGCAACTCGGAGATGTGACAGGCTGTGGCAGAAAACGAAGAAAAAGACGTAAGGCAGCGTCATGGGGGTAGAAGGATGGAAGAAGAAATCGATCACCCCCCAAATCAGCACGAGGACGAACATCACAGCGATTGCGAACATCAATGTGACGACCATGCCACCCGCGAAAGCGCCGATCGGTCCGATGATGTTGTCGACGGGCTCTTTTGTTTTCATTGTTTGAGACCGTCGGGTATTGGTGTTGCTCTTTGTTTGGACGCTGAACTTGCATGCGGCGTGGCAGAGCCGAAGACGGCTCTACCACGGCACCCGTCGCGGCATCATTCCGTATCGACCAGGTTCGGCGGTCTTGTTCCCTCGACGACGGCGCGCAGGTTGTCGACGACGATCGCCGCCATCATCTCGCGGTAGCGTTCTCCGCCGGAGCCGATGTGGGGGGAGAGGACGACGTTGGGGAGGTCGGCGAGGCCGGGGGTGAGGGTCGGTTCGTTTTCGTAGACATCGAGGCCGGCGGCGCGGATGCGGTGTTCGCGCAGGGCTTCGACGAGGGCTTTTTCGTCGATGATGGGGCCGCGGGCGGTGTTGATGAGGATGGCGCGGGGCTTCATGAGGCGCAGGCGGCGGGCGTCGATGAGGCGGCGGGTTTCTTTTGTGAGTGGGGTGTGGATGCTGATGTAGTCGGCTTCGGCGAGGCCTTCGTCGAGTTCGACTTTGTGCGCATTGAGCGGGGCGAACTCGAAGTCGTGGTGGCGCGTGCGGGCGACGTAGAGGATGCGCATGCCCCAGCCGAGCGAGCGGAGCGCGACGGCGTAGCCGATGCGGCCGGCGCCGACGATCAGGAGCGTGCGCCCGGCGATGTCGAGGCCGAGCAGGTCGCTCATGCCGAGCTGGCCGCGGGCGGGATAGTCGGGCGAGCGGGCGTAGCGGTCGGCCTCGGGGATGCGTCTCGCCGCGGCGAGGAGGAGGGCCCACGCCATGTCGGCGGTGCCCTCGGTGACGGCGTCGGGCGTGTTGGTGACCATCACGTTGCGGCGGGCGCAGGCTTCGAGGTCGATGTTGTCGTGGCCGACGGCGAAGTTGCAGACGGCGCGAAGCGCGGGGCCGGCGGCGTCGAGGAGTTCGTCGTTCACCTGGTCGTGGTACATGGTGACCAGCGCTGTGACGGGCGCGTGCGAGGCGACGAAGGCGCGCAGCTTCTGCTGGTCGAGGTAGCCCTCGTCGGGGCCGATGATGATCTCGGCGCCGGGGACGGCGTATTCGCCGGGGGTTTCGCGTGTGATGACGACTCTGGGCATGTGGAGATTGTTCCGTGGAGACGATCCGCGTTGGCAGAAGTGAGGGGTCTACCTACTTCTCGAATCTTTTCAGAAGGCGCGGATCGCGGGAAAGCAGGTACTCATCCGAACGCGGCGCCCCCTCCGCCCGGTAGAAAGCCAACTTCGGGCTGATCCAGATAATGCCCTCGCCGAGCCAAGACAACTCGTAGATTGCCTCTTCGAGCGGCAATTCAGTTTCTGATCCGTACGCATCGATCAGAATTACCTTTGTTTCAGGCGTCGAGATTTCCATCAGTATTTCTGACTTTTCGATCCATCGAACCCATCTTGGATCGAGCCTGAGTATGAGGTCGTGGGCGAATGACCTGTAAAACGATTCAGGGCGCAAGTTGCAACGGACTCTGAAGCTACTGGACGCGAAAGCGTCGAGGAAGGCCTTCGATGCTGGTCCGAGCGTCAGAGAGCGGTCCTTCATGACATTGTCTCCGCTTTTGATGCGGTTACCGCCTTCATGCACGCCAACGCCTCCTTCCGCGTGATTGCCTGTTCCGGTGCAATTGCCTCCGTTTTCGGCATCCCTGCGCGCCGTCGATTCACCGCCCCTTGGATGTTGTCCTGCGGGTTCGGGGGGACGACGGGGGTGTCGGAGCCGAGCCAGACGAGTTCGGCGGGGTCGCGGCCGGCGCTGCGGGCTGATTCGATGAGATCGCGCACGGGGAAGGCGCGGTGGAGGCGGTGGGGGGTGAGGCGGCGCAGGGCTTCGATGTCGGTGAGCAGGTGGCAGGGCTGCATGCTGGCGATGATGTTCATTGTTGCGAAGCGGGGGATGTCCGCTTCGTCGACGAACTGGCAGTGTTCGATGCGGAAGCCGGGTGTTTTGGGGGCCGCCTGCTCGATGGCGTCGAGGACGGCGCGGACGGCGCCATCGCCGATGGCGTGGATGGCCATGGGGAGGCCGATCGCGTCGCACGTGCGCACGGCGTTGAGTAGTTCGGCGGGGGTGTACATGGCGACGCCGCGGGGGTTGTCGGGGAGCGGGTCGGCGTAGGGTTCGAGCATCCAGGCGGTGCGGCTGTTGAGGGCGCCATCGGAGAAGAGCTTGGCGCCGGCGAGGCGGATGTTGTCGCGCTGGTACGACGGCGCCGCGTCCGCCGCGGCGCGGATGTCGGCGAGCGGCGCGTGGAGCAGCACTTTCAGGGGGAGTCCGTCTTCATCGTCGATTTCCGCGAGGGCGGGGCCGAGCCAGGGCTCGCTGAGCATGTCGTGGACTTCGACGAAGCCGCGAGCGGCGAGGTCGCGGATGGCGGCGCGGAGTGTTTCTTTCCGCTGCGCGGGCGTGGGCTCGGGGAGGGCTTTGCTGATGAGGAAGCAGGCTTCTTCGAGGAGGACGCCGGTGGGCGCGCCGGCTTGGTCGAGCACGACGGCGCCGCGGCCGGGGTCGGTGTTTGCGGTGATCTTCGCGCGGCGGAGTGCTTCGTTCCCGGCGCACAGAGAGTGGTGATCGATGGAGCGGATGAAGCAGGGGCGGCCGCCGGCGGCGTCGTCGAGCTGGGATGCGGTCGGCCACATCGGATCGATCCATCCCTCGGTGCGCGCTGCGGAGGCGATGATCCACTGGTCCTTCGGTTTGTCGGATGCGAAGGCGCTGATGCGCTCCAGGCATTCTTCGCGGCTGGCGCAGTCGGCGAGGTTGAGCTGCGAGAGCTCCTCGCCGTGCCAGTGCAGGTGGATGTGGGCGTCGCGGAGTTTGGTGAAGGTGGTTGTGTCGCCGGTCATGAATCGCCCTTCCCGGCGCGCAGCATGGCGTCGATGGCGCTCTTGGCGTCGGCTTCGGTTTCGGCGGGCGATTCGAAGGGGATGCGCACGATGCCGAAGCGGGCGCGGACGTGGGCGCCATCGGGATCGACGCCGACGCAGACCGGGTCGGCCACGGCGACGCCGGCGCACGATTCGCACATGCGGCGCAGGGCTTCGGGGTCGCCGTTGAGGAGTTTGCAGAGGCCGGGCTCGGCCTTTGCGAGGGCGCTCGGGATCATCAGTGCGTCGCCGTCGTAGACCCAGGGGCCGTAGCGGGCTGTGTCGATGTGAAGGCGGACCCAGGTGAAGTCGGTCGGTTCGCCGTGGTAGATCCGCCAGCGGTCGGCGCCGGGGTGGGTGTCGCCGTTGATGGGCTCGGGGGTGAGCAGGAGGTGGAGGGCGTCGTCGGTGTCTTCGGGGATGTGGAGGACGTGCTCGAAGGTGTCCATCGCCGCGACCATGACGGGGGCGATGATGTGGCCGGTCTCGTTGTCGGTGACGAACTTGAGGGGGCGCACGTGGCCGGAGAACGCGAGCTCGCCGGCGCGTTCGGCGCGGAAGAAGCGGACGACGTCTTCGATGGGGGGGCCGTCTTCGAATGTGTGTTCGTGGTCTGTCATGGCGGGTTGTTGCGCCATGGTACAGGGGAGATCAGCGGCGGCGGATGGGGTCGTCCTTGTCGAAGAGATCGCCGCAGGCGGGGCAGCGGCCGCGCGCGGGGAGGTCTGCGATGTCGTGGCCGCAGTGGGGGCAGGCGATGCGGCTGCGCTCTCTGGCGATCTGCGCCATCTGCTCGAGCATTTCGGGGGGCGGATCGGGGATGGGTGTTGATTCGTAGCAGTCCTGCAGGGCTTCGGGGCCGTAGCGGTGGAGGAGGAGGTCGACGATGTCGACCGGCTCGCCGCAGGAGTCGCAGGCGCTGATGGAGGCGTCGAGTGGTAGGTCGTCGGCGCAGTCGGGGCATTCGATCGGGTGTGCGCGGGGGTCGAGGCGTGAGAGGTCGGGCGCGGAGGCGGCGTCAAGGTCGGCATCGGGCATGGGGGGGAGGCTGGCGTATTCTTCGAGGAGCGCCTCGGCGGCGGCGCGGTGGGCTTCGGTGGAGACGACGAGTTCGAGTTGTGTGAACTTGAGGTTGCCGAGCATGGAGGCGGCGGCCTGGTGGATGTGGCTGTTGACGACGAGGGCGTAGACGCCGTGGGCGCGCAGGTAGGAGGCGGCGCGATCGGCTTCGATTTGCGATGTGTAGCGACGGACGCGGATCATGACGTTTCGGCGCGCGCCGGCTCGGGGGGCGCTTCTTCGCCGTCGGCGCGGGGGAAGAGGGCGTCGCCTTTTTCGATGTGCGCGCCGGGGGTGAGGCCGCCCCACGCGGCAAGATCGCGCAGCGGCGCAGCGCCGGGGTTGAACTCGCAACCGAAGCGGCGCTGCAGGTCTTCGACCTTGGCGGGGATGGCGGCCCACATGAGCAGGCTGGCGATGCGCAGGGCCTCGGCGGCGTGGTAGAGGATGGCGCCGACTTCGGGAAGTTTTTCGGGATCCTTCGCGAGCTTGAAGGGCTCTGTGGCGTGGATGTAGCCGTCGACTCGGCGGGCCAAGGCGACTGCTGCTTCGAGGGCGCCGGGGATGTCGAGGGCTTCGAACCTTGTCATTGCGTTTTCGACGGCGCTTGTGGCAATGGCGGGCCAGTCGTGGCCGGCGTGCTCGCCACGGCTCGGAGAGCCGTGCCACCGGGTGGGGTCGGGGCAGGCGCCGTCGAAATACTTGGCGATCATGTTGGAGACGCGCGAAGCGGCGTTGCCGAGGCCGTTGGCGAGATCGGCGTTGTACACCTCGATGAACTTGGCGTGGGCGAAGTCGGCGTCGGTGGCGCCCATGGGGCCTTGGGTGGCGAGGAACCAGCGCGTGGCGTCGAGGCCGTAGCGATCGATGTAGGCGGTGAGGGTGGGCATGTCGATGAAGTTGCCCAGGCTCTTGCTCATCTTGCGGCCTTCGCGGATCCAGAAGCTGTGGGCGTAGATGCAGCCGGGGAGCTTCTCGCCGAGGGCCATCAGCATGCAGGGCCAGATGACGGCGTGGAACCAGAGGATGTCCTTGCCGATCACGTGCGCCTGGGCGGGCCAATACTTGCGGCGATCATCGGTGTCGACGGCGCTGAGATAGTTGAAGAGGGCGTCGATCCACACGTAGATGCGGTGGCTCTCGTCGCCGGGCATGAGAATGCCCCAGCCGCTCTTGGGATCGTCGGGGTCGACCGCGCGGGAGACGGGGACGTCCTGCAGTCCGGTGCGGATGCGCCCGAGGACTTCGTTGCGCCGGCTTTCGGGGCGGATGAAGCCGGGGTTCGATTCGATGTGCTTGAGCAGGCGGTCCTGGTAGGCGCTGAGGCGGAAGAAGTAGTTCTTTTCCTGGCGTCGTTCGAGGGGCTTGCCGGTGATGGGGCTCTTGAAGTCGTGCTCGCGGGCGGTGTTCTCGGGGACGTACTCTTCCTGGGTGTGGTCCCACCAGCCCTGGTAGTCGCCGAGGTAGACATCGCCGGAGTCGTTGAGGCGGCGGATGTAGGACTCGACCTTCTCGGTGTGGCGCTTCTGCGTGGTGCGGATGAAATCGTCGTTGGAGAAGCCGAGAAGGCGGAAGGCGTCCTCGAAGGCGCCGGCGTTGCGGTCGGCCCACTGGATGGGCGTGAGACCTCGTTCGGCGGCGGCTTCGACGACGCGCTCGGCGTGCTCGTCGGTGCCGGTGAGGAGGAAGACATCGCGACCCGAGAGGCGCATGAAGCGCGCAGCGACATCGGCGACCAGCGTGGTGTAACAGTGGCCGATGTGGGGCCGATCGTTCACGTAGTAGATCGGCGTGGTGATGTAGTAACGCTGCTGCGGCTCGGTCATGGTGGACGGATTGTAGAAGATGCCGGGGGTTGAAGATTGCAGGAGTCGGGAGACGGGGGAATTGAGCAGGATACGGGCTGAATCAGCGCATCGCGCGATGCAGCGCCCGCTCGGCGCGAGCTGCGCTCCGACTCCGGGTTCTCAACCCCATTCGCCCAGCAGGATGGCGAGATCCGCAGCGCCCACCTGGCCGTCGCCGGTGAGGTCCGCCGGACAGGCGGCGGGAGGGTTCGGGCAGGGACCCCAGTTGCCGAGCAGGATGGCCAGATCGGCGGAGCCCACAGCGCCGTCGCCCGACAGGTCCGGGCTGGCGCCGGTGAAGACGGCGGGACGGGGGTCGACAATGAGCAGGCCGCTCTCGAGGTCGCTGATGATGACGTTGCCGCTGGGGAAGAACGGGTACACGCTCCATGCGCCGTTGAAGTTGGCGGAGTTGCTGGAGGGGAAGGTGTCGAGCCAGCCGACGTGTTCAGGGTCGAGGGGATCGTCGCGGGCGTCAAAAATGTGAAGGCCGCTGCGGTAGTTGGCCTGGTAGATGAAGCCATCGCGGAGGTAGAGGTTGTGGGCGATGGCGGGGAGGCCGGTGGTGAAGGTGCCCGCGGCCTGCGGATTTTCGAGGTCCGACACGTCAAAGACGCGCGTGGTTGTGACGGGTACGAGGTTCAAGAGACGTTCGAGCTCATCATCGACGTAGAGAATCTGGTTCTCCATGTTGATCCAGCCCTGGTGGGAGTAGCCGATGTTCTCGTAGGTGGTGCGCGACATGCGGAACATGTTGCTCTTGTCGGTCACATCGACGATGTCGATGCCGAGGCTTCCGACGAAGCAGAAGGCGATTTCGCGACCCGCATAGGGCCCCTCGGTGTAGTTGACGATCTGGGCGTCGTGGACATAGGTGTCGGTGTAGGCGCCGGCGACCACGGGGTTGGCGGGGTCGGCGAGGCTGAGGGCGACGAGTCCGCCGTTGCCGACGTTGGCGCCGCAGAGATAGAGGTAGCCGCTGTCCTCGTTGACGGCGACGTTGTGGACGGTGCTGATGCCGTTGGATGTGACCGAGCGGACGAGGGTGACGACGCCGTCGTCGATCTGCGACATGTCGATGACCTGCACGCCGCCGCCGGATTCGTTCACGACGTAGGCGTAGTGCTGGTAGACCTTCATGTCGCCCCAGAGAGAGCTGGGGTGGGGGATGATCTCGATGATCTGCGGGTTGACGGGATCGGTGATCTCGACGAAGGCCGCGGCGCTGTTGAGGCCCATGATGGCGTACTCGCGCCCCGAGGGCGAGGTGTAGCCCCAGCAGTCGTTTCCGCTGGTGAAGGAGCCGAATTCGGTGATGCCGATGCGTCCGAGGAGCGTGACGTTGCTGGCGGGGTAGCCATCGAGACCGGGCGCTATCGGGGGGCCGACGGTGGAGGCGTCCGCGCAGCCGCAGGCGTCGCCGCAGGCGCAGGAAGGGCCGCAGCCGCACATGTGGTTCTCATCGACGGGAACGCGCTCGGTGGGCCCTTCGCTGATGAGCTCATCCTCTCCGATTGCGACGGATGCATGCACCGTCGCCAGCGTCAGCAGCGCGATGCCGACGATGAAGATGGTGAGGCTGGAGAGGAAGATGAGTCGCTGGGCGCGGGCCGGATCGGCGTGCGCGGTCTGAAGGTGATGCATGTTCATGGCGATCCCCTGCCGGGAGAAAATGCTGGTTTGGCACTGTTGCGGCGACGTGACGCCAGAGTGAAGCAGCATAACCCCCGACGACGGCAGAGGCGAGGAAATACGATGAAAAAGGCCGGTATTCGGACCTCAGCCGAGCCAGGAGTCTTCAAATCGCATGCCGGGACTGAGGGCGGCGGTCGAGCCGTCGGCGCGTTCGATCAGGCTGGCGACGGGGTAGGCGCAGTAATCGAGGCTGAAGGCGCCGGCTGGGCGATGGTTGCCGGAGAGGCCGAGGCCTCCGAAGGGCAGTTTGCCCGAAGCGCCTGCGGTGCCGGCATTCACATTCACACACCCGGCGCGGGCATCGAAGAGAAAGCGTTC
This sequence comes from Phycisphaeraceae bacterium, assembly GCA_007693965.1. Taxonomy (GTDB): domain Bacteria; phylum Planctomycetota; class Phycisphaerae; order Phycisphaerales; family UBA1924; genus RECQ01. The sequence goes on along the minus strand of RECQ01000046.1, from coordinate 180,369 downwards.
GGCGGACTGTTCACTCTGCGTGAAGATGGAGGCCGCGAGTCCGTAGCGGGTGGTGTTGGCCTGCTCGATGGCTTCGTCGAGCGATTTGACCACGCAGATGCGCACGACCGGGCCGAAGACCTCGATGTCGCAACCGGCGTCGCGGCCGGCGTCGTCGCCCAGCGAGAAGCGATCGACACGTGCGACGGCGGGTGAGATGAAGTGGCCGCCGGGCGCTCCGGGGACATCGGTCGGGGCGCCGGGCTCGACCAGAATCTCGGCGCCGGACTTTGACAGATCGGCGACGAAGCGCAGGGCGGCGTCGCGGGCCTCGGCGCGGATGACGGGGCCCATGAAGACGGGATGCTCGGCGCGCGGGGCGCCGATGACGAGCGCTGAGGCTGCCTTGCACAACGCGGGGATGAAGCGGTCGGCGATGCGCTCGTGCACGATGATGCGGCGGGTGCAGGTGCAGCGCTGGCCGGTGGTGGCGAAGGCGGCGCGGGCGCACTCGATGGCGGCGAGGCGCAGATCGGCGTCGTCCATCACGATGGCGGGGTTGTTGCCGCCGAGCTCGAGGGCGACGATGCGCCCGGGCGTGTCAAGGTTGGATTCGAGAATCTTTCGCCCGACGGGCCATGAGCCGGTGAAGAGGATTCCGTTGACGCCGCTGTGGCGCGAGAGCGCGCTGGCCACGTCGGCGGCGCCCTGGATGACGTTGACGACGCCGTCGGGAGCGCCAGCCTGGCGCAGGGCCTCGGTCATGATCTCGCCCATGAGCTGGCCGACGCCGGGCGTTTTGTCGCTGGGCTTGAGGACGACGGTGCAGCCGACTGCGAGCGCGGGGACGATGTGGCCGTTGGCGAGATGGGCGGGGAAGTTGAAGGGGCCGAGGACGGCCATCACACCGTGGGGGCGGAAGACGCAGCGGCCGGTGCGCGTGTCGGTGATCTTCGTGTCGAAGCCGGTGACGCGCGAGAGGGGGCCGCCGGGCGTGTCGTCGAGCGTGATGTCCACCTTGCCGCCGAGCAGGCCGGCTTCCTGTTTGGCTTCCCAGAGGGCCTTGCCGGTTTCGTCGCAGATAAGGTCGGCGATGTCGTCGACGCGATCTTTGAGGAGGCGCTGGTAGATGCGCAGGGCTTCGAAGCGCTGCTCGCGTGGCGCGCGGGCCCAGGCGGGCAGGGCCTTGTTGGCGGCGGCGACGGCCATGTCGACATGCTCGATCGGCGCATCGCCGGCCCAGACGGTTTCTTGCGGGCGCGCTGGGTTGTGCGAGCGCACGCCGGCGCCGGTGAGTTCGATCGCGCGGCCGCCGATGAGATTGCTGGGCGGATTGGCGAGGGACGGATGCTTCACGCCCGTCGTGCTCATGACGAGGCCTTTCGTGACTTCTTCTTCGTGGTTCGTTTCTTTGCCGGGCGCTTGTCCACCATTTCGGGCTTGTGGGGCTCGCCCATCGGCGTGAGGCCGAGGCGGGCGCCATCTTTCACGTTCAGCAGCTTGATGACGGAGGCGGGGAGTTTGAGTCCGGCCTCGCCGCGGGAGGGGGCGTACATGGTCATGACGGCGCGGAACTCGTTCTCGGCGCCGGCGCCGCCCTCGCCTTCGTAGCTGATGAGTCCGGTGCGTTTCGCATCGCGCACCGGGCACGACCCATCGAGCGTGACGTGGCGCGTGTCGCGGACGATGGAGATGTCGTCGGTCTTCGCTTCGAGATGCGGGCCGCCGTCGAAGGGATCGACACGGTCGCGGTAAACGAAGCCGAGTTTCTCGAGCATGATGCGGGCGGGAAGCGTTTCGGGGCCGACCTGTCCGATGAGGGCGCGGGCCTCGGCGGGGAGGAGCGTGAGGTAGATCTCCTCGCGGGGCAGCAGCGCGGTCATGAACTCGCGTGAGTAGGCGCAGAAGCGGTCGGCCTCGGCGTAGCTGAGGTTGATGAAGCGGCGCCCGAAGTATTCCCACAACGTGTTGCCGACATCGGGCGTGATGGGCCCCATCATCTCGGCGAGGATGCGGTCCTTGAACTGGTCCCGGTGCAGGGCCATGTAATGGAAGCGGATGAGGCTGAGCTGCTTGCCGAGCTTGGCGGGATGGCCGCGGTAGCTGGGGCCGAGGATGAGGCTGCCGATCTCGGTGGGGCCGTCCTCGTCCTGGACGAGCTGGGCGGTGATGTGGGTTGCGCCGATCTGGAGATCCTTGCTGAAGAACTCGCGCTTGCGGAGCTGCATGCCGATGTTCGGATTCCCCGGCGCGCCCATCGAGGCGATGATGGATGAGACGCCGATGGTGTTGCCGGTCTCCGTCTCCTCCATGACGAACATGAACTGCGGCGAGCGGCCGGCGGCGCCGGCGCCGGGGCCCGCGTCGAGGTCGGTCGTGCCGTCGTCTTCCGGGCTCGCGCCCCGGGCTGTGGCGAACGAGACATCGCTCCAGCGGACTTTCTCGGAGATGACCTCTTTGTTCGCGGGCAGGTTGATGAAATGCACCATGCGCGCCAGCTTGAGCAGCGTGCCCGCGTCGTTCGGCTTGGCCTGTCGGATGAAAAACATGGAGTCCGTTCGCCGTCTGCGTGCGCGCCGATCCGGCGGGGCGCCGCGGGTTCAGGGGTCGATGGTCAGGACGCCGCCTTGGCGAGGCCGCGCTCGATGAGCTCGAAGACAGTCGGCCATTCTTCCTCGCGCATCACGCCCAGCGGCGGGAGGATGCGGACGTGGTAGGGCCCGTGGCCGCAGGAGAGCGTGACGACGCCTTCCTCGTACATGCAGCGGCAGGCTTTTGCGACCTTGGCCTTGTCGCCTCCGAAGGGGGAGAAGCGCATCATGCCTCCGAAGCCGCCGTAGGGCTCCATGATGGAGCGGTTGTGGGGGAACCAGTCGGGATGCTTCTGCGCGATCGCCTTGATTCCTTCGACGAAGTGGCGGTGGTGTTTGGCGATGCGCCCGCCCTCGCCGTAGTAGTCGCCTTCGCGGAGGCGCTCGATCATGCGTCGGCCGACGCGCAGGGCCACGGAGCTGCCGAGGAAGGTGCCGGAGAGCAGGCCGGGCTTGGGGTTCATCTCGGGGGTGAAGATGGCGGCGCAGACCTGGCTCATCTTGCCGATGGTGCAGACGTCAATGTATTCGCCGAGGTCGAGGGCTTCGAAGGCGAACATCTCGGTGGTGCGCCCGAAGGTCTGCACCTCGTCCACCCAGACGGGCACGTTGTGGTCGCGGCAGACGTCCATCAGCGCGGTGAAGTATTCGCGCGGCGCGGTGTTGTAGCCGCCCTCGCCCTGCACCAGCTCGAAGACGAAGCAGGCGTGCTTGTCGGGATATCGCTCGAAGTACTGGCGCAGGTGCCAGACGCACATGTCGATGTAGCGCGACTGGCCGGTGGCGTCGCCGGCGCTCATGCGCTGGGCGGCGGGCTCGTCGAAGAAGGGCATGTAGTCGATGGGGATGTTGGTGGGGACGCCGATGCGGTACGCAGCGTTGTCGCCGATCTGGCTCATGGCGATCGAGCGGCCCATGAAGCAGCCCTGGAATGCGAGCACGCGATCGGCGGGGTGGCGGTTGTGGAAGCAGATCTTGAGGGCGTTGTCGTTCGCCATCGCGCCGGAGTTGCAGAGGAAGGCGTGGCGCAGGCGGCTGTTGCGCCCCGCCTCCTTCGCGAGCCGGTCGGAGAAGTGGATCGCATCGGCGTTCTGCTGAAAGTAGCCCTGGAAGGTGACGTCCGTCATGGCGCCTTCGAGGGCGACGGCGAGCAGGTCGGGATCGGAGTGGCCGAAGAAGTTGGGACCGATGCCGCACATCAGGTCGTACTTGACGGAGCCGTCCACCAGCTCGACGAGGGCGCCGTTGCCGACGCCGGAGCCGATGTAGGGCATCATCAGGCCGCGGCCGCGGGAGTCCTCGGCCTGCTTCATCAGGTCGTCGAGCGTGGTCTTGAGTCCGTCGACGGGGCCGCGGACCTCGGTGATCTCGGCGCGGCGGCGCGAGATCTCATCGACGATGGCGCTGACGCCGCTCCGCACCGCTTCGCTCTCGCGGATCTGCTGTCCGATCGTGGTCGCCTGCTGTGTTGTGGCCTGGGGCATGGTTCACCGGTTCAGGAAGGAAAGAAGGCTGTGGGATTGTGATTCGTCGTTCGCGCTGCTGCGGCGCGGGTGTCAGGTCGGGCCGGGGTCTCCGCCGGCGAGGCGCGAGAGCAGCACCGCCATGAGCTGGGATCGCTCGACGAGGCTGGGGATCTCGATCCACTCTTTCGGCGTGTGGAGACCGCCGCCGCGGACTCCAAGTGTATCCACCGTGGGCAGCCCCGCGGCCTGGAGGATGTTTCCATCGCAGACGCCGCCGGTTTTCGCGAAGGGAAGTCGCTGGCCGAGCGACTCCGCCGCGGCCCGGGCCCGCATCGCCAGCGACTCGACCTCGGGGGTGAGCGGCTTGGCGGGGCGGTTGAAGCTGCGGCGGACGATGACGCGCGGCAGGGGATGCTCGGTTTCGTCGGGATCCTCGCCGAGATGGGCGGCTTCGGCGGGGCCGGGGGGGAGATTGCGCTGCAGCGCATCGAGGGCGGCGCCGATTTCGTCGCCGATTTCCTTGGTCGGGTAGCGGGCGTTGCCCCAGGCGCGGGCGCGGTCGGGGACGGCGTTGGTCGCGTCGCCGCCTTCGATGGGGCCGACGCTGACAATGCGCCCGTTGGCGGGATCTGCGATCTGCGCGACCTGCACGAGCGTTTCGGCGAGCGCGGTGACAGCGCTGATTCCTTCGGTGAAGGCGCGGCCGACGTGGGCGGCGCGGCCGATGGTTTCGATCTGGAACTGGCCGCTGCCCATGCGCTCGATGGCAAGCTCGCCCCCGGCGAGCGCGGGCTCGGTGCAGATGCCCAGGTCGTGCTCGCGGGCTTCGTGCTGGAGGATGTGCTCGCTCTGGTAGGAGCCGGTCTCTTCATCGCTGTTGAGGAGCAGGGTCCACGAGACATCGACGCCGGCTTCCGCCAGCGCTTCGAGCGCGTTGAGCGCGATGAGGATGCCGCCCTTCATGTCGACGACGCCGGGGCCGGTGGCGGTTTTGCCGTCCGGGGCGACGGCCAATTCGCGGAAGTGGCCGCGGGGATCGAAGACGGTGTCGATGTGGCAGGCGATGAGAATCCGCGGCGTGGTGCGCGTGGGGCGGCGGCAGACGGCGATGGGCGGCACGGGCTCGCCGGGATCGACGCCGTAGAGCCACTCGGGCTTGTGCTTGCCGGGCTTCAGTTCGACGGCGGCGCCGAGCTTGACGATGCGTTCGAGCAGAATGCCACGGTATTCGTCGAGTCCGGGCGTGTAGACGCCGCCGGTGGGGATGGCGACGTGTGTCCGCAGGTCTTCCAGCATCGTGCGCGCGCGGGAGGCGATGTCGGCGCAGAGGGCGCTCTCCTGCTGGCTCAGTTGTGCGGACGAGGCGGGCAAGGACGACTCCCGGGTTGAGGCGGATGCGGGCGCACGGACGCCGCGGCAGGGCATGGTAGCACGCGGGCCTTATCGGTCAGATGGAGGGGGTTCTTGGGGGGAAGAAGGCGTTGTCGTGGGCAATGGGGAATGGGCAATGGGCAATGGGGTTTTGTTCAGACTGGCGGGCGGCCGCCGGCGCGGCGCCAGGCGCTGAGCTGGCCCAGGTGCGTGGCCATGTGCTTGACGGTGAGCTGGACGGCGACGTCGGCGATGCGAGGAAATCGCTCGCGCCAGCGTTCGAGGGGGGCATCGCGATCGAAGATCGCCGGATCGACGGTGCGCATCAGCTCGGCGACCTCGTCGTAGGACGCGGTGAAGGTTGCGACGAGCTCGTCCTTCGGGAGATAGGCGCCGGGATCGTCGAGCGGGCGCGAGTTGCGGCCGTGGGGATGGTCTGCGGGGTCCTGAACAGGCTCTTCGCGCAGGATGGCGCTGAAGACGGTGGCGTAGGCGGTCAGGTGGCTGAGAATCCATGCCGGATGGTTCATCACCACGCCGCGAACGGGCTGGGCGAGCATGTCCGCGTCGGAGAGATCGGCGACGAGGCGGTGCGCATAGCCGCGCTGGTCATCCCAGGCGCGGACGAGGGCGTCGATCAATGCGCGGTTCATCTGGGGGCCTTTCTTTTATCCAGAAGGGATGAATGATCCAGAAGGGATGAACGCGGAGTGCGCGGAGTTTCGGAGTGAGACGGAGTCAGAAGGGAAAGATGGATTGAGAAGGCGCGGCGGTGTGAATTCCACGGCGGCTTGCGAATCCAGAACACAAATCTTCCCCCTCCGTTTTCCTCCGAAACTCCGCGCCCTCCGCGTTACCCCACACTCAAGCGGTCAGGAGCTCGAACAACCGATCCAGCGTCTTCTCCTTCTCGATCGCCATGATGAGCTTGCCCGCGGCGTCGCACTTCTCTTTGCCGACGACCTCGACGCCCAGCGCATCGAACTTCACCTTGATTTCGTCTTCGGTCATCGGGTCGCGCGGGTCGCCCTTGGGGACGTCGACGCGTTTGGTCACCTTCTTGCCGCTCTTCAGCGTCAGCGTCACCTGGCTGGGCTGGAACTTGGGGAAGAGGGCCTCGAACTCTTGGTTCGCAACCACCTTCACCTTGTCCATCACGGGGATGAGCTTCTCATCGCGCACGCGCTCCTCGCGGAACTGCAGCGGCGTGACCATGCCGTCGACCAGGCCGACGGCGAGTGAGTAGGGGAGCGAGTGGTCCGCAGTCTCGCGCGTGGTGGGGCGATACTTGGCGGGGTCGCCGAGGATGTCCGCGGCCCGGGCGATCACTTCGACCTTGATTTCCTCGACGTCGTCGGCCTTCACATCGTTCTCCTGCACGGCCTTCATCATGGCGGTGAGGGGTGCGTGGCTGAGGGCTTCGATGGGGAAGCTCTTCATGCCGCAGTCGACGATGCGGTAGTGGCACTTGGGGCAGTGGGGCAGGTCTTCGACGAGGAGCTTGGCGTCGAACTCGGCCTTCTTGCCGGCGCTCTGCGCGTGGCCGAAGGTGTGGAAGAGGCCTTCCTTGCCGTCGAAGATGTGCTCGGGGCCCGAATAGCCGCGCTGGGCGAGCATGGCGGCCTCGACGCCGGCGCGGCAGGCCATGGGGTCCACCGTGTTCTTCATCATCGTGAGCTTGCCGGCGGTGACAGCGCCGAGCGTGCACGAGTGCGATGCGCTGATGCCCACCGCCTGCTGCATCTGCTCGGGAGTGAGGTCGAGCATCCGGCCCGCGGCGTAGGCGGAGGCGAAGGCCGTGAGCGTCGCGTGGTGCCAGCCGTATTCACGGATGCCGGGCTGGCCGATTTCGCACAGGCGCATCTCGACCTCGTAGGCGATGATCGTGCCGAGGATCAAGTCCTTGCCGGAGAGGCCGTTCATCTCGCAGATGCTCATCGCGGCGGGGATGATGTCGGACGGGTGCGAGGGATCGGCCTTCCAGTAGATGTCGTTGTAGTCCATCGCGCGGATGCACAGCGAGTTGAGCAGCGACGCGGTCACCGGATCGGTCTTGTAGCCCGAGCCGATGACGGTGCAGCTCGGCTTGCCGCCGAGCGCCTTGGCGTAGTCGAGCGCGATCTCGACATCGTGCTGCGTCGAGCCGCCCAGGCCGCAGCCGAAGGAGTCGTAGAGGAAGAGCTTGGCGGCATGGATCGCCTCGTCGGAGAGGCTCTCCCAGGTGAGGCTGCGGGCCCACTCGGCCAGTTCGAGGGAGATGTGCTTGGTCGGCGTGGATGTCGAGGGTGCGGCGCTGGCGCTCATGGACGGACCTTTTCTCTTCGCGAATGGGGTGAGTTGGACGTGGCCGCCGACGCGGATCAGAATCGCCGCGGCGGGCCGCTCATCCTACCGGATCAGCCGTCCGGCGCGCCGTCCGTCCCGGCGGGCGTCCCCGGCGTCCGCACCCGCTCGACGTCCGCATTTTTCCGGTTGTCGCGGATGCGTTCGACGCGCTCTTCGGCGTCGAAGAAGACGATCACGTGGCCCGGGGAGCGTCCGTAGGTCCACTGACGCAGGGGCAGCGTCCAGCGGTAGTGTTCGAGGTCGCGTTCGCCGTCCATGCCGAAGCTCGTCCGCGGCGGCCAGAAGCGGCGGGGATACTCGTTGGGCCAGCCCGCCGCGGCCTGGACCTGGTCCTTGTGCATGCCCAGCGTGACGACGCCGTCTTCGATCGCGGCGCGGACGTCGTCCGGCCACTGCGGATGGCGATCGAGGATCTCGGTCCGCAGGCGATCCATGTACGCCGCCCGCCCGCCGGCCTCGCGGAAGACGCGGTGGTCGTCCGGCCCACGGGCCACCCAGCGGAGCTGGCGCTGCAGGTCATGGTCGGAGAGTTCGGAGAGGCGGTCGGCGGGGGCGGGGGCAGCGCACGCGGGGAGCACCAGCAGAAGCAGGGCGCACAGGGCGAGTGAAGCCAGCGGGCTGCGGCGGGGCATGCGCAACTGTAGGCGCTGCGCCGACGTTCTCCCCGCTGGCAGCGCGATCAGAACCGGACGACAAGCGTCAGCGAGACGGCGACATCGTCGGCGCCGCGGGTGACGCCGAAATGGATGGCGGGCCCGACAACCATATTGTCATTGACCACGAACTCGATGCCGCCTCCGACAAGGCCGACCCATGGATCACCGCTCTCGGTGGTGACGCTGCTCTCAAACTCGATGAATGGCGTCACCCCGTCCGTCACCTCGAAGGTGAGCGTGAGGAGATTGGCGTATTCGAAGACGTAGCCGTCGTCGTCGCTGTTGCGCACGCCTGCGAATGACGGCGTGAACTCGATGGTGCGGCCGTTGGCGTACTCGTACTCGAAGGGGAGCATGACGCCGCCGCGGACGCCGCGCTGGCGGATGTCGCTGCTGCCGGTGGGGAAGGTGGCGAAGGGCATGACGGCCATCGCGGTGTCGCCCTCGCCGTCGTTGCCCCAGAGGTTGTACTTGGCGCGGAGGGAGAGATCGCCGAAGCCGCTGTTGCGGTCGGTGTCGCCGGTGGCGCGGTTGTGATCGCGCTCGAAGACGAAGAACTCGCCGCCGATCTGGATGTCAAGGTGATCGGTGAGGCCGTACTTGAAGAAGAAGGGGGCGTCGAAGGTGTCGACGCGGCGGTTCTCGCCGCCGGATCGCTGCCGGTCGTATGCCCAGCTCAGGGGCGAGAGCTCGATCTGGAAGCGGCCGCGCTCGGTGGTGTATGCATGCGGCTCGGGGCCGAGGGGGCGGAGCTCGCCGGGGGAGTGGCCCGGCTGTGCCGCGGCGACATCGGCGGCGAGGACGAGCAGCAGAACGTGGAGTGTGGCGGCGACAGGCAGCGGCGAGCGGTGAATCATGATTAGGCTCCATCGTGGGGCAATGTCGGCTGGTAGCTCTGGTTCTACGATGTAGCAGAAGCTACATGCGGCTTCCGTCGCGGTCAAACGGGCGGTGTGAATCGTGGGATGCAGTCGTGATGGATTGTGAACCCGCGGCCCGCGCGGATTACGCCGCCGGGGGTGTGCGATGGATTCGGGGTCGTCCGGCCCCGCCGCCGCTCAGCCCGACGCCAGCTCGCCGGCGAGCTTCGCCAGCTCCTTCACATCGCGATCCTCGACGATGCGGGCGATGCGCTTCGGCTCGACCTTGGCGCCGGCCAGGGCCTTCTCGACGCGCTTCCACAGCGACGCGGCCTTCTTCTCGCTCTCGCACAGGGCGAGATCGGAGACAAGCTCGGCGAGCTTGTTGGCCATGATCGTGTCGCGGTTGTCGTAGTACCGCTTGACGATGCCGCGCTGGTGGTTGGAGAGGTGCTGGCCTTTGGGCATGGGGGGAAATGCTACCCGATTCTCAGCTTCGGGATCGAGCCTGGTGGCTGCGGCGTCGAGAGCTGCGGCCGCACTGTGCGCTATGAAACGCGGGCGCCCACGAGTGGTGGACGCCCGCATCAGGAGGACTCGCGCCGGTCTGCAGTCTGCGGAATTCTTCAGCTTCGCTCACCGGCGGCGGCGGGCGCCGAGGAGAAGCGGAGCGATGAGGACCGCCGCGGTCCCCGGCGTCGGAATTTCGCGGATCGCGAAAGCGCCGAGCACCGTGATCTGACTGACTCCATTTATGTTGATGGTCAGGGTTCCATTCGAGCTGCTGTTGGTGATGAATGAGAGGTCGTTCCAGTTCTGAGAGTCGCTGGACGCTGCGGTGTTGACGACGAATCGGCCATCGTTGTCATCGAATGCGAGGAACTGATTGAAAGTGGTGGCGTCGAGTGAGTCGCCATCGCTGATGCTCGCGGTCGTGTCGATAAAGCCGCCGCCACGATATGCGACAATCCAGTACTCGTAGGGTGTGTCTGGATTGAGGCCGGAGAGGTTAAAGGTGAGCTCGCTGCCGGCTCGAAAACCGTATCCGGTCATGCCCGAGAGGTCATAGTCATACTGCGGAGTGGCGTCGGGCGCGAGCGTGCTCGTGCCCAGGAACAGCGGCCCGGTCGGCGTCCCGCCCCAGGAGATGTTGAAGCCGCTGGGCGCACCGGTTTCATCCATCACGTTCATGAGCGCGCCGGTGGTGGTTGAGATGCGATTCCAGTTCTGTGGATCCGGCGTCGTATTGCCCGCTGTGGTGAGGTTGAACCCCACCAGGTTGATTGATGCAGAAACGCTCGCCGCCGGTATGCCGAGGCATACGAAAGCTGTCGCCACAAGTGGCGCTGTGCAGAAACGAAACATGTTCTTCCTCCGATGTACGTGTGTCTTCCAGATGGGCCCCACATGCTGATTGTTTGCATGAGAGCGCCCGATTCAGTTCTCCACATACATTTTATGAAGTCATGCTCGTGGGCCAAGAGTTAAATAGCGTGCGCGCATAGGGCAGATCCCGGAGGAATCCAGTTATTTCCGCCCCATTCGTTTGTTCTGAATACGTCAGTCGCGTCCTGTTTGGATTCTGCTCGCAGGCAACACTGCGCAGGTTGCTGCAGGTCTGCCGTCGCCAGGTTCACGGGCGCTCTTGTGGGTGAATCCACGGAAGAGGTGTGGTTGCGAAGCCTTACTTCACCTTCCGCGCCACTTCCTCCGCAACCTCCAGCGTCGTGTTCGCGCCCGGCTGGCCCGCCTTGACGCCTCGGACATCGTACGTGGCGACCTTGCCTTCCTTGATGACATCGGCGATGGCGCCTTCGAGGCGCGTGGCCAGGTCGTCTTCTCCCAGCCAGTCGAACATGAGCTTGGCGGTGAGGAGCATGGCCATGGGGTTGACGACGTACTTGCCGTCGTACTTGGGGGCGCTGCCGTGGGTGGGCTCAAAGACGGCGTATTTGTCGCCGATGTTGGCGGCGGAGGCGAAGCCCAGGCCGCCGACGAGGCCGGCGCAGAGGTCGGAGATGATGTCGCCGAACATGTTCTCCGCAACCAGCACGTCGTAGTCCTGCGGGTTCTTGAACATCCACATGCAGATGGCGTCGATGTTGGCCTCGTCGGTCCACAGGTCGCCGTAGCCCTTGCTCAGCTCGCGGAAGACGCGGGTGATGAGGCCGCCGGTCTCGCGGAGGACGTTGGGCTTCTCGACCAGCGTGACGCGCTTGCGGCCGTTGTTCTTCGCATAGTCAAGCGCCTGGCGGCAGATGCTCTCGCAGCCCTGCTTGCTCATGATGCGGGTGGAGAGGGCGATGTTGTCGAGGCCCTTGTCCTTCCACGGCTTCATCTTGGGGTTGAGGCAGAGGGCGGTGTAGACCTCTTCGGGAAGGGGGAAGAACTCGACGCCGCCATAGGAGCCCTCGGTGTTCTCGCGGAAGACGACCTGGTCGATGTCGTCGCGGTAGTTGAGCGGGTTGCCGGGGTAGGCCTTGCAGGGGCGCATGTTGGTGTGGAGGTTGAACATCTGCCGCAGCTTGACGATGGGCGAGAAGTAGGAGAGGCCCTTGCCCTTGAGCGAGGGGTCGAGCTCGTCGTTGGCCTCGTCGCGGGGCTTGCTGGTGATGGCGCCGAAGAGGGCGCAGTCGGTCTCCTTGAGCGTCTTGATGGTGCGCTCGGGGAGTGGGTCGCCCTCTTTGCACCAGAACTCCCAGCCGATGTCGGCGGGGATGTACTCGGCGTCGAACTTGAGGGCGTCGAGGACGATGCGGGCGGCCTCCATGACGTCGTTTCCGACGCCGTCGCCGGGCATCCACGCGATTCGGTACTTGGCCATGGAAGTGCTTCTCCTGTCGGGGGTTTGGGCTGTTTTGATGTGTTGAACGCGGAGGGCGCAGAGGGCTGGGAGGGGGGATGGAACGCGGAGTGAGAGGGAGGGGCGGAGGGAGACGGAGTCGGAATTTGGTTGGGAGGGGTCGCCGCTCGCCGGGGCGGTGAGGATACCGCAGGGAGCGGGGGCGTGCGAGGGATTGCAGAGGGCCCGGCGGGCGATGTTTGAGCGCGCGATTCGGGAATAAAGTCTTGTCGCGGCGTCTGTGCTTCATCGGGGCGTGGACGCCCCGGCTCGCGGCATCACATCATCTCACAATCCAACTCCGTCTCCCTCCGCAACTCCGTGTCCCTCCGAGTTCCTTCTCCCCCTCTGATCCCTCCGCGTTCTCTGCGTTCAATCTCACACCGCCGCCAGCCGCTCCTTCACCACGCTCTCACTGCCGCCGGCGACGATCAGTTCCTGCGCCACCGGGCTGAGGGGAGCGAAGGGGTATTCGGCGCCTTCGCAGCGGACGAAGGACTTCTCGAAGTCGATTTCGAGTCCGGGACCGGCGATTGTGCGATCGCCTTTTTCTGCCTCGCTGCTGAAGCGCGCTGCGAGCGCGTCGCTGAGGTCCGGGCATTCGATGCAGATGAAGCCGTTGTTGAACGCGTTGCGGCTGTAGGTCTGGTTGATGCTGGCGGCGATGACGAGGGCGACGCCGAAGTGCTTGAGCGCTGTCGCCGCCTGCTCGCGTGAGGAGCCGGTGCCGAAGTTGCGGGCGCCGACGATGATGTCGCCGGATTTTGCGATCTTCTGGAAACTCGGGTCGTAGTTGGCGAAGGCCGCGGCGGCCATCTGCTCGGGCGTCAGGTCGTCGCGGTAGGTGACGTCCTTGCCGTAGATGCCGTCGGTGTTGAGGTTGTCCTTGGGGAGGAAGAGGGCGCGGCCGGAGATGCGGGCGGGGAAGCCCTCGCGGATGCGCACGGCGCCGGACGATCCGGCCGCGGGCTTCTGCGAGCGGCATTCGCCGCGGACGGCGGTTGATTCGACGCGCTCGGGCGCGCAGATGTAGCCGCTGATCGCGGAGGCGGCGACGACGGCGGGGCTGGCGAGGTAGCAGTCGGCCTCGCGGCTGCCCATGCGCCCTTCGAAGTTGCGGTTGGTGGCGCTGACGCCGACCTCGCCGGGTTCGAGCGTGCCGCGGCCGAGGCCGATGCAGGCGCCGCAGCCGGAGGGAAGCTCGATGGCGCCGGCGTTGAGAAGGTCCTGCCACCAGCCCTTTTCGGTGGCGATGCGCTGGACTTCGCTCGAGGCCGCGGCGAGATAGAACTCGACGCCTTCGGCGACCTTCTTGCCGCGCATGATCGACGCGGCGAGCTCGATATCTCCCAGGCGTGCGTTCACGCAGCTCATCAGGTAGGCCTTGTTGATGCGCACGCGCCGCTTCTCGATCTCGGGCAGCGATGTGATGGTCTTGACTTCGTTCGGACCGGCGACGTGGGGGATGACGGTTGAGAGATCGAGCGTCAGCTCGCGGGAGTAGAAGGCGTCTTCATCGGCGCTGATGTCGGCGCGCTCGCTCCACCAGCGATCGACATCTTCGCGCGTATAGCGCGGCGCCGGGCCGCCTTTCTCGGCGCGGGCCTTGAAGAAATCGGCGCGCTCCAGAAGGAAGTCGCGCAACACCTCGTCGAAGGGGAACATGCCGATGAGCGTCCCCCACTCGGTGGTCATGTTCGAGATGGTCATGCGCTGCTCGACGGAGAGCCCGGCGACGCCGTCGCCGGCGAACTCGACGCCGAAGTTGAGGGCTTCATCGTGGTTGAAGTGGCCGCAGAGGGCGATGATGACGTCCTTGCCCGTCGCGCCCTGGCGCAGGCGCCCGGTGAGGGTGACGCGGGCGAGCTCGGGGACCTGCCACCAGGTCTGGCCGGTGGCCCAGATGGCGGCGGCGTCGGTGCGCACGACGGGCGTGCCGAGGGCCGCGGCGGCGCCGTAGAGGTTCGAATGCGAATCGCTGCCGACGACCATGGCGCCGGGAGTGACGTAGCCCTCTTCGACCATCACCTGGTGCGCAATGCCGCGGCCGGGCGGGTAGTAGTCGACGCCCTGCTCGCGGGCGAACTGCTGGATCTTCGCGTACTTGCCGAGGTTTTCGGGTGTGATGTTCTGAACGTCGTGGTCCATGGCGAAGACGGGCTGGCGCGGGTCGGCGATGCGGGCGGCGCCGATCTCCTTGAACTTGCCCATGACGGCCGACGTGTTGTCGTGCGTCATGATGTGCCTGGGTCGGATGTTGAGGAAGGCGCCGGCGCGGACGACCTCGCCGGGGTCGAGATCGACGGCGTGGCGCTGGGCGATTTTTTCGATGGCGGTCTGGGGGGAATGTCCTGCGGACATGGGGTTACTCACCTTGTTCGAAGTAGTCGTTGTCAATTCGACAGATTGTGTATTCGGCGACAGGGCTCACACCGACGCCGTGCTCGATCATGAGCGCAGCGAGTAGGTTTCCGTCGATCAGTACGATGCGCTTCTCGATGCGGCCTATGTATTCGACCGCGTCCTGCGAGAAGCGGGAGGTGGTGATCATGACGCCCTTGCGCGCACGGTTGCCCTCAAGACTCCCGGCAAAGGCCTGGAGCTGCGGACGACCGACGTTGCTCTCCCAACGCTTGGCCTGGATGTACACGGCGTCGAGGCCGAGGCGATCTTCCTTGATGATGCCGTCGACACCATCGTCGCCGGATCGGCCGATCGCTCTGCCGGCGTCAGCGCGGGAGCCGCCGTATCCCATTCGAACGAGGAGATCGACAACGAGGCGTTCAAAGAAATCCGGGGGGCATTCCTTGATTCGATCAAGAAGCTCAGCCGCCAACTCGCGGTTGAGAGATTTGTAGCCTGCTTCGATGATCTCTTCCGGCGTCTGGTCGGTCTCTACAGTCGTGGAGTCGGTTTCTGCTGCGTCGTTCTGATTGTTCTCTCCCTTGCGAAACTCCTCGATCTCCGGAAAACGCTTCAGATAGTTGAGATCAATACGACTCGGATTCTCCTTGAGCACTTCTCGGCCTCGGTCCGTGATGCAAAAGAAACCCCTCTTCGGACTTTCTAGAAGTCCAGCGCGTCGAAGATAGGTCAGCGCCCAACCGAAGCGGTTGTAGAATCGAGTCTGGACTCCGCTAGGGAGCTTCTCTTCGAGCGACTCTTTGGAGAGGTTCATTGATCGGGCGATCGCGTCCATCCCATCACGAATGGTGCGTTCACGTCCGTCGGAAGCAAGCTGAAGCATCGGAAGTGTGAGATCTTGGAATGACGGAGTTTTCATGCTCAGGCCTTGTAGAAAGCATCCAGCCGCCGCGACATCGAATCTTCAGGCCGCGGCGATCGGCAGATTGTCCACCACGATCCGCGGCAGGTCGCCCTGCCCCAGCACGCGCTTCGCATCGAGGATCTCGATGCCCACCAGCGTCTCGTCGGCGCCGAGGTTCAGGCTGATCTCGTCGGTCAGCCGGACCGTGCGGCACTGCCGGACGCCCTCGATGAGGCGGATGTACAGGGCATCAACTTCGCTGTCATAACTGATTCGCATGACTTGATCCTTCAGAAATAGAATGTGAACACAGTCACGACAACGAGCTCGGTGTCTTCCTCCGCGACGATCGGGGCGACCTGCTTCACGGCGTATCGACGCCCCTGCCATTCCGCATTGAATTCGAAATTATAGCGGTGCATCCACCGGCCTTGTCTGACCGCCTCGCGCCCTCCCTCGCGGATCGCCCGCTCGACCTCCTCGACCGTGGCCCCCCGCTCGATGCATTGCTGCCGGGCGTGAGCGGAGAGGCGGATCGGCTTGT
Source organism: Phycisphaeraceae bacterium (assembly GCA_007693965.1). Classification (GTDB taxonomy): domain Bacteria; phylum Planctomycetota; class Phycisphaerae; order Phycisphaerales; family UBA1924; genus RECQ01. The sequence goes on along the minus strand of RECQ01000046.1, from coordinate 164,446 downwards.
CGGGCTGCTGGTTCATGATGCGATCGCTTGGTCACCGTGGCTCGGACATGGCGCGATTATTCTAGTGGCGTGGACGGGCAATCCCGGTCCGGTAGCGCTCGAAAAGTCACCAATCGGGGCAGGCTCAGCCTCAACCATCCGGAGTGTCGAGTATCCCCTGTAGTCGCTCGGCCAGCGCCGGCGGCAGCCGGTCCGTCCAGGACTGGTCGACCAGCCCGACTTCGATCAGGTCGCGGAGGTGGGTGCGGTCCTTGTCGCGGAACGCGGTGAGCTTGATCTGCACCAGCGACTCGAGATTCAGTACACGGAAGGCGCCCATGTCCGTGAAGGGGACGACATCGGGGTTCGAAGCAGGCTCGCCCGGCTTGACCAGCTCACCCGCGAAGACCAGATGCACCGCCTCGCGCGGGCCGGCGTCGGGGCCGTCGAGGAAGAGATCCAGCCCCCGGGCGTGGCGGTGGACAAAGCCCGCTCCCTCCAACGCCTTCGAGGCGGCGTCGAGGTCTTGCCGCCGGATCATGATGTCAACATCCTGCGTGTTGCGGACCGCAGCGCGATCCACCGTGGCGACCCACGCCGCGATTGCGTTGCCCCCGACCACTGCGTAGTCGATGCCGGCGCTCCCGAGCGCGGCCGATGCTTTCAGCAGACGACGCCGAACCAGCTCCACGGCATCCACCATCCGTTGCAGAAGATCAGTTGAATCGGAAGAACTCGCGCTCATGGCGGATTATACGGTGGTCAGGGCCGGTTCGATCCGTGCTTGCCCAGGAACTTCGCAATATCAAAGTCCACAAAATCCGCGTGGTGGAAGATGATGCTCTCGATCGAGCGCTCCACCTTGTCGCCCTCGTGGCTGTGGGTGGCGACGATGTGCATCACCTCGGGGGGGATGCCGTGCTTGTAGCACATGGCCACGCCGCTGAAGGGGTGGCGGAGCATCTCGCCGTAGCGCCCCTTGATGAGTTTGCCGGCCGCATCGCGGTCGAACTCCAGCGGCTTGCCGACGTCGGCCAGCAGCGAGCCCGCGAGCAGGTGGTCGCGGTGGATGGGGATGCGGTCGCCGAAGATGTTGTTCAGCACATCCGCGATGGACATGCACTGCTGTGCGCATGAGCGCAGGTGTTCGATGTAGCGCAGGTCGATGTCGCCGGCGAGGAGCGTGAAGGGGACGGCGCGGAGCTCATCGAATGTCCAACCCTTGCCGCCGGCGCCGGTCTCGATGGCCTCGCTCCACACTGCGGCGACCTTGTCGCGCAGGCCGGCGTCGGTGATGTCCATGATCTCGGGAAGAAGCTCTGCGATCTGCTCGGTTGTGTGCGGCACGGATGAAACTCCAGGGAGTGGTCGAAGTGGAACCTGCGCCGGCCCGGCTCAGCGACGCGCGGCGGAGGCGGAATCGGAATCGTACTCGCTCCTGAGCAGGCCGTAGAGCACGCAGTCCTCGAACTCACCCCACTTGAAAATGTGTTCGCGCATGACGCCCTCGGGGCGCATTCCCAGCTTCTCGAGCACGCGTCCGGAGGCGGGATTGCGGGGTGCGTGGTGGGCGTGGATCCGCCGCAATGACAACTCGCGAAATCCGTAGTCGATGACGGCCCGCCCGGCTTCGGTGGCGTAGCCGTTGCCCCAGTGGGGAACGCCGATCCAGTAGCCGAGCTCGGCGTGCGCATGTTCGCGGCTGATGCGCAGGCCGATCGAGCCGATCAGCTCGCCGCTTTCGCGATCGGTGATTGCGAACTCGACGCCATTCCCCTCATCGAACGCCGCCTGGTGCGTCCCGATCCACTCCTCTGCGGCGCCGTCGGGGTACGGGTGCGGGATCGAGAGCGTGGTGGCGGCGACTTTCTTATCTCCCGCCAGCCGCTGGGCATTGCCGGCGTCGGAAAGCTCGAAGGGCCGCAGGATGAGGCGGTCGGTGGTGAGTGTGGGGCGCTGGGCCATGGCGGTGAACGTTATTCCTGGTTCGGCGCTGTACGATCGGCGGGTCCGTCGTAGGTGTGGCTGGCGGGATCGATCTTGCGCATCGGCTTCATGCGATGCTGCTCCTCGACGACGTGGGCGACCAGACCCGGCGCACGGGCGATCATGAAGATGCCATTCATGGTTGCGTGGTCGAAGCCGAGATCGGCGAGGATCGCCCCGATGGCGCCGTCGACATTGATGGGCAGCGGCTTGCCGGCGCGGGCGAAGGCGCGCTCGAGCGCCCGGGCGGCGTCGACGTGGCTGGGCTCGGTGTCGGGTGTGTTTCCGACGCCGGCTTCCGCGGCGAGCTCGAAGAGGCGCCTGGTGCGCGGGTCGGCGGTGTGGACGCGGTGGCCGAAGCCGGCGATGCGCTCGCCGCGCTTTTTGTAGCCGCCGATCACGTCATCCGACGCTTCATCGAGCGTCTTGCCGAAGCGTGCCTTTTCGACCACTTCGCCGAGCGTGTGGGCGCACGCCTCGATGGCGCCGCCGTGATGCCGGTTGATGCTCATGACGCCCGCGGCGACGGAGGCGCTGAGCGAAGCCCCCGTCGAGGCGACGGTTCGCGCCGCGAGCGCGCTGGGCGGCGTGGCGCCGTGATCGACGCTCGAGACCAGGATCGCCTCCATCAGACGCCCGGTCGGGGCGTCGGGCGGCTCGCCGAGCAGCAGGAGATAGACCATCTGCCCGAACGAGCAGCGCCCCATCAGCTCCGCGATGTCGTAGCCGCGGACGCGGACGCTGTTGGGCTTGATGTTGGTGATGGCGGTGGGCCAGGGGTCGGGCATGGTGTTGTTTCGCAGTTGTATTCGAGGGAGTCAGGGCTCTGTCAGTTCATCTCGCATTCCACCTCACCCCGCGCATCGGCTGCGACCGTGACTCGCCGGCGTTTCATCCGGCGGGCCGCAGTCGACGACGCACATCCGCGAAGAAATCGGCGACAGGCATGCCAGGATCCCCGGCGGTGCGCATGGCCTCCCATCGTTCGGAGCAGATGCGGGCGCTCTCGATCACATCGAGTTCATTGAGCACCGCCAGCATCCGTCGATAGGCGTCGGCGTCCTGGACAACCACTTCTCCGCCGCCTTCCACCGGCACGACGATTGGGGCGCCGCTGCGATAGAGCTCCTCAAGCTGTTCCTTGGAGATTTTGATTTTTTCCTTCATGGGTTCTCCTGAAGAAATTTTAGTCGGAACGGACCGTGCCGTCGCATCAATGTGTCGCCCTTGTCCATAGGCATTCGATATCAACGGCTCAGTACGCCCACCGCCGCCTCCGGCAGCTCCCCGAACCCGTCCACCACCGTCGCGCCCGCCTCGCGGAGGGCTTTCACTTTGCCCTCGTGCGTGCCGCGGGCGCCTTCGATAATGGCGCCCGCGTGGCTGAAGCGCGTTCCCTCGCGGGCGGCCTTGCCGCCGATGTAGGCGATGACGGGTTTGGTCACCTTTTTCTCAGCGATCAGCCGCGCGAGGTCTTCTTCCTGGCTGCCGCCGATCTCGCCGAAGAGGACGATGGCCCTGGTCTGCGGATCGTTCTCGAACATGAGGGCGACATCGGGGATGCGCAGCCCGAGCACCGCGTCGCCTCCGACGTGGACGAGTGTGGACAGGCCGACGCCCGCGCGGCCGAGGTAGTAGCCGCAGGACGATGTCATCCCGCCGCTGCGGCTGATGACGCCGACATCGCCGGGTTTGAACCATTCGCGGGCCGACTCGGCGCGGCCGCCGATCATGCCGATGACCGCCTCGCCCGGTGACAGAACGCCCAGCGTGTTTGGCCCGATGAAGGCGGCGCCGTGGTCCTTCGCCGCGGCGGCGATCTCCATCGCGTCCCACATGGGCACGCGGTCGGGGACGAGCAGCAGCAGCTTCACGCCCGCCTCGATCGCCTCGATGGCCGCGTCTTTCACGAGGCGCGCGGGGACGAAGATCACAGAAATGTCAACGACTGCGCCGCTCTCCTGCGCGGAGCGCTGGGCGTCCGCGACGGTGTTGAACACCGGCACGCCCTCGACGTCTTCGCCGCCCTTGCCCGGCGTGCAGCCGGCGACGACGTTGGTTCCGTAGTCGCGCATCAGCCGCGTGCGGGCCCGGCCCTCGCGCCCGGTGATGCCCTGCACGAGGACGCGTTTGGATTTGTCTATCAGGATCGCCATATCAGCCGTGCCCCTCCGGGTTGACCGTCGCCGCGCCGCCCTCGATGGCCGCGGCGATGCCGTGGCTCGCCTCGCTGTCCAGCCCGGTGATGGGCAGATCGACGAAGACCACCGGATGCCCGGCGCGGATGCACTCGATCTCGCAGGCGATCATCTCTGAATCGCGCGAGGCGGCTTCCTCCTTCGAGATCGCCAGTGTCGGGAAGCCCTGCTCGTCTTTCTTCAGGACGCCGCCGCTGTGTTTCACGACCAGGTCGGTGATTTCGGGCGTGCAGCGCTCGACGTCGATCCATACTGAGCCGCCCCAGTCGCCGCCGAAGCGGATGGCGAAGCTGTCGGCGTCGGTGTCGCCGACGAAGGCGGGCACGCGGCGCTCGCGCGGCTTCCACGCCTTCGCGCCGTTCTGCTTCACGAGCTGCGCGAACGCCTCGGCGCACTTCTCGGGAGGATCGTCCTTCTTGAATCCTTTCACACTCGCCTTCAGGCCGCGGCATGCGTCCTCGAGAATCTCGACGGCCCGGTCCTCGCTGTTGCCGCCGAGGCGCACCACTGCGGGGATGTCGAGGCCGAGTTCGAGGAACGCCTTGGCCAAGCCGTACGCCGAGTGGTACTGCTCCTGGCTGGCGACGCCGCTGCCGGAGCCGAAGTAGCCGACGATGCCGGGCTGGGCCAGGATGATGCGGGCGGCGGCGTACACCTTGGCGGCGGAGGGGTTGCCGCTGGTGTCGGTGAAGTTGGCGGGCGCGAAGCCGGCGCGGCCGACGGCGTCCATCGACATCATCGATCCCCCGCCGCCGGCGCCGTGGAAGCCGACCGCGCGATCATGCGCATCGTCGGGCACGGGAAGCTGGGCGAAGTAGAAGGTGCCGCGGTGGTCCGCCTGCTCGATGCGGTAGGCGGTGCGTTCGAGGTCGGTGGGCGGGTGGTCGAGCTCGCGGGCGATGTCGATGCCGAGGTCGGGGTGGCGGAAGACGGCGTAGTCGTCGATGGCGATTCGGCAATCGGCGGCGATGACGCGCCCGTCTTCGGTGGTGACGAGCGGGTTGACCTCCAGCGAGCGGGCCTCGACCTGTTTCGCCAGCTTCGCGATGCGCTCGATGGCGTCCGCGAGCTTCTCGTGCATGGACTTGTCGATTTTCGATTCGGCGAGCAGGCGGCGCAGGGCGGCGGAGTCGAGGCCGGCGCGCACGTCCATCGGCAGCCGGTGCACATCGGCGCCGCGTTCTTCGATGCCGCTGCCGCCTTCGAGCGACAACAGCATCACCGGCGCCCGGGCGGCGTCGTCGATGGTGATGGAGACGAAGAGTTCATCGCGGATCTTCACCGCTTCTTCGACGAGCACCTGCTCGACGGGGAAGGCGCCGACCTTCATGCCCAGCAGCTTCCTGGCGGCGGCCTCGGCCGCATCCGGCGTGTCGGCGAAGGCGACGCCCCCCATGGCCGCCCGGCCGGTGGTCCAGGCCTGGATCTTGAGGACCACGCGCCCGCCGATGTCCCGGGCGGCGTGGGCGGCCTCGGCGGGCGTGCGGGCGACGTGCCCCTTCGGGATCGCCACCCCGGCCCTGGCGAGCAGTGATTTTCCGTGATGTTCGTGCAGTCTGGCCACGTGTGTCTCGCTCTCGCCGGAGGGAAATTGCCGGGCGGGGCATGGTAGTGGGTCCGCGCGGCGGCGTGGGATCGACGGCGTGCGGGGGCGCAGGGCCGCTCAGAGCGGCCAGTCTCCTTCGGAGACGATCGTGGCCGGTCCATCGAGGAACACACGCCCGGAGGCCTCGTCCCAGCGGACGCGCAGCGCCCCGCCGGGCGATCCGATTTCTGCTTCGCGATCGAGCCGGCCGGCAAGGACGCCGGCGACGAGGGCCGCGCAGGCGCCGGTGCCGGAGGCGAGCGTGAAGCCCACGCCGCGCTCCCAGGGAAGGACGAACGCGCGGTCGCGAAGGGGGGCGTGGACGAACTCGATGTTGATCCGGTTCGGGAACGCCGGGTGGCGCTCGATCGCGGCGCCGAGATGCGCCAGCTCTGCCGACTGCGATTTCGGCGGCTCGTCGAGGAAGGTGACGAAGTGGGGATTTCCCATCGAGACGAGTATTCCGCGCACACCCGAAACAGTGTGCTCAACCGTGCCACCGACCGCCGTCCCCGGCGGTCGGTGCTTCCCAGTGTCGATGGACGATTCACCACACCGACCGCCGCGGACGGCGGTCGGTGGCACGATCGCGCCCTCCACCGCTGCGGCGAGCCGGTCCTGAATCACACCGATCTTCTCCAGATCAAAAACCGGTTCACCCATGTCGACGATGGCGCCTGTGAACTGTCCTCTCTCATCGGTCCGGACCTCAACCGCGCGCACGCCGGCGCCGGTCTGAACGCGCTGGCTCAGCAGGCCCAGCCGCGCGTGCGCCAGCATCGCGGCGCAGCGCAGCCCGTTGCCGGACATCTCCGCCTCGGCGCCGTCGGCGTTGAAGATGCGCATGCGGAAATCGACGGCGTCGGGGTCGTCGGGTGGGCCGAGGACGAGCGCGCCGTCCGCCCCCACGCCGCAGCTGCGATCGCAGAGTGCGCGGACCAGCTCGGGAAAGTCGGGTCGCTGGGGGAGATGCGCGAGCGTAGTCTCAGCGAGGCCGTCGATGGCGAGAAAATCGTTGCCGAGGGCTTCGACCTTGGTGAACCGCATGGCGCGATTGTAGAGATTTGCAGCGCTGCGGCTCGTGGAAGGGTGGATCACCACGGTGGCTCAGGAGCACACATCCAATGCATCGAGGCAGTCGTCGACCAGTATGAATCGCTGATCATCGAAGCGGTCGATTGACGCGACTGGGCGGCGATCTCCCACGCGGTCAGCCCGGCCAGCGCCACCAGCCCGAGAATCGTGAGGAGTTTGAGACGGCGCACAGCGCGGTCGATCGGAAGCGCGCGGGCGCTCACGCCGACGGCGGCGCGGAGGGCCCGCTGCCGATCCGCGATGCTCCCGTGACGCCAGGTGAACTTCTGCGGCGGGATGTGGTTCAGGCGGGCCACGGCGCCGAGGGCGCCGGCCATGGCTTCGGCGCCCTCCTCGGTCATCACGACTCCGGCGCCGTCGTTGTCGCGCGTCAGGCCGCTCATATGCAGGGCGGCGAAGGCGTCGGCCTGATGCTCGAAGCGCCTGCTGATGTAGCCGAAGACCAGCAGCGCCGCCCCGATGGAGCCGATCATCGCCAGCGTTTCATAGGTCTGCACCAGCGGCGAGCCGACGGTGAGCGCGAAGCGACCGGCGATCAGTTCGAGCGGCAGCAGGAAGAGCGCGAGTGAGACGCCCAGCGTGGTGATCAGGGCCCCGAGCAACCAGATGATGTGGCGCCGGCGCACGTGCCCCACCTCGTGGGCCATCACCGCCTCGATCTGCTCCTGCGGCAGGCGTTCGAGAAGGGCGTCGGTGAGCAGGATGTAGCGCAGCGGCGCGATCAGGCCCACGACAGCGCCGTTTATCATCATCCCGTGCGTGCGCCACACCAGCATGCGGCGCACACGCACGCGGTGGCGCCGGCACAAGTCTTCGAGACTTGAGCGCAGCTCACCGGGGCCGAGCGGCACGGTGTTCCAGATGATGCGCACGATGAAGGGCGAGATGAGGAAGATCGCGGCGACGCCGAGCAACTGGGCGCCGGAGATCGCAGCCGGACCAATGCTCGGGTCGGCGAGCCACGGAGCACGCCCTGCGAGAGCGCCGGCGCCGGTGACCACGATCTCGTGCCATGCGAGAATCAACGCCAGCGGCGCCAGGATGATCAGCGCCTTGTGCCGGGCCTGATCACAGACGTAGGCCCAGCGGGTTGGGATCGGGTGGACCGGCTCGCCGCGGTCAAGCGTACGTAGCAGCATGGCCTCGCGCAGGCGGCGTTCGATGGGGTAGAAGGACCACCATCCCGCAACAAAGACGAGCAGGGGGGGCAGGATGGCGATGGCCTCGTCCACCAGCACCAGATTGCCGGTGACAGCGCGCACGGCGTCGAGCCAGCCCAGCGCAAGGACAGCGACTGCGTGCACTGCGGTTGCGAGGATCTGCGAGAGAAGGACGATCCGCTCGCCCGCGTTCACCAGCCGTACGCTTCCGGTGCGATCGATGAGGCGTGCCAGACGCATCAGCCACAGCCCGGTGAAGACGGCGATGATGAAGTGCGCTGACAAGGTGAGCGCTGCGGCTTCGGCCGCGCCGACGCCGGGAACTTCGAACCACACACCCTTCGCCTGGTGCACGAAGAAAACGGCGATCAGGATGATGATCAGCGGATGCAGCAAAGGATGAGGCTCTGGCGATCAGCCGAGGAGAACGCAATCTCAGCGCGTGATGACGCCAAGGTCGATCGTCGCGCCGTTGGGCTGGAAGTAATCCGCGTTCAGCGTGTTGCGGTTGATGAAAGTGAAGACCAGGCACGAGCGACCGAAGCGGCGGGCGTATTCGAAGTCGCCTTGTCCCGGGCCGGCGTAGTCGCGGTTGTTGTGCCGCTGGGCGTGGAAGTGGTAGTGGAAGAGCGCATCCGTGCCCCTGTCGAGCAGTTCGGGTGAGGCGACGAAGCGGTTGGGTCCGTGCCGCTGGTTGGGGCGGGGCGGGAAGAGCAGTGCGTCGAAGCGGGGCGTCGCGATGGTGGAGCGGTCGGCGCCTGCATCGCTCGGCCAGACCGCGTCGAGCACGCCGCCGTATTCGGTTGAGCCGTCGCGCCGGTCGGCGTCGGCCTGCTCGAAGAGCTGTTCAACGACGTAGGGATCTTCGATGGCCTTCTTCGCGATGATGATCAGGAGCAGGTCGCCGTAGGAGAGGTGATCGTGCCACTCGTCCAGCGTCTCCTTCGGCGCCGCCATGACATCGGCGTGGTCGACGGTGCGGTGGTAAGGGCGAACGCCGTCGAGAGCGCGCCTTGCATCCGACAGCAGCTCTTCGCGAGACGCTTCAAGCAGGTGCGGCGCAAAGATCGCGGCCCATCGAACGCCCGATGCGTGGCGCAGCTCGAAGCCCTGGAGTTGTGCGTCGTTCAGGCGAGCGATGGCGTCGGCGCTCTGCATCCAGAATTCGCGCCGCTCAGGCGCTCGCATGCGGCGCAGCAGATCGAGCTGCTCGGTTGTCTCGGGGACGGCCCGAAGCTTGACAGCGCCGGCGTGGAGGGCGCCGAGCAGCGGATCATCAGGCTCTTCATCCATCGCGAGCAGCATGTCGCGCGTGCGCTGTCCCCCGTCGTCGATGCGGGTGAGCAGGGCCCATGCGTCGGCGCGGGCCCGCTCCGCGGAGCGCCCTTCGGTCGGCGTGGAAAAAACTTCAAAGACGACGCTCTCGATGGAGCGATCCGGATGCAGCGCAGCGATGGCGGCCCGCTCCGGGCGCGCATCATCGCCTGGACGAGGCACAGGGCGCGACCAGCTCCGCACCAGCGCGGGCGTGAGACCTGTCCATTGCCGCTCGACGCCCATCTCGCACACGGCGCCGATGATGTCCCAGCTCGTCTCCGTCGGAAGCATGAGCGCGAGCATGGCGGCGGTGTCGTCCGGGTCATCGTCGGCGAGGATTTCGATGGCGCCGAGGCGGAGCGTCGGGGGCTCGCTGCGTCGCCAGGCGATGCTCTTGAGTGATTCACGGAATGCGGCGCGATCTGCATCGCTGTCGCGCAGAGCTTCCCAGTCGCGGCGCATGGCCTCGACGCGATAGCGCAGCGGGGCGGTGGTGTCGGTTGCGGTGACGGACTGTGGATCCGTCTTGTCCCCCGCGCAGCCGGCGCCGAGCAGGCAGATCGTCATAGCGCCGGCGAGGGCGCCTGCCAGTGTGAAGGCGCTGCAGCGTCTGTGGGCTGGATTCCGATGTGCTCGCATGTCCTGGGAGCGTCGTGTGGGCTGGATTCTCGGTCGCATGCGAGTCAGTGTACGCCCGCGCCATGCGTGGCGGCCCCGATCGGCCGGGCAGGGCGATCCACCGGCGCCGCCCGGAAAGGCCCTTCGGAATCGCCGGATCGGCTCACACGTTGGCCCGGAGGCATTCGGGGCCGTAGAATCGGGCCATGGCGAAAGCGTCCACCACACCAGCGGCAGATCGCGCAGCGTCTGCACAGGAACTCCCGCTGAGCGATCGAGTCTCACGGATTCTCGATCTGATCCGCCCCGCCGTGCAGAGCGACGGGGGCGATATCGAGTTGGTCGAGGTGACGGGCGCGGGCGTGGTCCGGATTCGGCTCCACGGCGCCTGTGTCGGCTGCCCCTCCAGCACCATGACGCTGCGGATGGGGATCGAGCAGAATCTGAAGCACAACATTCCGGAGGTGACCGCGGTCGAGGCCGTGGACTGAGACAGGCACGGAAGTCCGGGGAAAGGGCTCGCAGGAGGGCTGAGCGGGCTCAGGACGCCATCTTCTTATCTGACAGAGGGTTGGGGACACGAAGCGGGGCAAAAAAGGGCCCCGGATCGGGTTTTTTTCGTTCGAGTCCGGGCGTTCTCTTGCTAGTCTGCTGCAGGTGGGTCTGTTCGGCCGCACTGGTCGACAGGACAGGAGGTCCTTTCCATGCTGGTCATCACAAGACGTGAGGGGGAGGAAGTCGTCATCGGAGACCCTGCGCGTCCGCTCGGGGTGGTTCGTGTCGCGGGGGTCAAGGGCGACCGGGTTCGCCTGGCCTTCGAGTTCCCGCGCGAGGTGGATGTCCACCGGCGCGAGGTCGCGGATCAGATCCTCTCCGAGCGACCCCAGGTCGTCGGCGCCATCAAGCCGACCGCCTCCGGCGGCCAGGGCTGACAGTCCCTCCGTTCGCGGCGTGTCAAGAAGTTTCTTTCCGCTCCGGGCTGTGGGCCCTCGGGCGATCGCGCTGTCTCATCACAAGCCATGTGTGTGTCTGACATGCCCTCCCCATGACTGGGAGGGCATGTGGCTGCGCGCATCGTGCCGGCGCTGCAGGGCTGGTACATTCCCCGCATGGGGCTGAGCGCGACAGACGGAGCGAGCGCGGATCGGACGACCGAAGTTCTGCGCGTGGTGAGGGATGTGTGGGGCTTCGACGAGCTGAGGCCGCTGCAGCGGCAGGCCATCGATGCGGCCCTTGAAGGACGCGATGCGCTGGTGGTCCTGCCCACCGGCGGCGGCAAGTCGCTGTGCTATCAGGTTCCGCCGCTGGTGACGGGGCGCCTGTGCGTGGTCGTTTCGCCGCTGATCGCATTGATGAAGGACCAGGTGGACGGGCTGCGCCTCGCGGGCTACGCGGCGGGCGCGGTGCACAGCAACATGAGCGGCGCCGAGCGGATGGAGCTGCGCCGGCAGGTCGAATCCGGCGAGCTGCGCCTGCTGCTGGTGGCGCCGGAGCGGCTGCTGGGCGAGCGGTTTCTGTCGTGGCTCGAGCGGCTGGAGAGCCGCGGCCCGGGGCTGGCCGGCTTCGCCATCGACGAGGCCCACTGCATCAGCCAGTGGGGGCACGATTTCCGCCCCGAGTACCGGCGCCTGGCCGAGCTGCGCGATCGCTTCCCGAACGCGCCGATCCAGGCGTTCACCGCGACGGCCACGCCGCGGGTGCGCGAGGACATCATCGCCCAACTTCGTTTGCGCAGCGCGGCGGAGCTGGTGGGGATCTTCGACAGGCCGAACCTGACGTATCGTGTGCTGCCGCGGGTGCGCCTGGAGCAGCAGGTGGCCGAGGCGATCAAGCGTCACAAGGAGCGGGCGGCGATCGTCTACTGCATCAGCCGCAAGGACACCGAGTCGCTGGCGGCGAGCCTGCGGTCGATCGGCGTGAGCGCCGAGGCGTATCACGCGGGCCTGCCCGGCGAGGAGCGCACGCGCATCCAGGACGATTTTCGCAGTGAGCGGCTGCACGTGGTGGTGGCGACGGTGGCGTTCGGGATGGGGATCGACCGCAGCGATGTGCGCTGCGTGATCCACGCGGCGATGCCCAAGTCGATCGAGCATTATCAGCAGGAGACGGGGCGGGCCGGGCGCGACGGGCTGCCGGCGGAGTGTCTTTTGCTGTATTCGTCGGCGGATGTGGCGCGGTGGACGAGGCTGCTGGATCTGTCCGCCGCCGAGGGCGGGGCGACGCCGGAGTCGCTGGAAGCGCAGCGGGCTTCCCTGGAGGAGATGCGCCGGTTCTGCTCCGGGGCACGGTGCCGCCACCGGGCGCTGTCGGAGTATTTCGGGCAGGCGTATGAGCCTGATAACTGCGGCGCCTGCGACTTCTGCCTCGATGAGCTTGAGGAAGTTCCGGACTCGACGGTGGTTGCGCAGAAGATTCTGTCGTGCGTGGCCCGCCTGCGCGGGGCTTCGGGCAACGCGTTCGGCGCGGGGCACGTGGCCGATGTTCTTCTCGGGAAGCGCGTGGCGAAGGTGATGGAGCGCGGCCATCACGAGCTGAGCGTCTTCGGATTGCTCGCGGGAAGCGCGCGGGAGGATGTGATCAGCGCCATCAACCAGCTTGTGGATGCGGGGCTGCTCAGCCGTGAAGAAGGCAAGTTCCCGGTGCTGCACCTGACAGGCGACGGCGCCGAGGCTTTGCGCGAGCGGCGGGAGATCCGGCTGTGCGCGCCGAAGAAGCATCTGGAGATGGGGGCGAGTTCGAGGGGCCGGTCGCGATCGCGCGGCGCCGGAACGGCCGCTGAGGCGCGGCCGCTGTCCGTCGATGAGTCGCGGCTGTTTGAGAAACTGCGCGAGCTTCGCCGCACGATCGCGGACGAGATGGGCGTGCCGCCGTATGTGGTTTTCTCAGATGTGACGCTGGAAGAGATGGCGCGGCGCCGGCCGGGGTCGGCGGCGGCGTTCATCGAGATCAAGGGCGTGGGGCAGAACAAGCTGGCGAACTTCGGGGAGCGGTTCATCGAGCGCATCCGCAGCGCGAGCGGCGAGATCGGGTTGGAGGTGGATGCGGGCGGGGAGATACAGTCGCCCGCGCCGGCGCCGAAGAAGCCGCCCGAGTGTCCGCCCGTCGCCGCGGAGCTGTTCGAGCAGGGCATGAGCGTCGAGGAGGTCGCCGGGAAGCTGGGCCGCGCGGTCAGCACGGCGGCGAGGTATCTGGAGATGTACATCGTCGAACGCAAGCCCGAGCGCGTGGATGCGTGGGTGAACGACGAGACGTACCAGGCGGTGGAGGCGGCGATGGGGGATGGGGACCTGGCGCTGCTGCGGCCGATCTACGAGAAGCTGGAGGGGAAGGTTCCGTACGAGGAGATCCGCGTGGTGGTGGGGCATGTGAAAGCGCGGCGGGGGTGACGCATGAAAGTCAAGTACTTCGAAGACACCGACATGCTGTATATTGAGCTGCTCGAGGGCATGGCCATGAAGTCACGGGATCTTGACGAAAACACGGTTCTGGATTTGGATGCACAGGGCAATGTCTGCGCCATCACCTTCGAGCACGCGAGTGAGCGCACGGACATCAGCCGACTGACGGTCGAGGGCATCGCGGCGTAGGGATTTATTCTCTCACGCAGAGGCGCTGAGTGCGCAGAGATAGCCATTTGATGGAGAATCGAAACCCGATGGTTGTCTTCCGCCTCCGCGAGCTCTGCGTCTCAGCGTGAGCTCGACCGCCCGAATCAGAAAATCACCCCTCAAACACCGGCGTCGGCTTTCGGTCCGCGCCGACGATGTCGACTCGGTCCACCACCGCGTGCTGCGGCGCTTTCGCCAGCGATTCGGGGTCGCTCTCGATCTGGTCGGCGATGGCGAGCATGGCGTCGACGAACTCGTCCAGTGTGCGGAGTGATTCGGTCTCGGTCGGCTCGACCATCAGGCAGTTGCGCACCGGCCAGTGCATGGTGGGCGGGTGGATGCCGTAGTCGATGAGGCGCTTGGCGATGTCGTTGAGCGTGACGCCCTTGTTCAGCAGCGTCTCGGGAACCGTCACGAACTCGTGGGCGGCGTAGCGGCCCTTTTCGGGGTTGAAGAAGGGCATTTCGTAGCGGTTCTGGAGGCGGGCGGCGAGGTAGTTGGCGCTGAGGACCGCCAGCTCGGAGACGTTTTCAAGGCCCTCGGCGCCGCAGGCGCGGATGTAGGTCCAGCAGCGCAGCAGCACGCCGAACTGGCCGAAGAAGCTGCGCACCTTGCCGATGGAGTGGGGGCGGTTGTAGTCGAGGGCGAAGGCGCCGTCCTTCTGCTGCACCACCTGCGGCACGGGGAGGAATGGCGCGAGGAAGTCGCGCACGACGATGGGTCCGGCGCCCGGTCCGCCGCCGCCGTGGGGGGTGGAGAAGGTTTTGTGTGTGTTGTAGTGCATGGCGTCGGCGCCGAAGTCGCCGGGGCGCGTCTTGCCGAGGATGGCGTTCATGTTGGCGCCGTCGAGGTAGAGCAGGGCGCCGGCGTCGTGGATGATGTCGGCGACCTCGCCGATCATGCCGTCGAAGAGGCCGGCGGTGTTGGGGTTGGTGATCATGAAGGCCATAATGGTGTCGGGGCCTTCCTGCTCGATGATGCGCTTGAGGTCGTCGAGATCGGTGTAGCCCTCGGGCGCCTTGACGGTGATGGCCTCGGCGCCGCACATGGCGCAGGAGGCGGGGTTGGTGCCGTGGGCGTTGGCGGGCGCGAGGACCTTGGTGCGCTGCGTCTCGCCCTTGCTGCGGAAGTAGGCGCGGATGACCTTGAGGGCGGTGTACTCGCCGTGGGCGCCGGCGGCGGGCTGGAGGCTCGCCTCGTGCAGGCCCGCGATCTCCTCGAGCATGCGCCGCGTCTCGTACATGATGCGAAGCGTGCCCTGGATGTCGCGGTCGTCCTGCAGCGGGTGGGCGCCGGTGAAGCCGGGGAGCGTGGCGGCCCACTCGTTGATGCGCGGGTTGAACTTCATCGTGCACGAGCCGAGCGGGTAGAACTCGCCGTCGATGGAGAAGTTGCGCTGCGACAGGTGCGTGTAGTGGCGGATCACCTGGAGCATGCCCAGCTCAGGGAGCCGCGGCGCCGGGGCGGCGAGGTCAGCGGGGATCGCGGTGGGCTCGATGTCGAGCTCGGGAAGGCCGACAGCGCGGGCGCCGGGGGAGGACTTCTCGAAGATCGACGGCTCGTGACGGCGCTCGCCGCGGGTGTGGGCGGCGGAGGTCTCCGAGTCGTGCGGCGTCTTCTTGTCCGCGGCGCCGGTGGGGGGATTGCTCTGCATCGTGGTCATTTCGTGTGGCTTTCGGGAGGCGTTGGAGCGTTTGGGAGAGAGGTCCCTCGCTTGCGCTTCGGGCTCGTTGGGGGGCGTTGGGGATCGTTGGGGTTCGTGTCGTTCAGCGTTTGGCGTTCGCCTGTTTCATGGCGTCGAGCAGGCGGTCCATGTCGGCGCGGGAGCGTTTTTCGGTGACGGCGATGAGCAGTTCGTTCTCGTCGCCGATCTTCGACATGCGGTCGGTGGAGAGGTCGACGCCGGCGAGGACGTTGTGCTCGCGTCCGGCGTCGATCACATTCGCCGCGGGGACCGGGCAGGTGACGACGAACTCGTTGAAGAAGGGGCCGTCGTGCTTGAGTCCGTAGCCGGGGAGTTTGGAGATTTCACCGGCGAGCCAGTGGGCCTTGTGCCAGCTCTGCCCGGCGACGTTGCGCAGGCCCTCGGGGCCCATGGCGCTCATGTACATGGTGGCGCGGAGGGCGAGGAGGCCCTGGTTGGTGCAGATGTTGCTCGTGGCCTTGGCGCCGCGGATGTGCTGCTCGCGGGTCTGGAGGATCAGGCAGTACGCCGGGCGTCCGGATGCGTCCGCGGAGCGTCCGACGAGGCGGCCCGGCATGCGCCGGATGTGCTCTCGCCGGGTGGCGAAGAGGCCGAGGTAGGGACCGCCGAACTGGAGCGGCACGCCCAGCGGCTGGCCTTCGCCGACGGCGACATCGGCGCCGCTGAGGCCGGGCGGCTTGAGCAGGGCGCAGGCGATGGGGTTGAAGACCGCGATGCCAAGTGGCCGGGCGCCCTCGCTCGCCTTACGCCGGGCGGCGCCGAAGCAGCCTTCAAGATCTTCCAGCAGGCCGTAGACGTTGGGCGAAGCGACGACGACGCAGGCGGTGTCGTTGTCCGCGGCCTTCTCGACATCGGCGGGGTTCACGCGACCTTCCGAGCCGGTCTTGAGCATGACCATCTCGACGGGCAGGTCGCTCAGGTGTGTGCGCAGGACCCAGAGGTAGTCCGGGTGGAGCGTGTCGGCGACGAGGATGCGGCGCTTGCCGGTGCTGTTGAGGGCGAGCGAAACCGCCTCGGCGGCGGCGCTGGCGCCCTCGTAAAGCGAGGCGTTGGCGATGTCCATGCCGGTGAGGCGGGCGATCTGGGTCTGGAACTCGAAGAAGGCCTGGAGCGAGCCCTGCGAGGCCTCGGCCTGGTAGGGGGTGTAGGCGGTGAGGAACTCGCCGCGGGAGATCATCTGGTCAATGAAGGCGGGGATGAAGTGGTCGTAGGCGCCGCCGCCCATGAAGCAGGCGAGGGTGTCGGCGCCGTGGTTCTCCGTCGCGACCTGGCCGAGCTGGCGCTGGAGCTCGAGCTCGGAAGCGCCGGGGGGCAGGTTCAGAGGTCCGGAAAAGCGAAACTGGGGGGGAATGGCGGCGAAGAGCGCATCGATCGAGGTGATCCCGATGGCCTGGAGCATTCTGGAGCGCTGTTCGGGGGTGATTGATGTGTAGTCCATGAAATGAAGCCTCTGGGAGTCACTCTCGCCGTGAATTCGAACCGAAATGGTGGGTGGATGCCGCTTTTGAGCGGTCTGAGGGCTGCGGGAAGCAAGTGTAGGCGGGATGGGGCGGGAACCGCAATGGTGTCAGGGGGTATGAGCCTTGGTATTGTTGTTTCTTTGAACCACCACTTCGGACATGCTGCGCGCCGGGTGCGCTGAGTCTGCAATCCGGCGTCGGTCGGCCGACGCCCGCCACTGTGTCTGCATGGAGCCTGCTGATGCGCCTGACCCCAAGACTGCGTCTCTTTCACCTCTCAGCCCTGACCGGGTGCGCCGCCACGGCGCTGGTGTTCGCCGGTTGCGCGACGGATGCGCCGATGGGCGCGGCGACGGAGCTTCGGACATCGGAGCGGTCGGGTTCGAGATCCGCCCCGGCGGGCGGCGCCAGGCCGATGCGCGCAAAGGCGACGGAGTCGCGGATCGCGGCGTATCTGGAGGAACAGGGGCCGCAGGTGCGGGCGTACCACGCGCACGTCACCACGTTGAGCAATCCGTTCTTCGAGGGCCGGGCGCCGGGGACGCGCGGAATCGAGCTGGCGGCGGAATACATCGAGCACTATTTCGGGATCTTCGGGCTCGAACCCGCGTTCGACGAGCTGGTGATGACGCCGGGCGGCGCCGAGGAGATTCGTGAGGGCGCCACGTTCCGGCAGACGTTCACCGTTCCCGGGGAGACGATCGTCGAGCGCGAAGAGGCGGCGTATCGCATCGAGCAGGACGGTGTGCATATCGAGCTCAGTCCTGAGGCTGATTTCAATCCGCTGGGTTTCGGCGCCAGCGAGGAGATCAGCGGGCCGGTGGTCTTCATCGGCTACGG
This sequence comes from Phycisphaeraceae bacterium, assembly GCA_007693965.1. Taxonomy (GTDB): domain Bacteria; phylum Planctomycetota; class Phycisphaerae; order Phycisphaerales; family UBA1924; genus RECQ01. The sequence goes on along the minus strand of RECQ01000046.1, from coordinate 146,895 downwards.
CGTCGAGAGCGGTCCTGAGGGATATTCCAGCTTCCTCGAAGGCGACAACCTTGATGGCGCCATCGCGATGCTGCTGCGGTTTGAGCCCATGGACGAAGACGGCCGGAGCCGCTGGAGCGATGACGGCTGGTCTTCGCGGGCGAGCCTGCTGCCCAAGGCGCGGGCGGCGGTGAACCGCGGGGCCGCGGGGGTGATCCTGGTCAATCCGCCCGGCGCCGACGACGATCGCGCGGACCGGCTGATGAACATCGACACATCGCGCATCGGCGGCAGCATCGATACGCCGGTGATCATGATGAGCACGGAAGCCGCAGACGACATGGTGCGGGCCTCGATGGGCAAGGGCTGGGGCCTGATGGATCTGCGGCGGATGGCGGATGAAGGGTCGACGGGAGCGATGGAGCTTCCTGAGCTTGTGTTCGACATGGCGGTCGAGGCGGAGCGCGAGCAGATCGCGACGTCGAACGTCGGCGCGGTGCTTTCCGGGCGTGGGGCCCTGGCGGATGAGTACGTGGTGATCGGGGCGCACTACGACCACATCGGGTATGGATATTTCGGTTCGCGCACGCCGCAGTATGCGGGCGAGGTGCACGCGGGGGCGGATGACAATGCTTCGGGAACATCGGGCGTGCTGCTGCTGGCCGATCGGCTTTCGGCGGAATACGCCGAGCTTCCTGAGGATGCGGATGCGCGTTCGATTCTCTTCCTCGCGTTCAGCGCCGAGGAGATGGGATTGCTGGGCGCGCGGCATTTCGTGGCGAATCCGACGATGTCGCTTTCGCAGATCACGCTGATGATGAACATGGACATGATCGGGCGTCTGCGCGAGAACGGGTTGGAGTTGAACGGCGTCGGCACGGCGACGGGGCTGCGCGACATCGTGCAGCCGCGTGTGGATGCGTCGGGACTGAACGTGAACATGCGCGACAGCGGGCAGATGCCCTCGGACCAGGCGGTGTTTGTGCAGGAGAACATTCCGGTGCTGGGGTTCTTCACTGGCATCCACCCCGAGTATCACTCCGTATTTGACGTGGCTTCGACGATCAACCATGTCGGCGCGGTCGCCATCGCCAACCTGGTCGGCGACATCGCGACGGACATCGCCATGCGTCCTGAGGGGCTCGAGTATGTGCAGGTGGGCGGGCAGCGCGGCCGCGGCGCCGGGCCGGTCACACGGGCACGCGTGCAACTGGGCATCGCTCCCGGCGATTATTCGGATGACACACCCGGCCTGCTGGTCGGCGGTGTGACCGAGGGAACCACCGCGGCGAACGCAGGGGTGCTGGCGGGCGATCGCATCATCCGCTGGGGAGGTGAGGAGATGGCGGGCGTCGCGGGGCTCATGGAGCGACTGGCGGCTCACGAACCGGGCGACCGGGTCGTCATCGTCGTCGAGCGCGATGGCGAGGAGATTGAGCTCACGCTGGAATTGCAGGGCCGCACGGGGCCGAGGTGAGAGAGTGAGTTCCGAGTACCGAGTACCGAGTGCCGGGCACTGAATCACGTGGCCATGATCTCTTTCGCTGGTCTCCGCCTTGATGCCGTCGTCCGGGCTGTGCAGAACGACCCGATTCACAGCACTCGAAACTCAGGACTCGGTACTCGGAATTCACCACTCGGAACCCGGCACTCAGAACTCAGAACTCAGAACTCTGTACCATTCCCCCCATGTACCGACCCTCCTTCAGCACGCTGGCCTGCCCCGACTGGACGCTCGAGCGCGTCGCCGACGCCGGCGCCGAATATGGCTTTCTCGGCGTCGAGCTACGCACGTTCGGGCCCGGTTCATCGCACCTCGCCTCCGACCCCGTGCTGACGGACGAGGGCAAGACGCGGGCGATCTTCAGCCAGCGCGGCATCTCCATTGAATCCATCGCGACCTCTTCGCGATTTGATCAGACCGTCACGCCGCCGGTGATCGGATTCGCCCTCGGCGGGTTCGAGGCGCCGGTGCGCGATGTCAAACTGCACATCGACCTGGCCGACCGCCTGCACGCGCCGCTGGTGCGCGTCTTCGCCTTCGAGCCGGCCGGCGCCGAGTCACCAAAGCGCGCCATGGGGCGCATCGTGAAGCGGTTGAAGCTCGCCGTCGATGCGGCCCGCCACAGCGGCGCCCGCATCGCTCTGGAAAATGGCGGCGGGTGGCCTCGGGCCGAGCAGATTCTCGAAATTGTGAATGAGGTGTCGAGTCCGCTGCTGGGCGTGAGTTATTCGATGGCCGTCGGCGCCAGGGCCGGCGACGACGCCCCGGGCGCGCTGGCGGCGCTGGGCGATCGGCTGCTCTTGGCGCGGATGAAGGACCATCGCGACGGCGCGCCGTGTGCGCTGGGCGAGGGCGAGGCGCCGTGCAGCGAGTTCGCGCAGGAGCTGGCCCGGAGCGGCTGGAGCGGGCCGCTGGTCTTTGAGTGGGACCGGATGTGGATGCCTGAGCTGGCAAGCGCCGAACGGGTCCTGCCCGCCGCGGCGGAGCGGATGTACGAATGGGGGGCTGTGGGTTCGCCGACCCACAAGGCCGTCGCCGCCGTCTGAAGGCTCTACCATCGCAGCATGCAGGAAGACGTCGGCCCGCTTGGCGACGAGATTGTCTCGATGTGCCGCGGCATGGGGTTCGCGCTGGCGGGGGTGTGCCCGGCCGAGCCGTCATCGCGCGCCCGCGAGCTGGTGGCATGGCTGGAGGCGGGGCGCCACGGCACGATGGGGTGGATGGAGCAGCGACTCGAGGAGCGACTGGACCCCGCTGCAATGCTGCCGGGGGCGCGCTCGATGATCCTGGTTGCGGATCTGTACGAGACGCGCCGCGAGGCGCCTGCGCAGAAGCCGCGGACGCCGAGGCTCGGACGCATCGCCCGCTACGCCCGCGGCGATGACTACCACACCGTCATCAAGAAACGCCTGCACACGCTGTGCGACGCCCTCCGCGAGCGCCATCCGGACGAGCAGTTCCGCGCCTTCACCGACACCGCGCCCGTGCTGGAGCGCGAACACGCGTCCCGCGCCGGGCTGGGCTGGATCGGCAAGCATACGCTTCTCATCCATCCGCGCCTGGGCAGCTACATGCTGCTGGGCGGGGCACTGACGACGCTCGACATCGATCCCCCGGCGGAGCAGCAACCGGTTCAGGACCATTGCGGCGCCTGCACGCGCTGCATCGACGCCTGCCCGACCGACGCCATCACGCCCTACAGCGTCGACGCGTCGCGCTGCATCAGCTATCTCACCATTGAGCACCGTGAGCGGATCGATCCTGAATTTCACGAGCCCATCGGCGACTGGCTCTTCGGCTGCGACATCTGCCAGGAGGTCTGCCCGCACAACAGCCCGCGGCATGCGCCGGGCCCGTGGGACGCGGTCGGCGCCAACCCGGCGTACACGCCGCGGCGTGAGGGGTTCGATGTGCTGGAGGTGCTCGGCTGGAGCGAGGACGACCGCCGCGCCGCGTTCACGAAGAGCTCAATGAAACGGGCGAAGCTGGAGATGATGAAGCGCAACGCGCTGATCGTGGCGGGGAACATTCTTCGAGAGCGGGCCGACCCCGACCTGCTCGCGGCGATCCAGCGCATCGCGAATGACGAGCTCGAGCCCGATCAGGTGCGGGCGGCGGCGATTGATGTTCTTGATTCGAGGAGGGGATTGAACGCGGAGGAACACGGAGGAACACGGAGGAAGAGAGAGTCAGAAGAAGAGAGTGAGAGGGGATAAGGGAAGATGCCTTGCCTGCGCCGATTCACAAGTTTCTGCGCATCTCTTTTCTTCCGACTCCGTCTCTCTCAATCTCCCTCCGTGTTCCTTCGCGTTCTCCGCGTTCAATCAGAACAGTGCAGCTTCCATCACATGCGAGCATGCGCGAAGAGCCGCTCGACCATGGGCCAGTTGATCACGTTCATGAATGCGTCCACGTAGTCGCCGCGGCGGTTCTGGTATTTCAGGTAGTACGCGTGCTCCCACACGTCGACACCCATCAGCGGGCGGACTCCCCAGATGGTGAGGTCCTGCTGTTTTTCGCCCTGCATCACCAGCAATTTGCGCGAAGTCGGCTCGAAGACCAGCCAGCCCCAGCCCGACGCCTCGACCGCGTTCGACGCCGCCTTGAAGTGGGTGGCGAAGCCGTCGAATGAGCCGAAGTCGCGGTCGATCTGGGCCGCCAACTCGCCGGACGGCCTGCCGCCCCCGCCGCGGCCGGAGGGCGCCATCGTGAGCCAGAAGAGCGCGTGGTTTACGTGGCCGGCTCCGTGAAAGGCCAGCTCGCGCGACCAGTGTTTGATCAGACCGGCGTCGCCGTCTCCCGCGCGGATCTTCGCCAGTTCTTCCATTGCGCGGTTGAGGCCGTTGACATAGCCTTGGTGGTGGCGTCCGTGGTGGATGCGCATCGTCTCGGCGTCGATGTGCGGCTCCAAGGCGTCGGGAGCGTAGGGAAGGTCGGGGAGTTTGTAACGCCGCTCACGCTGGTCCCAGCCGAGCTGCTCCATGGTGAGAGGCGGGCGGACGCGCGGCTCGTCGCCGCGGCGGGCGCCGAGCGCCGCGGGCGTTGCGGCGAGCGCGCCGATGGCGCCGAGCGCTGTGAGAGCGTCGCGCCGTGTGAACTCGGGCGAGACGGATTGCGAATGATCGGTCGATTCGTGTTCTTTGGTCTTCATTGGTGTCGCTCCGGTGTTCCGGGTTCCGGGAAGATTGAAAGGTGTTGGACAATGATCATGCGCACGTGAGCTGCGATCGCAAGTTGCGAGGTCGGATCAGCGGATGCGCGAGCGCAGGCTGCTCACTTCGCGCTCGACGCGGCTGATGTCCCGTCGCAGCCCGTTGATCTCGGTGTCAAAGCGTGAGATGCGCCGTTCGAGCTCGCTGAGTGAGCGGTCCAGCCGATTCACGATCGGCTCCGCCCGGCCGCGATCGTCCATGGCGGTGTTCAGGCGGGCGATGACGGCGTTCTGTGCGTCGATCGAGGCCTCGACGCGGGCGAGGTGGCGACGGAGTTCATCGCGGTCGCGTCGCGAGTCGGCGATGTCGCCGCGCATGCGGATCAGTTCACCGCGAAGGTCGGCGTCGGGCGCGGGCTCTGCATCGTCTGGCGCTTCGGCGCCCTGCAGGGCGAGTCGCACCATCGACTGGCGCGCCTGATCATCATCGGGATCGAGCGTGAGGGCCGCGGCGTAGCGTGCGAGCGCACGATCGCGCTCATCCCGCGCCTCAAACTTTCTGCCCTCCTCGACAAGCCGCTCGATCGCGGCACGCGCCGGCGCCGGATCAGGGTCAACGAATCGCTCTGGCGTGTTGGCGGGCTGGTCGACCTGTCGCATGGACGCGGCGCCAGCGGTGAGCGCCAGGGAGACGCCGCAGGCCAGGAGGAGGCAATTCTGTAATGAAGTGTGCATCACGGTCTCCTTTCTTCGCTGCGCATGGCGCTGTCAGAAGTGTATGCGCTACGCGCGGTCGGGGAGCGGGGAGCGGGAGTCGGGGTTTTGTGCGGATGGGCTTGGCGCGGCAGGGGTGCGCGTGTTGGGTATGAAATCTGAAATTTCAAATTTCAAATCTCAAATTTGAAATCTAAGAATTTCAGACCCCGCTGCGAGCAGCCGCGTGTCAGACACACCATCCCACCATCCCACCATCCCACCATACCACCATACCACCATACCACCATCCCATCAGTCCCACAGGTCCCATCAGTCCCATTCGTTTCATCGAACAAACCGCAACTCGTGCGCCCTGAAGCGCGGCGACCATCGCACTCGCACCCGAGCGACGCACAAACGCGCACTGTCAATTCTGCTCCGCAGCGCGCCTGCGAAGGCGGCATGCCTCGTGCGATTCAGTTCGCCCCTGCGGCGCCGATGCGGAGTCCGACCGGCTGCGGGCGCACGGCGTGGGTCGGCGCGAGGGCGATGTTGAGGGGCATGCGCTTGCCGCCCTGCGTCGGTGGGATGCCCTCGTTGTCGATGTGGCGCTGGATCGCCATCACGCCCTCGATGAGCTGCTCGGGCCGCGGCGGGCAGCCGGGGACGTAGACATCGACCGGGATGAACTGGTCGCACCCCTGCACGGTGGCGTAGGTGTCGAAGACGCCGCCGGTCGAGGCGCACGCGCCCATCGAGATCACCCAGCGCGGCTCGGCCATCTGCTGATAGATGCGCTGCAGGACCGGCATGGTCTTGATGGCGACGCGGCCCGCGACGATCAGCAGGTCGCTCTGGCGCGGGCTGAAGCGCATGACCTCGGCGCCGAAGCGGGCCAGGTCGTAGCGGCTGGAGGCGGTCGCCATCAGCTCGATGCCGCAGCAGGCGGTGGCGAAGGGCATGGGCCAGAGCGAGCTGCGGCGAGACCAGTTGATCAGCCGCTGCAGCTGGGTGGTCATGAATCCTTCGGCGGTGATGGCGGCTTCGATGCCCATGGCGCTCCTCGGTGGTCAGGCAGGACGGATCGGCGTAAAGCGTCCGGCTCCTTGTGTCTTCGTCTCATCCTAGCGGCTGGATGCCGGGCGGGCGGGCGATAACCGCGCGGACCAACCGGCGCTGTCCACACAGGCGGCGCCGGATGCCTTCCCCAGACGATCCCGCCATCCAGCGGGCCCCTCGCCCCTCCGATGACGAGCGGTCTGGAGGAGTGAGACGATGAAGCTGCGCGCAGAAGCACTTGTGTTCGTGCTGGCGGTGCTGGCCGGCTGGTCCCTGTCGGCCGGCATCGGCCTGACGGCCGCCCAGCGCGCGGGGGCCGAGGTCCGGCAGGCAGAGGGCGATCCGTCGGCATCGATGCGCGCGGGGGAGGCCGCCCGGCGCCGGGGCGATCTGCACGAGGCGGATCGCCACTTTCGCCGCGCGTGGACCGCCGTCTCGCATCGTGCCGAGGCCGCCCGGGCGCTGCGTGAGCTGCACCGCGCCAGTGGATTCCAGACGCCAGTCGATGAGACGGCCTTCGCAGAGACCCAGGCGCTGCTGGGCGACGGCTTCGTGCGCCACGAGACGGCCCGTTTCGTCATTCTGTCCGACGCCGATCGCGACTGGACCCGTGACAAGGCGTCGCTGCTGGAGCGGGCGTATCACCAGTTCTTCCGTGTGATGGATCGGCTGGAATATCCGGCTGTTCCGCCGCGGCACAAGCTGCAGTGCGTGCTCTTTTCCGACCACGCCATGTACGTGGCCTTCGCCAGTGTGCACGACGGCGTCGATGCCCCCTGGATCGCCGGGTATTACGCCGGATTGAGCAACCGGGTCGTGTTCTACGACGACAGCACCGGTCCCTCCTTCGTGCGGGCGTTTGATCAGCTCAGCGAGATCGAGCAGTCCGCGGCGGAGATGCGCAACGAAGCCCGCGCCGCCCGACGCGAGCGCCGCGAAGAGACGGCGCGAAATCTCTGGGCCCACGCTGATGAGATCGCACGCAATGTCGATCGAGAACGCGCCCGCCTGCATCGCGAAGCGGAGCAGGCCTCCAAGTCCAAGACCATCCACGAAGCGATCCACCTGCTGGCGTTCAACTCAGGTGTGCAGTCACGCTCACACCAGTACGCCTTCTGGATCACGGAGGGGCTGGCCTCTTCCTTCGAGACGGACCGTCCCGAGGCCGCCTTCGGTCCTGACCATGTGACGAAGTCCCGCATGGAGGAGTTTGACGCACACCGGGCCGACGGGAGTTTGTTTGACCTGGAGACGCTGGTGGAGCTGATCCGCCCGCCCTCCGACGAGGCCGAGGTGGCCGATGTGATGTACAGCCAGAGCTACGCCCTGCTGGCCTATCTCTACAGGTACGAGCGGCGCTCGCTGGGGGAATATCTGGCGAGTGTGCTCGAGGAGCCGCCGGGATTCATCAGCCCGCAGCGCCAGGGCGAGCTTTTCCGTAAGGCCTTCGGAGATCCGAGGTCGCTGGAGAACCGCTGGCGCCGGCGACTGCGGGGCTGACGGGCCCGGGGACGCAGGAGCAGGGGGAGGGGGCCCTGCGGTGGCGGTGGGCGGGCCGGCCGACTATCTTGCGGGGCTCGCGTCCGGCCGGAGAGAGGGTCGGATTGTCGCCGCAGAGACGGGCGTTCGATCGCAGATCGGCCCCACACACTTTTTCAGATCCGCGCCGGAGCCAGCATCGCCATGGCCAAAAAAGACGCCGCAGTCGCAGAAGCCCCTGCCCCCGTGCAGATCGAGGATGTGGGTCCCTGCCGCAAGAAGCTCACCTTCGAAATCCCCGCCGAGCGAGTCACGCAGGCGGTTGCCGACAAGTTCGGCGGCCTGGCGGGACAGGTGTCCCTGCCCGGCTTCCGGCCCGGCAAGGCGCCGCGATCGCTGGTCGAGAAGCGCTTCGGCGCCGCCATCCGCGATGAGGCCAAGCAGGAGTTGGTCACCGAGGCGTACCAGGCGTGCATCGAGGAGAACTCGCTGCGTGTACTGGGCGAGCCCGAAGGCGGCGATGAGTTGAAGGATGCGGACATGAGCGGCAAGCAGCCGCTGAAGTTCAGCGTCGAGGTGGAGGTCGCGCCCGATTTCGAACTTCCCAAACTGGAAGGCATGGAGGTGCTCAAGCCTCTCTTCGAAGTGACGGAGGAGATGGTCGAGCGCGAGCTGAAGCAGCTCCAGAACAACGAGGGCGACCTTGAAGGTCGCGAGAAGGCCGAGATGGGGGACTACTGCCTCGGCCACGGCAAGCTGCTGCACAAGGACGAGACGATCCTCGACATCGAGGGCGCCGTGATCCAGGTTCCGCCCGCGGAGAAGAAGGGCGAGGGCATGATCCTCGGTGTCGTGGTCTCCGATTTCGCCAAGCAGATCGGCGAGCCGGGCAAGGGCGACACGATCACCGTCAAGACCAAGGGCCCGGAGAACCACGAAACCGAGTCGATCCGCGGCAAGGACATCGTCATCGAGTTCCAGGTGAACGAGGTGTATCGCATCGTCCCCGCGACGACCGGAGCGCTTGTGGCCAAGTACGGCTTTGAGTCCGAGGAGCAGCTTCGCGAGACCATCATGCTTAAGCTCAACCAGCGCGTGATGATCGAGCAGCAGCAGGCAATGCGCCAGCAGATCGCCAAGCACCTGATTGACTCGGTCGAAATCGAGCTGCCCGAGAGCATCACCGCCCGCCAGGCGGAGCGCAACCTGGAGCGCCAGCGGATGGAGATGATGCACCGGGGCACGCCGGTCGAGAAGATCGAGGAGCACATCGCTGAGATGCGTTCCGGCTCCTCCGAGGTGGCGGGTCGGGAATTGAAACTCTTCTTCATCCTCGACAAGGTCGCGACGCAGGAAGATGTGACGATCAGCGAGAACGAGGTCTATGGGCGCATCGCCCAGATGGCCGCCAGCAACAACCAGCGCCCAGAGGAACTGCGCAACGAGTTGGTGCGGACGGGGCGCATCAACGGCGTGGCCCAGCAGATCCGCGAGCACAAGGCGCTGGATGCGGTCCTGGCCAAGGCGAACGTGAAGGAAGTCTCGATGGAGGACTTCCGCGCCGCCATGGAGAAGAAGTCGAACACGTGATGCTTCGGCTTCATGCGGGCTACAGTTGCAGCCATGACGCACTGTGAAGGGGCCGCAACGCTCGTCGCACTTGCAATGTCCCCCACGGTTCAACTCCTGTTCTGGCTGGCGGCTCTGGCCGCGGCTGTCGTTCTGCTCGCCTTCATACTCCTGCAGATCCGGCGCCGGATGCTCTCCGATGCGCCCACCGGCGGCGCGGGCGCCGAATTGACGCTTGAAGACATCCGCAGGCTCAAGCAGCGGGGGGAGATCAGCGAGCGGGAGCACCGCGTCCTCCGCGCCGCGGCGATGGCGAGGCTGGGCGTCGAGGTGGACCAGGCCAAGGCGGCTGACGACGACGACGAGGCCGGGTCGCCCGAGGACGACGCCGCGACGGACCCCCCCGACGAACGCCGGGCGGCGCCGGGGTATGACCTGACCGGCGAGCCCTTGCCCGGTCCGTCGGATGAGGGGCCGCAGCAGCCCCGGAATGGGGCGGGTCCGAATCGAGGAAAGGCTGACGGCGGCGACTCTGGTTCTGGGACGGGGGGTTGAGGGTGGACACCCCCCGCGCCGGCCCGAGTCGTCGCAACCGGACGCAAGGACACGTGAATCGGGTCCTGTCTCGCAGGCGCATGGAGAAAGAGCGGGCCCCAGCCGATACACTGAGGGCTCCGCACGAGCGCACCTGAGTCAGTACGAGCAGTTCCAAAGGCCACACGAGGCGTCCATGGCGAAAAACCGAACCGACGGAGAGGACACACCGCGCGGAGCCAACTCCGGAGGCGGAGGCAGCGGTGGAAGCGGCAACGGAGGCGACGGCGGCTTCCGCGGCCGCAAGGTCACCACGTGCTCCTTCTGCGGCAAGACCTCGCGCGAGGTCGGGCCGATGGTGGAGGGACCGAGCGATGTCTACATCTGCTCGAACTGCACCGACCTGTGCCAGAACATCTTCAAGCAGGAGCGCCGGCGCGTCAGCACCGGACGCCCGCTTTTCACGTCCATCCCCGCGCCGCGGCAGATCAAGGAATTCCTCGATCAGTACGTGATCGGCCAGACCCAGGCGAAGAAGACGCTGTCGGTGGCCGTCCACAACCACTACAAGCGCCTCACCCAGCTCGAGAGCGAGGGCTCGGACGTCGAGCTCGATAAGTCCAACGTCCTGCTGATCGGCCCCACCGGCTGCGGCAAGACGCTGCTGGCGCGCACGCTGGCGCGCATGCTCAACGTCCCCTTCGCCATCGGCGACGCCACCACGCTCACCGAGGCGGGCTACGTCGGCGAGGACGTCGAGAACCTGCTGCTCAAACTGCTGCAGACGGCCGACTACGATCTTGAGGCGGCCCAGCGCGGCATCATCTACATCGACGAGATCGACAAGATCGGCAAGACGACGCAGAACGTGTCGATCACGCGCGACGTGTCGGGCGAGGGCGTACAGCAGTCGCTGCTGAAAATGCTCGAAGGAACAGTCGCCAACGTGCCGCCGCAGGGCGGGCGCAAGCACCCCGAGCAACAGTACATCCAGATGGATACGTCGCAGATTCTCTTCATCTGCGGCGGGACGTTCGTGGGCATCCAGGAGATCATCCGCCGGCGCATCGGCAAGAAGCGCATCGGCTTCAGCCCCGACGCCCGCACGCTCGACCGCGTCGAGGACGATTCGTCCGTTCTCGCCGCGGTGACGCCGGACGACATCCTCCACTATGGCATGATCCCCGAGCTGGTGGGCCGCCTGCCCATCATCACGCCGCTGATGCCTCTGAGCGTCGATGCGCTGATCGAGGTGCTCACCGAGCCCAAGAACGCGATCATCAAGCAGTATCAGCACCTCTTCGGGCTGGAGAACGCCAAGCTGACCTTCACCGACAGCGCCCTGCGTGAACTGGCCGAACGGGCCACCAAGCGCGAAACCGGCGCCCGCGCCCTGCGTGCTGTGCTCGATGAGGTGATGCTGGAGCTGATGTATGACCTGCCCGAGATGGACAACGAGGGAATCGAGTACGTCCTCGATCGCGACGCCATCATCCGCGGCGCCGCCCTGCAGGAGATCCGGATGAAGCGGAAGGAATCCGCCTGAGCCGCGCCGATGCGGCGATAGAGGACTGAATACTCCGTATTGAATCGGCCTCCCGCCCTGTGGGAGGCCGTTTTGCGCGCTGGGGCGGGAGCCGGTGGAATCGCCGCAACCGAATTGGGTTTCAGACGAATCAACATGTTGACGAAGGGCGTCGGGGGCGTATTGTTTCTCCCCCTGTGCGCCCGGCTCGGCACGGACCGGCCGAGGGGGAAGGCCGCGGCCCGCGGCGAGGAGTCAGCTATGCCCAGATCCACCGGATCGCCAGCTCAGAGCACGCCGGCCTGCGCCGAGACGCACGCGTGCGCCGGTGAGGAGTCAGCGCTGGTGCGCCGGCTCTTCACGGTGAACAACATGATGATGCGACTGGGCGACCGCCTGACGGCGCCGATCGGTCTGACGAGTTCGCGATGGCTGTTGCTGTGCGCGCTCGGGCGCGTGGAGGAGCCGCCGACGGTGCGCCAGCTCAGCGAAGATGCGCTGCTGAGCGCGCAGAACGTCAGCCGGATGCTGGCGGCGATGGAGGACGAGGGGCTGGTCGAGCGGCGCACGCAGCCCGGCTCCGGCCGCTCGCTCTTCGTGCATCTCACCGATCAGGGCAGAACAGCGCTGGAGCAGACGCGCGAGTTGGCGAAGGTCTTCGAACAATTTTTCCTCGACGGGATCAATCCTGAAGAAGTCGAGCGAACCGAATGCACACTTCAGAGTCTGATAGACAACCTGGAGCGATTTGAAACAAAGCTGGAGCAATCGGAAGAAAGCCGGCGGGAGGCTGCACGATGAGTTTGCGAAGCATCGGGATGAAAATGGTGCGGCGGCTCGCCCTGGCGGCGCCCCTCCTGGCGTGTGGTGGCGCATTGGCGCAGCCCTCCGGCGGGCCGCCCCCGGCGATGGTGCGCGTGGACGATGTCCGAATGGAGTCGTTGGAGCCCCTGCGCGAGACGACGGGCGATCTGCGCGCCCCGCGCCGCTCCTTCGTGGCTGCCGAGGCGACCGGGCGCATCGCCGAGATGCTGGTGCAGGAGGGCGATTTCATCGAAGCCGGAGAGCCGCTCGCCGTTCTGGACTCGCGGCTGGTGCGCCTTGATGTGGCGCGGGCCGAGGCCGAGGTGCGCCGGAGGGAGGGCGTTGTTGAAGAACGTCGTTTCCGCCTTGAGAAGGGCGAGCGCGATCTGAAGCGGCTGATCGACCTGCAGGCCCGTGCCTCCGCATCGCAGAACGAGGTGGACGACGCCCGCACCAATGTGGGCGAACAGCGGGCCCGACTGCAGCAGGCGGAGGCCGAGGTGGAGGTCGCGAAGGCCGAGCTGTCTCAGCTTCGTCAGCGTCTGGACGACATGACTGTGGCGGCGCCCTTCTCAGGCAGCGTGGTGGCCAAGCGAGTAGACTTGGGCGAGTGGGTGAGCGATGGCGACCCGGTGGTGGAGATGCTGGCGCTGGAGAACGTGGATGTGTGGCTCTCGGTGCCGCAGGCGCATCTGCGGTTCGCCTCGCGCCCTGACCTGGTGATCCAGATTCGGATCGACGCGACGGGCGAGACGGTCGAGGCGCCGGTGATCGGCATCCTGCCATCGATCGATCCCATGTCGCGGATGGGCACGGTGCGCGTGCGTCTGGAGAATCCGGACCTGCTGTACAAGCCGGGCATGAGCGCGATCGGCTTCATGCCCACCGGCGGTCGGGAGGATTTTCTCACGGTGCACAAGGACGCCGTGCTGCGCGACGACGGCGGGTCGTATGTGTACTTCAACAACGAGGGCGTGGCGGCGGTGGCGCGTGTCAACACGCGTTTCGCCTCCGGCGACCGCATCGCGATCCGCTCGGCCATCCTGCAGCCCGGCATGAAGCTTGTGGTTGAGGGGAACGAGCGGCTCTTTCCCGGTCAGCCGCTCGAGATTCTCGAAGACCTCTCCGAAACCCGTGAGGCGATGCGGCCGGCGCCCGCCTCCGTCACTCACCCGAGCTTGAGCCTGGAGCGTTGATCCTTGGACATTGTCCGCTTTGTCATCAAGAAGCCGGTGACGGTCGCCGTGGGCGTGATCCTGCTGGTGATGTTCGGCCTGATCGGTCTGGGCGCGATCCCCATCCAGCTCGCGCCCAACGTGGACCGGCCCATCATCACGGTCACGACCAACTGGCCGGGGCGCAGCCCGGAGGAGATCGTCGACCAGATCACCAAGGAGCAGGAGAAGCTCCTCAAGAACGTCTCGAACCTGCGCACGATGCTGTCGGTGTCGAGGCAGGGCGCTTCGGAGATCACGCTCGAATTCTTCATCGAGGCGGACATTCGCAGGGCGCTGCAGGAGGTATCGGATTCGCTGCGCCAGGTGCCGTCGTATCCGCAGGACGTTGATGAGCCGGTCATCAAGGCCGCGGAGGGATCGGCGGAGAATGCGATCGCGTGGATCATCATCGAGGTCGATCCGGAGCATGCGCACAAGCATCCTGATTTCGACATCACCACGCTGTACGACGCGCTGGACAAGGAGGTGCGTCCGTACCTGGAGCGCGTGGACGGTGTTGCCGAGATCAACATCTTCGGCGGGCGTCAGCGCGAGGCTCGCGTGCTCGCCGATCCGACGGCCCTGTCGCGCTACAACCTGACGTACCAGAATCTGATCGAAGCCCTGCAGCGAGAGAACGAGAACATCTCCGCCGGCGACATCGCCGAGGGCAAGCGCGACTATCGAATCCGCGTCCTCGGCCGGTTCGAGACCGAAGAGGAGGTACTGAACACCGTCATCGTCCACCGCGACGGGGCGCCCATCTTCGTGCGCGATGTCGCCGAGGTGGAGATCGGTTACGAAAAGCTTCGCGGCTTCGTCCGCTCCATCGCCGGCCAGGCGATCGCCATCAACGCCATCCGCCAGGGTGGATCCAACGTGATGGAGATTATGGAAGGCCTGCAGGCCCGCCTCGACGAGGTGCGCGAGCGGATTCTGCCCAACATCCATCCCACCGTCGGACCCGATCTGCGCATGCGGCAGGTGTATGACGAGACGATCTACATCACCAGCTCGATCCAGCTTGTGACGCAGAACCTGTGGATCGGCGGCGCCCTGGCGGCGCTGGTGCTGCTGCTGTTCCTGCGATCGTTTGTCTCCACCGGCGTGGTGGCGCTGGCGATCCCGATCTCGGTGATCGGCACGTTCCTGGTGCTGCTGGCGCTCGGGCGAAGCCTGAACGTGGTGTCGCTGGCGGGGCTGGCCTTCGCCGTGGGGCTGGTGGTGGACAACGCCATCGTGGTGCTGGAGAACATCTACCGGCGCCTGCAGGCCGGCGATCCGCCCATGGAGGCGGCCTACAACGGCGGGCGCGAGGTGTGGGGCGCCATTCTTGCCTCGACGCTGACCACCATCGCCGTCTTCATCCCGATCCTCACCATCCAGGAAGAAGCCGGGCAGCTCTTCCGCGACATCGCGCTGGCGGTGGTGGCGGCGGTGGCCCTGTCGCTGATCGTCTCGATCACGGTGATTCCCGCGGCGTCGTCGCGGTGGATGAGCGCGCAGAACCAGAGCTCGTATGGACCGATCAAGAAGCGGTGGAAGAGTCTGTTCGGCCTGGCGCCACTGCTTGGCAGGCTGGTGTACAACGTCGGCTCGGCTGTGAAATGGTTGATGACCGGCTGGCGCGGCTGGACGCTTCGTCCGGCGATCATCATCGCCATGACGGGTATGAGTCTGCTGGGCGCCTACATGCTGGCGCCGCCGCTGGACTACCTGCCCGCGGGCAACCGCAACCTTGTTTTCGGCGGGCTGCTGGTGCCGCCGGGGCAGTCGCTGGATCAATTGCTGAGCATATCGGGTCGTCTGGAGACGCAGTTGGCGCCGTACGTCGCCGCAGATCCGAACGACCCGGAGTCGTACGGGGCGCTCCCACCGATTCCACGCCGCGGCGGCGGACCTGAGCCGCCTCCACCCTTCGACCCCGTTCCGCTCGAGAATTTCTTCATCGGCGTGCGCGGTGGCGGCATGTTCATGGGCGCCACCAGCGCCAAGCCGCAGGTCGTCGCGCCGGTCGGCCAGCTTGTCACCAATGCGATGAACACCATCCCGGACGCCTTCGGCGGCGCCCGGCAGACCTCGCTCTTCGGCCGCGGCGCCGGCGGCGGGAACACGATCAACCTCGAAGTTTCCGGCCCCGACCTGGATGCTGTCACCACCGCGGCGCGACGGATGTTCGACCTCTCCGGGGAGAAATTCGGATTCCAGGACGTGCGGCCGGATCCGCAGAACTTCAACCTGACGCAGCCGGAGTGGCGGCTGCGCCTGAACAACACCGGGCGCGAGCTCGGCATGACCACGCGCGATCTGGGCGTGGCTTCGCGCGCCCTCTTCGACGGCGCCTTCGTCGGCGATTTCAGTTTCAACGGCGACACCATCGACCTTGTGGTTGTCCCCGTCGGCGGCAGGCTGGATTACAAGGAGCAGCTCGCGACAATCCCGATCGTGACTCCGAGCGGTCGCGTGGTGCCGATGGACACGATCGCGGACATCGTGCCCGCGCAGGCGCCGCAGGAGATCCAGCGCATCGAGGAGCTGTCGAGCGTCACGATCCGCATCACGCCGCCCTCGGGCGAACCGCTTGAGAGCGTGATGCGCGAGATCCGCAGGGAGATTGTGGAGCCGGTGCAGGCCGCGGGCCTGATCGATCGCACCATGCGCATCCGTCTCGAGGGGACGGCGGCCAAGCTGGACGAGGTGAAGCGTTCGCTGGTGGGCTCGAGGAATCCGGATGCCGCTGCGGCGCCGTGGCAGCGCGCTGCGACCGGAGTGTCCTGGCTGATCATGCTCGCCGGCGCCGGTGTGGCCGTGTTCGGGATCGTCCGCGCGATGCGCCGGCGCCGGGCCGTCTTCGCTTACGGGGCGGCGGGCGCGCTGCTGCTGGCCGTGGTGATCGGCGGCCTGTTGCTCGGACTCGCCACGACGCCGGAGCTCGCCCTGGCCCGCCTGGTGTGGGCCCTGGTGGTGGTGTACCTGCTGATGGCGGCGCTCTTTGAGAGCTTCATCTACCCCTTCGTGATCATGTTCACCGTGCCGCTGGCGATCGTGGGCGGGTTCGCGGGGCTGAAGATCGTGCACGAGATCACGATGCGCAACCCGATCCTCCAGCCGCAGCAGCTCGATGTGCTGACCATGCTCGGCTTCATCATCCTGATCGGCGTGGTGGTGAACAACGCAATTCTGATCGTGCATCAGTCGTTGAACTTCATGAGAGGCACGGCGGCGACGAGCAGTACACGCGCGGGCGAAGAAGGCGAGACCATGCCGCCGACCGAAGCCATCGCCGAGGCGGTCCGCACGCGCATCCGCCCGATCTTCATGAGCACGACCACCTCGGTGCTGGGCATGCTGCCGCTGGTGCTCTTCCCCGGCGCCGGATCCGAGCTGTACCGGGGCCTGGGCTCGGTGGTGATCGGCGGCCTCATCGTGGCGACGTTCTTCACGATCTTCCTCGTGCCGCTGTTCTTCAGCCTGGTGCTGGAGATGTCGAGCGGGCTGCGCGTTCTGCTCGGCCGCGACGAGGCGGCTCCGGGCGACACGCCGGCGCCCACTGCGAAGAAGCAATCGAAGAAGTCGCGCCGGAAGAAGGCGGAACAGGAGCCCGAGCCGTCACTGCAGCCGGCGTGAGAAGTGGGAGTTCCGAGTACCGAGTGCCGAGTCTTGTGTGCTCTGAACTCTGAACTCGGAACTCGGAACTCGGTACTAGGTACTCGGAACTTGGTACTCGGTACTCGGTACTCGGTACTCGGTACTCACCACTCAATTCAACGCCGCGCTTACGAGCACATCGCGTCCGTCCACCACTGTTTTCGCCAGCAGATGCACCTGGACATCGGTGTCCAGCAGGCGGCGGACGGTTTTCGGTGAATCGGTGAACAGGTGCCGCTGCGCGGGGGCGCTGGTGTCCATGCCGCGGGCGTGCTCGTCGGTCATCGCCAGCAGGGACGCATGGGTCCGGGCCCATTCCTCGACGATCGCGAACGCCGAGAGGGCCTCGGGCCGGGCTTCGGCGAGCAGGTGCAGCGCGCCGGCGCCGTCGAGCGCGAGCTCGACCGCTTCGTCGTACGGGCACCGCGCGGTCAGGGTGTGGAGCCCCTTGAGATGAACGGAAAATACCGCGCCGGGCTGTGTGTGGAGCGCCGGCGCGGCGTGGAGGAGGACATCCGCAGTACGATCGACGGTCGAATCAACCATGGACCGGTAGTTCGGCGCTGTCGCTCCTGCATGTTCTGGCGTCGCAGGCGTCTCGGCCTGCGCTGGTGTGTCGACTTCATCTCCGGTGTATCGCAACGAGGCGGGAGTCGGCGCTGTGGTTGGCCGGAGGGCGTCTTCGATTTCGGTGAGAAGTCCGGTCGCATCGAGATCCACGGGCGCCTGGTACAGCCGCAGCGATGGCGCGGGCGCCATGCGCTCCAGCGGAGGGGCGATGTCGAGCGGCCTGCCCAGGAAGGCGTCGACTGCGCGGCGGAGCTTCAGGCAGGCGCGATCGGCCCGCTCGCCTCCGGCGCCCATGACTGCGACGCGAATCGCGGGGGCGTCGGCGCTCTCGGCGAGCCCGTTCTCGCCCGTCGCGAGCGACTTGATGGTTCGGTATGACGAGACGATGGCCGCCTCATCGGCGCCGCAGAGCAGCGTGATGGTTTCGACATCGGGATGCGTCGCGAGCGAGGGCTCGTCGGTGGACTCGACGCGAAGGATCCATCGATCTGTGCGCCGGGCCGCCTCCTGCAGTGCAAGGTGCAGATCGTCGGTGCGGCGGGGGACCTCGATCGCATCGCCGCGGGGCGCGAAGAGTTCGACGGAGAGCTGCCCGGCGCCGAGGCGCAGCAGGGCGACGGATCGCTGGTCGTCCTCCGCCTGTCGGGCGGCGTACTGGGCGGCCCATGGCCCGGCGATGACGGGCAGGTGACCGAGGACGAGGGCTTCGATCGTGGGTTTGTCCGGCCGGCGCTGTGGCGTGGGTGTTTCGGCGCGTGATGGGGCAGGCCTGGTCTGCGGCTCAGGATCAGAGGGCGCATCAGCCTCGTGGGCGCAGTCACCGAACTCACCGAGAAAGAGCTCGGTCAGGGTGTCGTATGCGTTGTCATCGGCGACGGGGGGTATCTCCGACCCCGAACCGCCATCGCGCCAGGCGCTGCTGTGCATCGCTCTATCCTCGGTGGGTCAGTCGGCGCCTTCGCCGATGTATTGATCCGCGGTTCTGCGTGTCACGACCACGACGCTGTTCCGCTCTCCGAACGGATTCACCGTTGTGTTTCGGTTGTACGGATCGGGCTGCCAGTGTCCATCGACAACGAGGCGATACTCGCAGCGTCCGGGCGGAAGCTCGACGATCGTCTCGTACACGCCAACGGAGTCGTTGTATCGCAGCGGCGTGGTCGAGTCGGACCAGCGGTTGAAGTCGCCGGCGATGGCGACGCGCCGCCCGGGCGGGGCGACGTAGGAGAAGAGCACGCCGCGGCTGGTCTCGACGGCGCCGAGAATCCTCGCCAGCTGGGACCGCTTGCTCTCGGCGGCCTCGGGATGGGGGCGCTCGGGCCGCTCCATACGCCGCATGGCGGCGTTCACATCGGCGTCCGCCTCCAGGCGCGACTGGATTTCGGCGCTCCGCTCCAGAAGCTGGCGGGCCCGGCGGGCCAGGTCCGCGGCCCGGCTCTGCGTCGCGGGGACCTCCACCTCCGGCATCGCCGTCGGCTGCACAGGCGGCGCGATGGAGTTGATCTTCGTCTGCGTGATGGGGACGGGCTTCTCAACGGCGGCGACCGTCGACGCGTCGTGCGGCCGGGCCCGGGTTTTTCCGGGAGCATTCTCGTTCAGAAACTCGGCGACGGCTGCATAGTCGCGGGCGCCGGCGGCGTCGGGATCGTAATCGACGAGAGGCTGGCCGAAGGTCGCCGCCTCCTTGAGCTTGCGATCCAGGCGGATCACATGCGGGATCAGCCGGTCGCCGAACTGCTGATCGAGCTCGTGCAGAAGCTCCGAGGCAAGCGAGCTCTCCGGATCGTGCATGGTGGCGAGGATGCGATAGGGGGTCTGTCCGCCGAGGCGCCGGGCGAGGGAGCGGATGGTGCGCACCTGCCGGTCGGCGCCCTTCATGGCGAAGAAGGAGGTTTCGACGGGAATAACCGTCTCGTCCGCGGCCCGGAGCGCGTTGTAGGTCAGCAGCCCGATGGCGGGGGGGCAGTCGATGAGAACCCATTCGTAGCGATCGCGGAAGCGGTCAAGGACGCGGACGAGGCGCTGGTCGCGGTCGGCGGCGTCGGCCAGCCCGCCGCGGGCGGCTTCAAGCGCGACGAGCTTCATGGCGCTGGGGGCGAGGTCGAGATTGCGGTTGATGCGCCACAGGAGCCGCGATTCATCGAAGCGCGTCGGGTCTTCGAGCAGCATCGCATCGCCGATGTGCATGTCGACGCCGTCATCCGGGATGCCGAGGCCGACGGCGCAGTGCGACTGCGGATCGAGATCGACCAGCAGCGTGCGCTGACCCCGGCGCGCGAGAACGCCGGCGAGGTTGATGGCGGTGGTGGTCTTCCCGCATCCACCCTTCTGATTGACGATGGCGATGGTGCGCACGGGCCATCTCCAGCTGCTAGGAGTTCATGGATGGACGCGAGACCGGAGCGATCGACGACCGCCGCGGCGCCCGCGCCCTCGTGCGACTTATCGGATGTTCGTATCCGGACCCTTGAACAAGGGCAGAAAACGCCCCAGTTTGGGGATTTCAACACCGTATGGCGTCGACGCCGGCCTCGACCGCCTCACGGGCCGGATCCTCGATCACGCGGGCCTCGCCCTGTGAGACAGGCAGCACCAGCCGCAGGCGGCCTGAGGCGACCTTCTTGTCGTGCGACATCGCCTCGATGATGCGCTCGGCGTCCGGCAGGTCGGAGATGGCGATGGGAAGGCCCGCCTGCGTGAGGATGGCGCGGACCGCGTCGATGTGGGACGGATCGAGCTCGCCGAGCCGCGCCGACGCCGCTGCCGCCGCCACGAGGCCGAGCGCCACCGCCTCGCCGTGCAGCAGGGGGGCGTGGGAGGCGTCGCCGTCGGGGGAGAGGCCGGGGATGGTCTCGATGGCGTGGGCGAAGGTGTGGCCGAGATTCAGCAGGGCCCGGCCTCCGGCGGCGGAGGGCGCCTCCTCGCGCTCGTCGCCGTTGACGACGTGTGCCTTCACGGCCACGTTGCGCCGGATCAGCTCGGGAAGGATGGATTCATCACGCGCGACGATCGCCGCCATGTTGGCGCCGGTCCAGTCGAGCAGATCGGTCTCGACGCCCACCGAGCGCGCGATCAGCCCGTGCTTGATGCATTCGGCGAGCCCGGCGCGGAAGTGGCGATCGGGGAGGGAGCGCAGTGCGTGGATGTCGATGAGCACCAGCGCCGGCTGCCAGAAGGAGCCGACGAGGTTCTTCTTGAGGCCGGAGGCGGTGGGCAGGTTGACGCCCGTTTTGCCTCCGACGGAGGCGTCGACCATCGAGAGAAGCGTGGTGGGGCACTGAACGACCGGCACGCCGCGGCGGTAGGAAGCCGCGGCGAAGCCGGCGACATCGCCCGTAACCCCGCCGCCGAGGGCGACGACCGGCTCGGTCCGCTCGTGCCGCGACTCGGCGAGGGCGATGAGGAGGCGTTGGAGCGTTTCGAGCGTTTTGTTTTCTTCGGAGGCGCGAATGGTCTCGGAGGCGACCTCGAAGCCCGCCTGGCGGAGGGATTCGGTGGCCGTCTCGACGAGGCCGAAGGGGAGCTGGTCGTCGTGGGCGACGAAGACGCGCCTCGGAGGGCGGGCGGCGAAGAGAGCTTCGAGGCGCGGGCCGAGCGTGGAGAGGAGATCGGCGCCGATGGCGACGTCGTAGGAGCGGTCGGCGCTTGAATGAAGTGTGATGCGGTGAGCGATCATGCGAAGGCGGGTCCGGAGCGGGCGCGGCGTAGAAGCGTGCGAAACGCTGAAAACGCCATCTTACTCCTCTGAGAGGCTCTCGCGCTGCTTGAGCACACGATGGACTCGCGAATCACCCCGCCTGCGCCCTGCGAATCCCGAGGTTCAGGAGTTTGAGCAGGTCTTTCGCATCGACCGTCTCGACAACACTGCGCCGCGCCTCGATCGGAAACTCGACTTCGAACGCTTCGCCGTCATTGTGAACGTAGACGACCGTCCCGGTCTGCCCTGCGCAGAGTCCCGCATCAGGGAGATCAATATGCAGGGCGACCACGTCAAATTCTTTGATCTTCGATGACATCGCGCTCTTTCTCCACGTACGTGGTCACGAGTCGCGGCCGCGTCCTCGCCGCACGGGATGATCCAGACGCTCAGATTGCTCGCGGAGTCGCGAGTCCCACACGCTCAACGCTCTGCGACAGTCAGGAAGCCCTTCTTGAGAGCAGATCCCGGACCGCCGGCGCGAGGTCGACGGGGACAGCCATGATGGTCTGTGTGACGTCATCCCAGGCAGCCTCGTCCTCGGCGACGGCCTCCTCTTCGGACTGGCTCTTGTAGTGCTCCAGCACACGACGGATCCGATCTTCATCCCAGTTGGGTGGATACTGATTCTCGCTCATTTGGGTTTCCTTCGCATTCTCCGTTTGAAGGCGGCCAGCGGTTTTCCCTTCAGATCGTAGGCCGTGATGATGAAGACGCCATTCGATCGGCTGTCGGGAACATAAATAATCCTGAGGTAGCGTCCGCTTCGGGTTCTCCCGATGGCGACCCGCGATCCCTCCCGGCCGGAGCGGTCCTCCATGGGTCTGGCGAGGACCTCCTCGACTTCATGCTCGCGAACTCCGTGTCTGAAGATGTGTGGCTGGGCGGTTTCTGGATCAATGTACAGGCGGATGTTCACGGCAGTGTCCCTGGTTGACGCGCCAGCCCCGTTCACTCCCACTCAATCGTCGCCGGAGGCTTGCTCGATATGTCGTAGACAACCCGGTTCACGCCGCGGACTTCGTTGATGATCCGCCGCGAGATCGTGTCCAGCACGTCGTAGGGGATCCGGGCCCAGTCGGCGGTCATGAAGTCCTGCGTCTCCACGGCTCGGATCGCCACCACGCTCTCGTACGTCCGGCCGTCGCCCATCACGCCAACACTTTGCACCGGCAGCAGCACCGCGAAGACCTGGCTGAGGGCCCGGTGCAGGTTGGCGGAGATGACCTCTTCCTGCAGAATCTCGTCGCAGTCGCGCAGCAGGTCGAGCTGCGGCCTGGTCACCTCGCCCAGCACGCGCACCGCCAGCCCCGGCCCTGGGAAGGGGTGGCGCCAGACGATCCGATCCGGCAGGCCCAGCACCTCGCCCAGTTTGCGCACCTCGTCCTTGAAGAGATCACGCAGCGGCTCGACCAGTTCGAACTTAAGGTCCTTGGGCAGGCCTCCGACGTTGTGGTGGATCTTGATGTTCGCGGCCTTGCCGCTGTGGCCGTGGCCGGACTCGATCACATCGGGGTACAGCGTGCCCTGGGCGAGGAAGCGGGCGTCAACCAGGTCGGCGGCGACGTTGTTGAAGACTTCGATGAAGCGGCCGCCGATGCGCCGGCGTTTTTCCTGCGGGTCGGCCACGCCCTGAAGTTTGTCGAGAAACTGCACACTGTCGTCGACGACGCGCAGGTCGATGGCGAAGTGATCGCGGAAGGTCGTCTCCACCAGTTCGCGCTCGTTCTTGCGGAGCAGGCCGTTGTCGACGAAGACGCAGGTGAGCTGGTCGCCGATGGCGCGGTGCAGGAGGGCGGCGCACACAGAAGAATCCACACCGCCCGAGAGGCCGCAGACCACGCGGCCCTTTCCGACCTGCTCGCGCACGCGCTCGACCGCGGTGTCGAGAAAGTCGATCATGCGCCACGAGCCGCTGCACTTGCAGATCTCGTAGAGGAAGTTCTGGATGATGTCGACGCCGTGGGGCGTGTGCGTCACTTCGGGGTGGAACTGCACGCCGTAGAAGGGCAGGCGCTTGTGGCGGACGGCGGCGTGGGGGCTGGCGGGCGTGGCGCCGAGGGTGTCGAACTCGACGTCGAGGTCGCGCACGTGGTCGCCGTGGCTCATCCACACCGCGGTGCGCTCCGGGATCGCGGCGAAGAGATCGGAGCGATCGAGGATGGTCAGGTTGGCTCGGCCGAACTCGCGCGAGGGCGCCCGGTCGATCTTGCAGCCCAGCAGCGAGCAGCCCATGTACATGCCGTAGCAGATGCCGAGGATGGGGACGCCGAGATCGAAAAGACGCTCGTCGCAGCGGGGGGCGCCGGCGTCGTAGATGCTGGCGGGGCCGCCGGACAGGATGATGCCCTTCGGCTTCAGCTCCGCGAGCTTCTCGATGGGCGTGTCCGGCGCCGCCAGCAGCGAGAACGCGCCGGCTTCCCGGACGCGCCGCGCGATGAGCTGGGCGGTCTGCGAACCGAAGTCCAGAACGGGGATGACCTCGTCGTGGGGGATGGTGGGCAAAATGGAGTGCTGTAAATCGCTCAAGGGCGTTTCCCGAAGAAAGTGGAAGCGGACAGCGTATCCCGTCCACGAGGGTCGGTCGAGGGGGCGGGCGTCGGTGTCCGGAGCCGCCCGCGCCGCCGCCGGACGTGGCGAAGCGTCGGCAGTGGCCCTAGGCTCTCTGACCGACCGATCGGAGTCTTCACGCCATGGCGCAGCCGAACGAACAAGATCAGCCCCACCTGAAGCTCGAAGTTCTGAGCCAGCCGCGCTATCTCTGCGGCGCCCGGGAGCTGGTCTCGACGGTGGCGCGACGGCTCGGATTCGATGAACTCTCATGCAGCCAGATCGCGCTGGCCGTCGATGAGGCGCTCGCCAACGTGATGCGCCACGGCTACGGCGGCCGCAGCGATGGCCGCGTGTGGATCAGCGTCTGGCCCCTGGATGCGTCGGACGACTGCGCTTGCGGCGGCATCCGCATCGTCATCGAAGACGAGGCCAAGCAGGTCGAGCCGGACTGCATCCAGGGACGCGATCTCGACGATGTGAAGCCCGGCGGCCTCGGCGTTCACATCATCCGCCACGTGATGGACGTGGCCTGCTACGAGAAGCGCGAATGCTCAGGCATGCGACTCACGCTGCAGAAGAAGATGGTGACCACCGAGGCGACTGCGGCGGAGTTGGACGGCGACGCCGCCCGCGCAGGCTGACGCCCGCACGCCGCGGAACCCGGCTCAGTCCTCACTGATGCGATCAAGCCGAGCCTCGCGCAGACTCCACGGATCCAGGAAATCGGACGTGTGATGGATCCCCATCACCTGCCCGTCGCGAATGTGGATCGTGGTGGGCGTGCCGGGCCATTCCCACGTCGGGATGTTCACGCTGTTCTCGAGCTCGAGCATCGAGAGCGTCCGCACGCGGAGGGCGGGGTCGTCCGGGTGCTCCTCCATGAAGCGGCGCAGGACGGCGAGATGCTCGATGCAGTCCGGGCAGGTTGGGTTGTAGATGTAGACGAGCCACGAGGGATCGTCAGGCCCTGCCTGCGCGATGTCGCTGATCAGCGGCGTATTCACCAGCAGTCGGCCGACGCCATCGGGTTCGGTCATGAACGACTCGCGCACGCTGTAGGGGTTGGGAACATCGTCCATCCCCCAGCGCCGCGTGACCAGGCCGCCCTGAACCAGAATGGTGGTGGGGACGTCGCTCCACGCCCAGAGCGGGATGTCGTGCTCGTTCTCGAGCGTCTCCATCGAGACGACGTGAACCCGGAGCAGCCCGTCGTCGGGATTGGCGGCCATGTAGTCGTCGTAGTCCTGCAGGTGCTCGATGCACTTGGGGCAATCGGGGTTGTAGATGTAGACCAGCCACGACGGGCCGCGGTGCGTCGGCTCGCGGACGTCGACCATCATCGGCAGCGACATCAGCTTGCCCACGGTTGTGCGCCCGGTGCGCAGCTCGTACTCGCTCGCAGGCGGCGGCGCGGTGGCGATCGACGCGACGACGCCGATCCCCGCGGCGACGGCGGCGGCGGTGACCAGCGGCCCCAGCGACGTCGCGCCGAAACGCGCGCCGCGAGTCGCCAGCGCCAGGCCCAGCGAAATCGCGACGAGATCCAGCCCGAGCGTGACCCGCGCGGAGATGTTCCACTCTCCGAAGCAGCCGCAGGACTGGCCCGCGAACGCCCGCTGCCCCGCGAATCCGGCGAAGGCGCCGAAGAGAATCGTGACGCCGATCCACGTCAGGCGCTTCGAGTGGAACGCGACCACCGCGAAGGCGATGACGATCTCGGCGCCGATCAGCGCAAAGTCGGACATCGCGAACGACGAGGTCGACATGATCGACATGATCTTCGCCGTCACCGCAGTGAGCAGGATGGCGGCGATGACCAGCGACGCCAGCAGCGCCGGCGGCCGTGAGGGGAGCGTGCCGGAAAAGGCCGCGGCCGCGGGAGCGCTCAGCGCAGGACTGCTGCTCATCACTCGTCCCTGACCTTGCCGAAGATGAAGATCCGCGACGAGTACGACGGGTCGTCCGACCGCACCACGATGGGCGAGGCGATCATCGTGCCCGGCTCAGCGGTGACGGTGGCCCGCAGCGTGAAGCGCAGGCCCCGCGGCGTCATGGTGCGGTCGGCGATTTCGATGTCGAAATGGCCGTCGCGCGACACAACGTCTTTGAGTGAATCGCTGCGCAGGTTCACCAGTGTGATCTCGCGCTCGATCGTCTCGCCATAATTGAGCCAGCCGAGGGAGAGGCGGTCGTGCGACAGCGTCCAGTGCTCAACCTGTCCGAGCCCGAGGACCACGGGATGGATGACGCGGAAATCCACCACCGGCATCTCCGGATGATCGGTCTCGACGACGAACCATTGACGGAGATCGGCATCGGCGACGTCGGTGAGATCCCAGTTGACGATGTGCTTCGTGGCGGACCGGTCCGCTGATTCGACTGCGCGCGAGCTGGGCTTCTCGCCATCCATGGAGAGAATGCGGAAGGGCGTGTCATCCGTGGCGACCAGCTCCAGCGAGCCGGTCCGGCCCGCCAGCAGGTTCAGGTAGAAAGGATCGGCGTTGATGACATTCGTCACCATCGCCTTCACTTCGACATCGACGGGAACTCGCGAGCCCGCTGCGAAGACGCGCAGCGTCTGCTTGAGCGGACCAACCGTGGGGCGTGCGGTGAAGGTGACGATCATCTCGGCGTGTTCGCCGGGCGCCACTTCCTTGTCCTCGACGGAGCCGACAGCGCAGCTGCAGTCGGTCGCGACGCGCGTGAAGCGGAGCGGGTGCTCGCCCGTGTTGTGGATCTTGACGGTGCGCTGCGTCGTGCCTTCGGGGCGCAGAAAGCCGGCGTCGACGACAGGCGGCTCGATCCGGACGGAGGGCCTGGCCGGACGCGGGGTGGCGTTGACTTCCGGACCGCCGGGAGGTTCGGCCGTCGTGGCGCCGCGCTCCATCCCGCCGGTGATGTTGACAGTGACCGGAATCTCGACCGGGCGGCGGCCGCCCTCAATCCAGGCGAAGTGGCGCTTCATCTCGTAGCCGTTGATGTTGCCGGCGTCGTAGCGGATGGTGAGGATGGCAGCGTCGCCGGGGACGATCTCGCGATGCTCGATGCTGCCCTGCGTGCACGAGCAGCTCGTGGTGACGCGGGCGAAGGTGAGCGGCTCGTCGCCTGTATTGTGGATTTTCACCTCCATCGTGCCGGTGGTGTTGGACTGCAGTTCGCCAAACGACGCGACGACGGGCTCGACACGCACCGGCAGACCCGCGTTGCGCTCCACCGCCGCCTTGCGCAGGGCCTCGGCCCGATCGGCGGCGGCCTTGTCCTCAGCGGACTTGTCCTCGGAGTCGGCGGCGGTCTGCTCGCTCGCCGCGACGGCCGTCGTCTGTTGATCCTCATCAGCGTCGTCGGCGCCGGCCTGGGAGCAGCCCGCCAGCAGGAAACATCCCGATGCGACTGCCGCGGCGGCAAATCCGGCCAGTGCGGGCGGACGCAATCGGGGCGAACGTCCCGGCATGGTGGCGTCCGACATCAACGCAGGCGAGGTGAGCGGCGCGGGGGCCGCATCACCGGTGGCGACACTCAGGACTGATTTCCACATGAATGCATCTCCTCTGGTGGTCTTCATCGTACCCCCGCTTTTCCGGCTTGTCCCGCGAGAAATCAGGGCATCGGCGACCCCGTCGCCCCTTCAGCCCGCACGAGCGGCGCCGCTTTGCATCTCGGGGCATGTCACGGTCTTATAAGAGATATGACCCTGATCCTGCGTACCGTGCATGTGTTGACCGTGTTGTGTCTGGCTGCGGCGTGCCTGCCGGCGGCGCGGGGCGATGCTCTCTCGGATTCCTCAGAGCCATTTACCGCCATGGATCTCCTCAGGCTGCAGACGATCGCCGGCGTCGATGTCTCCCCGGATGGGGAACAGGCGGTCTTCGCGGTGCGCTCCATTCGCAGGAAGCCCGGGGCCGAAGAGGCATGGCAGTATCAGACCCACCTGTGGCTGGTCGGTCTCGCCGATTCGGAGGCGATGCCGGTCCAGATCACCCATGGCGAGCGCGACGACACCAGCCCCACGTTCAGCCCGGACGGTTCGCGGCTGGCCTTCGTCCGCCGAGCCGCCACGACGACGGTGGACGAGGGCGCCGAGAAGGCCCAGAAGCCGCAGGTCTGGATTCTGCCCCTGAAGGCGCCCGGCGAGGCCCGGCAGGCGACCGACCTGGAGTTCGGCGCCTCGTCGCCACGCTGGCGACCGGACGGCAAGGGCCTGCTGGTGACTTCCTCGGTCCCCTTCTCACGGATCGAGGGCAGGCCGGACTTCCCGATGGAGCGCCCCGGCCGCGACTGGCGCGACACCGATCAGGAGCCCATCCGCGCGCCCCGCACCGGCGACGGCTCGAAACCGGCGCCTGAGAAGGACGCCGAGCAGCCGAGCATCGAAGCGGCGCCCGATGGCGATCTGCGCTCGATCCGGAATTGGCTTGCCCGGAACGCTTCGAAATCCAACCCGTTCGTCATCTCGCGATTGGTCTTCCAGGACGAACTGACACTGCGGGGCGAGCCGCGCTTTTCACACCTCTACTCGGTCGATGTCGCCGGCGAGCCGCGTTCGGCGAAGCTGGTGGCCGGCGGCTTTCGCGCCCACAACGATCCGCGTCTGAGTCCGGATGGCGCGACGGTGTGGTTCGTCACAGATCCGGAGACGGGCGAACATCCGGACCGGGAATGGCGCACCGCGATCTGGAAGCTGCACAACGGCGCCGCTTCGCCCGTGCTGCACGATGATGCATGGTCCTACGACTCGCCGCGGCCGGATCCGGACGGGCGATTCCTCCTCTTCCGCGCCGTCGAGATGGAGGACCGGCTGTTCCGACAGGCGCGCCTCGGAATCCTCGACACGCAGACCGGCGAGCGACGCTGGCTCACGGCCGACTGGGATTTTCACGCCAACGATCCCAACGTGACGTCAAGCGGCGCCGCGATCTTCAACAGCGGCGTGTACGGCTCGAACCATCTCTACCGCACCGGATTCGAAGCGGACGCGAGCGGACGCCGGCAGCTCACCGAGGGGCCGCTGAGCGTCGGCTCGTACGCCGAGAGTGGCGGGCGCATCGTGGCGGAGGTCGTCACACCGGAGAACCCCTCCGAGCTCTACCTCCTTGATGCGGACGGGAACGGCTCGATGCGCCGTCTCTCCGAACTCAACACCGGCTGGATCGCGAAGAAGAAGATTTCGATTCCTGAAGAGCGCTGGATCGAGCGGCCCGACGGCCACCGCGTGCAGTACTGGGTGATGAAGCCGACGAATTTCGAAGAGGGCAAGACGTTCCCCGTCGTCCTCCAGATCCACGGCGGCCCGATGGTGATGTGGGGGCCGGCGACGCAGAGCATGTGGCACGAGTTTCAGCTCCTGTGCCAGTTCGGCTACGGCGTCGTGTTCAGCAACCCGCGCGGCTCCAGCGGCTATGGCTACGATTTTCAGAAGGCCAACTTCCAGGACTGGGGGCACGGTCCGGCCGGCGATGTGCTCGCCAGCCTCGACGACGCCCTGTCGCGCGACGACTGGATGGACGCCGATCAACTCTTCGTCACCGGCGGCTCCTACGCGGGGTACCTGACGGCGTGGATCATCGCCCACGACCACCGCTTCAAGGCGGCGGTTGCGCAGCGGGGCGTCTACGACCTGGTCACCTTCTTCGGCGAGGGCAACGCCTGGCGCCTGGTCGAGCACGCCTTCGGCGGCTTCCCCTGGCAGCGCGAAATCCGCGACATCCTGGAGCGCGAGTCGCCCTTCACCTACGTCGAGAAGATCCGCACACCCTTCCTCATCACGCACGGCAGCAACGACCTCCGCACCGGCGTCACACAGAGCGAGATGATGTACCGGGCTCTGAAAGAGCTGCGCCGACCGGTGGAATACATCCGTTACCCCAACGCCGGCCATGACCTCTCGCGCACCGGCGACCCGAAGCAGCGGATGGACCGGCTGCTGCGGATCGTGGAGTTCTTCGAACGGTTCCGCGAGAACGAGCGGGAGAGGTGAGTACCGAGTGCCGAGTACTGAGTACCGAGTTCTGAGTGCCGAGTACCGAGTTCTGAAATCTGAGATCTGAGATCTGAGATCTGAATTCTCACTACTCGGAACTCGGAACTCGGAACTCAGATGGATCTGGAGCAACCAGGTGAAGCGGAGCCCGGGATGGCGCAGCGAATTGAACAGTCACGTTCGGAGAGCCGTCGTCGCTCCCGTGTTCGCGCGGCTGTCTTCGGGCTTCTGTCGCTCACCCTGGTCGGCTTCGCGGCCCTGACGGGATGCATGGAGCGACTCTTTTACTATCCCAGCCGCGCGGAGTTCCAGACGCCGCCCCGCGTCGAGGATGTCTATTTCGAGACCGAGGACGGCCTGACACTGCACGGCTGGTTCATCCCCGCCGATCCGCGCAGTCTGGATGGCGATGCGCCCGCGCCGGTTGTGCTGACGCCGCACGGCAACGCGGGCAACGTCTCCCACCACTACCCGTTCGTTGATTTTCTGCCCCGGGCCGGCTTCAGCGTCTTTCTCTTCGATTACCGCTCGTACGGCCGCTCCGATCGCGGGCGCCTCCGCCGCGAGCCGCTCATCCGCGACACCAGGGCGGCGCTCGACGCCCTGCTCGCCCGCGACGACATCGACCACAGCCGCATCGCCCTCTTCGGCCTCAGCATCGGCGGCGTGATCGGTCTCCCCGTCGCCGCGGAGCGCGAGGAGATCCGCTCGGTCGTCCTCATGTCCCCCTTCGCGAGCTGGAAGGGCATCGCGGCCGACCACAGCTGGCTGCTGGGCCGGGCGCTCATTCCCTCGGGCTTCGATGCGATTGACCAGGTGCGAAAACTGGGCGACCGACCCGTGCTCATCGTCCACGGCGACAACGACGAGGTCGTCCCCGTCGAGCACGCAGGGCGCCTCGAACAGGCGGCCAAGGACGCCGGAGTCGACATCCAGGTGCGCATCAGCCCCGGCGCCATGCACAACGACCTCTTCTGGGTCGACCCCGGCGCGGAGAACGCGATCATCGAGTTCCTGCGCGAGACGCTTGGCGCCAGCGACGAGTAAGGCGCCATCAACAAGTTTGTTTGATAGATAGACGCCGAGGCTGAGTCCACGAAGCCTCGGGTAAGACGCTCGATACCACAGGCATCTATCGCAGTGTGAAAGCCTGGGGCGCAGCAGCGGGTGGCTGACTGAACTCCCGGCGCTTACAGCTCCACCACCTGCATATCCGGCTCGTGGTGCGCATCGATCAGAGGCAGGTGCACATCCTTCGTGAAGACGCCGAGCGTGTCCGGGTGCGTCTCCGCCATCTCCATGCGCACGTTCGCAGCGTTGTACATCGGCGCCCGCGCCTCGACGCCCTGCTCCAGCCGGGCCAGCATGTCCAGCGCGATCTGGCCCTCGCTCTTGGCCATCTCGATCACGGGAATGGCCTGTTCGAAGGCCTGGAGGCGGTTGCGATCGTTCTCGAACGTGCCCGCCTTCTCCGCCCATGTGGCGCCGGGGAGGATTGTCTGCGCGCTGTCGACGAGGGGGCCGGCGAGTGTGTCGATGAGGACGGTGTAGGTCGTCTCGTCCGCCGCGGCGGCGCGGAGTTTGTCCGTCGCCCAATCGCTGGGGTAGTTGCCGGTGAGGATCAGTCCCTTTGCCTCGCCGCGGGACAGGCGTTGCAGGAAGGTGTTGAAATCGTCGACCGATCCGCCGTTCACCGCTTCGAGGACGCGGCGCACGCCGCGGGCGTTTGGGGCCTTTTCAGCGCGCATGACGAAGGCCTTGGGGTTGTTCGCATCCAGATTCGGCGGGAAGACCTTGTCCTCGTCCTGTCGCGGCACGGGGCCGAGGGCGAGGATCGCCTTGTCGTCGATCGCCCGCACCAGGCGGGCCAGCAGGAATGCGTCTTCGCAGGAGAGCATGGGGGAGATGAGGGCGGCGAGGCGTCCGCCCGACTCGGCGGCCTGGCTCAGGCCGGCCAGCGCGTCGTCGTAGGCGCGATTGAAGTCGCACTCGCTGAGGGCGCCGTGTCTGCGGCGCATGGGCGAGCGCAGGCGGTTTTCGGCGTGGATGTGCTTCCAGCCGTAGCGCACCTCGTCGGTGATCCACCACTTGTTGACTTCGAGGTTCGTCCGCGGCTTGAGGCGGTAGATCTTGCCCTCGTTGTGCTCGATCCAGATGTTGTCACCGCTGGCGGTGATTCCGTCGATCGAGGGCGTGCTCTTGAGGTACCACACGCGCTGGGCGAAGAGGAAGTCCTTGTCGAGCAGGGCGCCGACGGGGCAGATGTCGATCACGTTCGAGGCCAGCTCGTTGTCGAGGGCGTGGCCGGGGAAGACATCGATCTGGGTCTGGTTGCCGCGGCCGGCGACCATCAGTTCCGCTGTGCCCGACACCTCGCGCGTGAAGCGGGTGCAGCGGGTGCACATGATGCAGCGATCGGCGTAGAGGTAGACGTTGGGCCCCAGATCCTTCTTGGGCTGCTTGACCTTCTGCTCCTCGAAGCGGGAGACGCCGCGGCCGTACTTGTAGCTGTAGTCCTGCAGGTAGCACTCGCCCGACTGGTCGCACACCGGGCAGTCCAGCGGGTGGTTGATCAGCAGGTCCTCCATCACCATCTTCTGGCTCTGGACGGCCTTGGGAGAGTCGGCCCGGACCACCTGCCCGTCGCCCGCCGTCGTCTGGCAGGAGGGGAGGAGCTTGGGGATGGGCTCGAGCTTGTTGTCGTTCCGCGGGTTGGGCGCCCACACCTCGACCAGGCAGATGCGGCACGAGGCCACGATCGAGAGGCCGTCGTGGTAGCAGTAGTAGGGGATTTCGACCTTGTGGTCGTTGGCGACCTGCAGGATCGTCTGACCCTGCTCGAAGGTGCACTTCTTCCCGTTGATGGTGATTTCGGGCATTGCGGGCGGGGCCTCCTGGGGGCAGGATGGTAGCAGCGGCGTCCCGCCGCGCCCACGCCCCCGGGATTCTGCCGGGCGCTCACACGCCCCTCAGCGGAGCCGGACCGGATGCTCCAGCACTTGCGAGCCGGGTCGGGACGTCTCAATCCGCTCGTGCAGTCGGACGAACCGCAGTTCATCGCGCAGCGCGACGAGCGCAGGGTCGTTGCGGGATCGTGTGGCGTCGCTCCATCCGAGTTCGATGGCCCGTTCGAATGCGTCGATCGCCTCTTCGACGCGACCGGCGAGGGACCGTGCGCAGGCGAGCTGGTAATGAAGTTGAGCGCTGTCCGGGCGGTGCTCGATGCGGCGTTCGTGCATTTCGGCGCCGATGTTCAGGGCTCGGCGGGCGCCTTCGGCATCACCCAGCGCCCGCCGCACCAGACCGATCAGCGTCGCGAGCCCGGCGTCGCGAGGACCGAGGTCAGGCAACTGCGACTCGATACGGTCGCACGCCGCCAGGAGTTGTGGGCGCCCGAGGGGATCGGTTGCATCCGTCGCCAGTGAGTCCGGATCGACACGGTCAGCGAGGTTCAGGATTTGTTCCCTGATCCTCCACCACTCCGGGTCGCCACGGGACTGTTCGCGCCAGTCGAGCGCGAACTCGATGGCGTGGGGGTAGGTCGCAAGCTGGAGATCGGGACGGTTCAAGTCCTTAAACTGGCCCCCGAGCGCGCGCCAGGTGATGTTCAGATCCGGCGCTTCCCAATTGGCGCTGTGCATCATGCCGGCCAGCAGGCGCCAGCCCGCGATCGACTTTTCCTCATCACCGAGCAACTTCCACGCGAGGCTCATGGAGCGGAGCACATCGGTTCGCATCCGGAACGGCACGTCCGAGGAGGCGTCCATCGCCAGCGTGCGCATCATCTCGAGGGCATGGGGCGCCTCATCGGTCTGGTCGGTCAGGACCAGCATCCAGGCGAAGGCGCGCCAATGGAGAATGGTGACTTTGTCGCCGGATTCGGCGATGAAGCTGCGAAGCTCATCCGCCGCATCGAGGGCAATGCTGTGGTAGGGCTTCCCCAGTGCCCGGCCGGTGATGGGCATGGAGCTGGTGAAGAACCGGGCCAGCGCAGCGCCGGCGCGCTCGTCGATCAGCGACGCCGGCGCGATGAGGGCCCACGCCCGGATGGCCTCGTCGGGGTCGGGGCACATCTGGAACATCTGCGCCATGTCGCGCCAGGTCGCGACATCGAAGATGTCAGCTTCGATGCGCCGGGTGTGAGAGTCGAGCGAGCTGGCCAATTCCCCGACATCGATGGGCCTGAAGTGCGTTATCGACCGGGACGCCGTCAGCGGCTCTGGCGCCTGCGTCACCAGCGCCCACAGGAAGACGCCCAGCCCGACCAGTCCCGCCAGCTTCAGAATCCCCGACTCGCGCATTCGTCGGCTCCTCTCCTCACATTCAGAGGATACCCTACGTCCCATGCCGCCCGAAGACCAGAAATTTCCCGAACCCACGCCCTCCGGCCGCCACGGCAAGCCCTTCCAGGCGCCCCGCGGCGCCCGCGACTTCTACCCCGAGGACATGGCCCGCCGGCAATACATCTTCGACGCCTGGCGCAAGACCGCCCTCCGCCACGGCTTCGACGAGATCGACGGCCCCACCTTCGAACACCTCGACCTCTACACCGTCAAGAGCGGCGAGGGGATCGTGAACGAGCTCTTCAGCTTCAGGAGAGCCGGAGGCGAGACCGACTTCGCCCTCCGCCCCGAGTTCACACCCACACTGGCGCGCATGGTCGCGGCGAAGGCGAACAGCCTGCCCAAGCCCATCAAGTGGTTCTCTGTGGGGAATTTCTTTCGTGCGGAGCGGCCTCAGCGGGGGAGACTGAGAGAGTTTTCGCAGTGGAACGTGGACATTCTGGGGGATGAGTCGGCGGAGGCGGATGCGGAGTTGATCGCGTGCTGTGTCGGCGCGCTCGAGGGCTTCGGGCTGTCGAGCGATCAGATCAGGCTGCGCATCGGGCATCGCGCCGCTGTCGAGTCGATCTTCCGCCGCTTCGAGATCGCGGAGTCGAATTACGGCGAGTGGTTTGCGCTCCTCGATCGAAAGCCGAAGCTCGAACAGGCTGAGTATGTGAACCAGGCGCAGCGACTTGGCTTTGACGAAAAGCGAATGAAGGAGCTTGATGCGGCTCTTGACAATGCGACTGCGACGACCGATGACGACCTGTCCAGCCTCGCATCGCAACTCGAACGCACCGGCGTCAGTGCATGGACGACGATCGATCTCTCCATCGTCCGCGGCCTCGCCTACTACACCGGCATGGTCTTCGAGGTCCACGAAACCGGCGGCAAGGAGCGCGCCATCGCCGGCGGCGGGCGCTACGACAACCTCGTCGAGCTCTTCGGCGGCCCGCCCACTCCCGCGGTCGGCTTCGCGATGGGCGATGTCGTGCTATCACTCGTCCTTCAGGACCGCGGCCTCATGCCTGAGGGCGCCGAGCTGCTCGACAAAATCGACGCACGCCCCGATATCTTCCTGATCTCGAACGGGCAGGAGGAGAGCGAGGCGGCGCTGAAGCCGACGGTCGCCGAACTGCGCCGAGCCGGATTGCACGCCCGTCACACACACCGCACGACGCGCAACGTCGGCAAGCTGCTCAAGGAAGCGTCGTCGTGCCACGCGCGGTACGCCGTGATCATTGAAAACGCAGCGACTTGCACGTTGAAAAACCTTGAAACAGGCGAAGAGAAAAAGGATGTGCCGTTGGATGGGCTTGTTGTGGAGATGCAGGGGTGATTGGGTGAGTGGGTGAGTGGGTGAGTGGGTGAGTGGGTGATTTTGTGCGCGAACTGGTGAGGGTGTTGGGGAGGTGGATTGAAGACGCCGAGGCTGAGTCTTCGAAGCCTCGGAAGTTGGCGCTGCATTCGCCATTCATCTCCAACAACAACAAAGCGAGCCGGGGCGTCCCGCCCCGAGTGCTTTCATAGGCGCCGAGTTATTGAACACAGAAAGGCAGTTCTCAACCGAGCGATGCCGAACTTCTGACCCGATGCTTCGATGACTCAGCCTCGGCGTCTCGTGCATACGCAGCGCGTTTGAGTGTGGTTTCAGTGCGTGATTGAACGCTTGGAATTGTTGATGCGTGGTGTTATCTGACTCGGGGCGGGACGCCCCGGCTCGCTGGTTTTGTACGAATCACCCGCTCACCGCTCACCGCTCACCGCTCACCGCTCACCGCTCACCGCTCACCGCTCACCCACGCACCCACTCAATCCGCAGGCATGCACCGGTCCTTCGCCCACCGGCGCAGCGAATCCACCCGCTCGCGCATCGTCACGCTCAGCGGGGGCGACATCTCCAGGGCCTCGACGATCCGCTCCGTACTCAGCTCCTTCTTCGCCGAGAAAGCGTCGTGCAGGGCCGCCACGACGGCCTGTTCGATCTCGGCGCCGCTGTAGCCGTCTGACGCCTTCGCCAGGGCTTTCAGATCGAACTGCTCCGGGTCGCGCCCGCGTCGGCGGATGTGGATTGCGAAGATGTCCTCGCGCACGTCTGCCTCGGGCAGGTCGACGAAGAAGATCTCGTCGAAGCGTCCCTTGCGCAGCAGCTCGGGGGGCAGGGCGTTGATGTCGTTGGCCGTCGCCACCAGGAAGACGGGGTGCTCGTGGTCCTGCATCCACGTGAGCAGGTAGCCGAACATGCGCTTGCTCAGGCCGCCGTCGTTGCTCTGACTGCCCGCCGATGCGAAGCCCTTCTCGATCTCGTCGATCCACAGGATGATGGGCGCCATCGCTTCGGCCTGTTGCAGGGCGTCGCGCAGGCGGCGTTCGGATTCGCCGATGTAGCGGTCGTAGAGGGCGCCGGGATCCATCTGGAGCAGGGGCCTGCCCCACGCGGTGGCGATTGCTTTGGCGCACATGCTCTTGCCCGCGCCCTGCACGCCCAGCAGCAGCACGCCCCGCGGCGCCGTGATGCCGAACTTCTCCGCCTCGTCGCTCACAGCGCCGCGGCGCTGCTTGAGCCACGCCTTGAGCCGGCGCAGGCCGCCGATGTCGTCGAGGCTGGTCGGCGCTTCGACGTAGTTGAGCAGGCCGCCCTGGTGCAGGAGCTGGCGCTTGCGGGCCATGACGTGGTTCACATCGTCGCAGTTGAAGCTGCGATCCTCGGCGACCATCTCGTAGACGATCTGCTCGGCCTGGCGGCGTGTGAGCCCGCGCAGGTTGCGGATGATGGTGTCGAGCGAGCCGCGGTTGATGTCCACTTCGATGGGCGTTTCCCGGTGGACGCGTCGTAAGGTCGATCGCAGGATTTGCTCGAGCTCCTCAGATTCTGGCAGCGACAGCTCGAAGCGCGTGGCGCCGGCGCCGAGAACCGGCGCCAGATCGCCGCGATGATCGATCAGCACCACAGCTCCGCCGCCCACCCGGCGACGGGCCAGCAGGCGGCGCAGGGCCCGCAGTGTGCGCGGATCGTCCAGATGGTCCAGCAGGTCGAGCATCACCACGACGCCCGCGGGGTCGTCATCCGCCAGCCGCGTCAACGCCGCGGCGGGGTGCTCCGAATCGGGCACGGCCCCCGCGCCCTGGACCACGCCGCTGCGCACGCCCTCGTCCACCGACCACATGTGCAGTTCGCGCCCCAGCGAGATCGCCGTCTCGCACACCAGGCGCACCGCCTCCTCCTCCTCGTGCGTGGAGATGAAGATGCACGTGTGCCGCGTGCGGATGCACTGTTCCAGCCGTTGTCTGTCGTCCACGCCGACCCTCCCGTCTGTGGCTGTGATTCTACCGATATGCCGCGGTTCGCCTCAGCGGCTCTCGTGAGGGGGAATATGGGTCGTGGGCCTGTCGATGCGACGACATGTCCCGATCCGGTCACGCGTGAACCCGGAGGCGTCGATCTCGTACCGAGGGAGTCTGGATCGGACTTGCTGAACAGGCGCGAGGGAGGAGCGGGCGGCGTGGTGCAGTATTGGAAGCGAAGATGGCGGGGATTGTCCGTGATGGCGGGGCTGTGGGCTCTGCTGACGGTGATCGGAACCTGGCGCCACGCCTCCAAGTGGACCACCGATATGCGATTTCTCCCGGATCTGCCGGCGCCGATCGAGGGCGTGTTTTCACACGCGATCGACAACATGCTGCACATGATGGCCCTGCCGGGCTGGATCCTTGTGGCCAAGACGCTGGGACGGGAATCGATCCATCTGACGTCGCCGGCGCTGATGGCCAATGGTGTCGCCGTCGCGATGTGGATCACGCTCTTCTGGATCACGCTTCGCTTGCGCCGGGTTGTCCACAGTTTCTTCAATGCGAGGCGCGCCGGTGTTGACGGCGCAGCGCCCCACAGTTTCTCCATCGCCCGGCGCCGTTTTCTGTTCGACGCCCCGCTCACGCTCGCCGGCGCGGGCGCCTTCGGCGTCGCGGCCCGCTCGACGCTGATCGATCCGTGGGGGCTGGCGGTGCGCCGCTACCGCGTGGCCATCCGCGGTCTTCCCGCCAGCTTCGAGGGCATGCGCATCGCGCACGTCTCCGACCTGCATTGCGGTCCGCGTGTCGCGCGTGCCTTTCTGGACGAGGCGATCGAGCGGGCCATCGCGATCAAGCCCGATGTGTATCTCCTCACCGGCGACTATGTAAGCCACGGCCCGGACCAGATTCCGCACGCTGCGGAGCTGGTGAGCCGGCTGGTGAACGACAGCGCCGCCCGTTTCGGCGTGGTGGGCGTGCTCGGCAACCACGACTGGTACGCAGGTGGTCGTCGGGTGCGCGATGCGCTGCGGAGCGTCGGCGCGCACATGGTGGACAATGATCGAATCTTCCTTGACGGCGCGGCGGGGCGCGTCACGCTGTCGGAATCGGGTGCTCCAGGGGCGGAGTCGCTTTGCATCGCCGGACTCGGCGACCTCTATGAAGACATTCAGGATCCGGCCGCGGCCCTGGCGAGCGTTGACGCATCGACGCCCCGGCTCGTCCTGGCCCACCACCCTGACACGGCCGAACTGCCGCAGTTGACGCAACGCATCGACCTGATGCTCAGCGGACACACCCACGGAGGCCAGGTGCGTCTGCCTTTCATCGGCGCCCCCATCGTCTCCAGCTCGTACGGGCAGAAGTATGTCGGCGGGCTGGTGCAGGGGCCACTCTTCCCGGTGGTGGTGTCGCGCGGCGTGGGGATGTCCATCCTGCCGGTGCGTCTGGGCGTGGCGCCGGAGCTCGTGGAGATCGAGCTGCGCCGGGCCTGATCGGCGCGACAGTCTTGACAACCAGCCCGGTGATCGGTCTGCTCGGCTCATGCCGCAGTCGGACGGCCAAGTCGACATCGTCCTCGAAGAAGCGTCGTCGTCTCCGGAGGGCGCCCCCAGATCGCGCCTGCGCGAGTGGATCATCAACCACGACGACAGCTGGCTCTTCATCGGCGCCTATGTCACGCTCGCGGTTGTGCTGAGCATTGTCATCAGCCTCTTCTGGCTGTTGGTGGTCGTCGGGATTCACATTCTGTTCGAATGGATCCGCCAGCGGCACACCGATCGGTGGACGCCCGGCGTTGTGGTGCGCGTGCTGTGGGAGGTGAAGCTTGATATCGCTCTGGTGATGTTCGCGCTGGCTCTGGCCGTGTACATGGATGTGGTTCTCGGCGCCGCGGGCCTCGGCGCCGCCGCCCGCACGGGCACGATGAGCGCGGCCCGCTTCGCCGGCTGGGAGCGGGCGATCCGCGGCGTGCTCATCTCCGTCGACGACATGGCCCACGTCGCCCGCGCTGCAGGCGGCAAACGCAAGAACGGCTCGGACACCGAAGATTCGCCGGACGCCGCCGAAACATTCTCGATGTGGGGCGGCTGGACGCAGCGCTGGGCGGTGGGGGATCACATCGGCTTCTGGCTCCTGGTGGTCTCGCTTCTCTGCATCGCCGCGGCGCCGGCGCTGATCGGGCAGACGCCGCAGGAAGTGTGGCTGACGCTGCTGGAAGAGCTGCGCCCCCTTCCCGGCGGAGAGTGACGCGTCAGCGTCGCGGCGCGCTGCGCACGCGGAGACGGCGCTCCAGCGCTTCACGCTGTTCTCCGGGCGCGATGGCCACGAAGTCCCATCCTTTGTGCGGCGGCTCGCTGTCCTGCGGGAAGAAGTCCAGGCGCATCCGCAGCAGCGCCTTGGGAACCTGATGCAGTCGATAGCCGAGTCCGTGCAGAATGCGGACCGCCTCGCGCTCCCAGAAGGGCGCGCCGTGATTGTGCGACTCGAAGATGATCACATCGGGCGGGTTGCGTTGCAGTGTCTCCAGCGCGGCGCCGAGCACCTGGGCCTCGTGGTTCTCGACATCGATCTTCATCAGCCGCAGGCGGGCCGGGCCGAGCGATTCGAGGAAGGCGCCGGCGTGGCGGAGCGCGACCTCGACGCCGCGCCGCTCGCCGCGGGATTCGCCCAGCGACGCCTCGCCGCTGTTGCTTCTCGGGATGTGGATGACCGCAGTCCCATCTGTGTCCGAAAGCGCGATCTCGTGCACATGAAGATGTGTGAAGCCGTTCAACGCGGCCGAATCTCGCAGCGCCGCCGTCAGCTCCGGCTGCGGCTCGACGGCGTGGACGCTCCCATCGGGGCCGACGGCGCTCGCCATGGCGAGCGCCACGACACCGTTATTGGCGCCGATGTCCAGCGCCGTGTCGCCGCTGCGGAGCGTTCTTCTGCACAGCCAGGAGATCTTGCGGTCGTAATCACCCGTCCAGTACACATGGCCACCGATCAGGTCATGCGGGTTAACCACGATCCGCTCACCGGTCCGCAGGCGGGTTATGACAAAGCGCTCTGTCGGCGCCTGTGCGTGCAGCCGGGGGATTCGGCCGGCGAGCTTACCGACGCCGCTCTTGATCGGGAGGAATCGAAGGCCGCGCCCGATGACCGCGGCGATTGCTCTGCGCAACGCCGTCGAGTTCCCGGCGCCGGTCCCGCCCGGTGTCGATCCTTGCTCAACGGCCTGTTGCCGCATCACGCTGTTCCTATCCCTCGGCGTCCGTATCGGCTCACCGACTAGGGGGACACCGGTCCACGATTCGTGCGGCGAGTGTAACAACGTCGGACCTTGTGCCGGCGACGCCTGTTTCCGGACGCTGCTCTCCCCCGGAAGCCCCGGAAGCCCCGGAAGCGCCGGCTGCGTCCGGAAAGAACGGCGCCCTCGACGCGACAGACGCGAAGCGAGCGGCAGCGGAGATTTTCGCTTTGACCTCGCCGGATCGGTGGTAGGTTTAAGTAGCCGCAAGGGGCTGGGAGACGCTCGGTATGAAACATCTGAAGACTCGACTGAACACCAGGATTCTGTTCCGAAACTCGATGGCGTGTGCGGCGATTCTTTCGCTGGCGGCCATCACAGGCCATGCCTCTGAGATCGAGGACGAGGCTTCGATCGACCGCTCGGCGCCATCGCAGGCGGGCGTCGAAGAGTGCCACTTGGCGGCCGATGCGGACGAGTCCGTCTGCATGCTCGTCCCCCGCCGGACGCGCCTGATCATCAAATTCCAGCGTGTGATCCTGGCGTAAGCGGACTCGGACCGGAATAGCACAGGGCGAATGTGGTGCATCAACGGCGCTGCAACTGCGCTGGGACGCCGAATCCGGAGCTTCCCCATCCTGATTTCATCTCTGTGACTCCGAGTCTTTGTGTTGATTCTGGATTCACGCCATCACGGCAACACCAGCATCGCATCACCGTAGCTGAAGAAGCGATATTCCATCGAGATCGCCTCGCGGTAGTGTTCCAGCAGGCGCTCCACACCCTCGGGAAGCAGGGCGCCGACCATCGCCAGCAGGGTCGAGCGCGGCAGGTGGAAGTTGGTCAGCAGGGCGTCGACATGGCGCCACTGGTGGCCGGGTGTAATGAGAATTCTCGCTTCGCCCGTGAGGCCGCGCTCGAGTGGTTCGTCGGGAATCCGCGTGGGAACGCTCTCGAGGGCGCGGGCGCTGGTGGTGCCGACGCACAGGATGCGTGTCGAGCCCGCAGCGCGTTCGGAGAGGGCGCCCATCGTCTCGGGCGGAATGTCGTACCGCTCGGCGTGCATGGGATGCTCCTCGATGTGGGCCGATTCCACCGGCTTAAATGTGCCTCGCCCGACGTGCAGCGCCACATCGCGCCGGCGCACGCCCTGCATGGCGAGGCGGTCGAGCAGCTCGTGCGTGAAGTGCAGTCCGGCGGTCGGCGCTGCGACCGAGGCGGCGTGGGCGCTGTCGGCGTAGACGGTCTGGTACCAGGCGCGATCCTGCGCATCCGCAGGAGACTCACCGGCCTGGCGCCGCGCGCTGAGGATGTAGGGGGGCAGGGGGGTGGCGCCGATGCGCTCCAGCAGCGATGAGAGATCGTCGTCGACCGCCGCGTCGGACTGCGGTGTGCGCACCTTGGTCAGCCATGCGTCCGTCTCGCGTGACAGCAGCTCCAGCGTCAACGCGCTCCCCTCGTGCTTTGACTCGTGCTTCGACGTCCCCGGCGAAACATGCGGATGCAGCTCGATCGTGCGACCAGGCGCCAGGCGGCCGCCGGACTTGAGCATCACGCGCCACAGGCGCCCGTCGCGCTCGGTGCGGAGCTCTTCGAGAAAGAGGCCCGTCACGCCGCCGCCGGTGTCAGAGCGGACGCCCCGCAGCCTTGCCCGCAGCACGCCGCTGACGTTGCACACCATCGTGAATTGGTCGGAAGCGCGTCCGAGTATCTCGGGCAGATCGCGCACCAGCGCGTGCTCGCGCCGCTCGGGGTCGGAGCGCGAGATCACGAACAGCCGGGCCGAGTCCCGCGGCTCGGCGGGGCGCGTGGCGATGAGCCGCTGCGGCAGGTCGAATTCGAGGGCGCTGGTGGGCAGCATGATGCGTGGATGCAACACGGCGTGTGGTCATTCCGCGACGTGTTTTCGGTCGGTCTGCGGCGTCGTGGGGAGCGTGCGGGAACGGGTGCGATGGCTGCGGATCTTTCCGGACCCGCGGGCCCTCGCCGGGGCGGCGCCGGTTTTACTCCATATCAGGCGTGCAGATCGAGTCATACACGCCAGAACCGAACCCGGGCGCCCGTTGCGGCGATCGCCCCCGGCGCATCGAGCCGCCGTGCAGGGGCCAGGATGCGGGCGTGGATCGTCCGGCCCCGGCGCGATGGGACGGCAGGCTCCTCTTCGCCGAATTCCTGAGGAAAGAGCACGCGCGAGCCGCAGAGAAGTCCCCGGCCGGCGCCGATCGGTCCGGGACCGAATCTCCGCTTCGCCACGAGACGCATGAGCCGCACCGCAGCGAC
Source organism: Phycisphaeraceae bacterium (assembly GCA_007693965.1). Taxonomy (GTDB): domain Bacteria; phylum Planctomycetota; class Phycisphaerae; order Phycisphaerales; family UBA1924; genus RECQ01. The sequence goes on along the minus strand of RECQ01000046.1, from coordinate 103,808 downwards.
CGGAGCGACCGCCCGGGTCCGCGGCTGGCGGATGTCTCACCCACGCGCGAGATCACGAAGCGGATCCGGGTCGAGCAGACCTACCAGGTGCGATCGCGCTCGACGCTGGGCAACATGATCGACGTTTTAATGTGAGTGGAGCGCCCCGCGTTCGGCGTGCGCCGCCGCGGCGGTCAGAGGCCGCCGAGCCCCCGGCACGCCTCCTTGATCTTCTCCGCGGTCTTTCCCCGCGAGAACCACGGGCGCGGCTGGAGCAGCGACTCGGCGTCCTCGGCGCTGATCGAGCCCTCCGCGACGTACGCGGCGATCTCGCGTCGCGAGATCTCCTGCTCGCGCTTCATCTTCAGTCCGATGCGCATGCACAGAACGATGGTCGCGCCGATGATGACGATCGACGAGAGGGCAAACAGCACGTTGACGAACATCGAGGGGTCTTCCGCGATCGCTTCGATCAGTTTGTCCATAGTCCGACCTCCATCAGCAGGACTTCTTCGGCGTGGACTTCATCAACCGCTCGCCCTGCTCCGGCGTGATGGAGCCCTCTGCGATGTAGGCGGCGATCTCGCGACGGCTCCGCTCCTGGGCCCGCGTGCGCAGAATGCTCTCCAGGATGCCGCCGAGGATCGCCACGATCGCGATCGCCCCGATGACGAGGAAGAAGAACGATCTGGAGTTCATGATGGTTTCGATGGCTTCCATGACTGCTCGCATTCAGGCGCCGGGGGCCTGCGCTCAGAGGTAATCGCTGATCTTCTTGTGCTCCGTGTTGAGGATGCGCACGGCGTCCTCCGGCTTGATGGAGCCCTCTGCGACGTACGCCGCCACCTCTCGCTTGGTGCGCTCCCGCGACCGCGTCGAGATGATGGTCTCCAGCGACGCCGCCACGATCCACACCAGCGCGATGACGCCTCCGATAAGGAACAGGAAATTCCGCGATTCGAAAATGCCGGTCGCAAGCGCGAGATCCATGGCCAAAACCTCCACAGGGGGTGCGTCGATTCTTTGGGAATCTGCGATGCTGTCTTGCGGCATTGTACCGGCGAAAGCGTTGAATTTTCTGGAAATTGGGGGCGGCGCAGCGCTGGCCAACTCACCGAGGGGCCCTGAGGCCGCCAGTGCCCGGACGCGGCACAGGAGGGAGATTCCGACCAGCAGGAGCAGGCCCTCTCTGCGGACGGAGGGCGTCCTCCAGCAGCTCTCAGCGGGAGGGCTCGACGACCCGGAAGCCGGCCTGTTCTGCGATTCGCGCAGCTTCAGGGCTGGACCGCATCCAGTTGGAGAAAGCCCGTCCCTCGTCCGAGAAGGCGCCGGCGTAGTAGGTCAGCGCCGCTCCGTTGGGCATCCGCAGCACGCCCACGACATGCACGTCATCGTCAGCGGCGGCCACCGAAGAGGTGTAGACAACGCCGAAGCGGATATCACCGGCCTGCACGCGCGAGATCACATCCGCGACGGTCTGCGAGCGCTGGGCCCGCAACTCCACGCTGGTCCAGGCGTCGATCACTTGCAGGGCAAGCCTGGTCTCCGCGCCGGCGGGCGCGCTTTCCATGACGATCGCGACGGGATCGGCGCCGGTGGTGAATTCGGCCATGTCCGCGTCCGCATCGGAGGAGATGACGACCATGTCATCCGCCAGGCATGGATCGACGCTGCTTGCCGGCGGGATCATGTTGTTGAACACTTCCCCATCGTTGGTGATGAGCAGGTCCGGCTTATCGCCCGCGGCGGCCTGGAGCGCCAGCGACTGGGTTTCCCCGCCGGAGAATTCGATACGAACATCGGGATGGTCCTGCAGGTAGAGGGGCCTCAGATCGTGGACCACATTTTCGAGATCCCTGGTGACGAAGATCCGAAGGGTGAGGCGCTCATCCGGCGGCTCGCCGGGATCGCACCCGACGAGTGGAAGCACGAACCCGAGGGCGCATACAGCCAGTGAAACACGTTTGAGAAAGTTCAGGATGGGTCGCCGAAGCTGCATGAACATTCCTTATTCTAAGCCCAGACCGGCTCGCCGCTCAACTCACGCCCGATGGACGCCGCTGACGGTCCGGGTCTGGTATCGTCGAGATCATCTATCGGATTCACCATGCGCCTTGAGCCATATCTCAAACCAGAGCAGGTCCTCTTTCTCCGCGACACCTCGGACCGGGACGCATTGCTGACCCGTCTCGCCGAGGTTGCGGCGGAGGCCATGGAGGGCTTCGACGCCGCGACCCTCGCCGAAGCGCTGCGGACCCGTGAGGCCCAGATGGCGACCGTAACCCCCGAAGGCGTCGCCTTTCCCCATGCCATGCTGCCGGGCATCAAGTCCACCGTGGTGGTGGCGGCGCGGGTCTCCCCGCCCGTCTCCTTTCGCAACGAGGGCAGCTCGGTGCAGAGCCCGGAGATAGATCTGGTCTTCGCCATGTTCGGCGACTCGGGTCGACCCTGGGAGCACGTGCGGCTGCTGGCGCGGCTGGCGCGGATCGCGCGGGGGCCCGGGGCGCTGGAACGGCTCCGCGCCGTCGAGGATGAGCGGCAGCTACACGAAACGCTGGTGAAGGAGGATCGTTCTCATGGCTGAGAGCGTCGCCTCCGCCTCCGGCGTTCGCGACGGATCCGATCGCGTGCTGCTGGTGATGATCGCCTCCAACCCCGCGATGCTGGACGACCTCATCACCGCGCTGCTGGACATCGGGGTGACCGGCGCCACCGTCATCGAAACCAAGGGCATGGGCGCGATCCTGCGCGAGGACATGCCCATCTTCGCCGGGCTTGCATCGCTGATACCGGAGCACACAGGAAGCCGCGTTGTGCTCTCCCTCACCACATCCAAGCAGGCCGGCGAGGCCTTTCGATACCTGCTTGACGAACTCGAACCCAACGAGCGTCCGATTGCTTTCACGACGCCGGTCGATCGCATCTGCGGCCTGAAGCGCGCGGGAGACGACTCGTGACGGCGAAGGGGCGCTGCCCAATCCTTTGCGCCGGGGCCGGAGCACACCAGTAACGTTCATGTCGCGATGCGCCGGAAGCTGCGCTCGCATCGATTCTCTGGAATTCAACATGGGGCAGACGGAGCGCTTTTTCCTGACGATCCTGGTGCTGGCGATCCTCGCGCTGGTTGCGAGCAGCCCCATGACGTATCGGCTTCGGCGCAGCCGCATGTTCGGGATGCTGCTCAGCGGCGGGTGGCTGGCGATCGCCGCCGGTGCGCTTCTTGGTGAGAGCGGGCTGGGCGCTCTGGAGCGCGAGACGCTGCTCCGCTCGTCGCCCCTGATCATGATCTGCCTGGGGTGGATCGGCCTGATGGTGGGCCTGCAGGCGCGCCGCGAGTTATTCGCGACCCTGCCGCGAGCCCTGTGGCGCCTTGCGACGATTGATGTGCTGGTCAGCGCCGTTGTCTTCGGCTTTCTGGGCTGGGTCGCGGCGGCCCTGTGGATCAGCAGCGTCGGCGCCCCGGGGACCGAAGGCGCCGCCTGGCGCGTCATGCCCGCGCTGATCATCGGCGCGGCGGCGATCGGCTGGACGATGGAGACGCGCTCCATGCGCATCAGCCGGTCGCTCGACTCGGCCCGCCTCGCCGTCTTCGTGCGCGGCGGGGGTGCGCTCGGCGCCATCGCGGCCATCACCCTCTTCGGACTCATCTCCAAGCCCGTGGCGCGCGATCCGGCGAGCGGCCAGCTCGTGCTCGACTGGTTCGGCGCCGGCGCCAAGCTCGCAATGTCGCTGGCGATGGCGGTGACGCTCGGCATCCTCGGCAGGTACGCGCTGCGCCTGGCCGGACGGAGCCGGGCCGAACTGCTGGCGGTCTTTCTCGGGCTGGTGGCGCTCGTGGCGGGGATTGCGGCGGACCTGGCCACATCGGCCCTCTTCACCGCCATGCTGGCGGGGGTCGTGATCGCGAATCTGGGCGGGCCGGCCCTGCGGATGTTTGAGCGGTTCATTCTGCGGGCCGAGCACGTGATGGCGGTGCTGCTGGCGATGCTGGCCGGGATGTTGATCGATCCCGCGATCGGGATCTGGGGCCTGGGGCTGGCGATGTCGATTGCGATCCTGCGCCTCATCCTGAAGCCGTGGATCTTCCGCGTCGGCATCAGGCCGCTCAGTGAGCCGGTGGGCTCGCCGCTCTTCATCGCGCCGGTGCGGCAGGCGCCGATGGCGATGGCGCTGGGGCTGGGGCTGGTCATTTCCGATCCCACGCCGCTGCATCAGAAAATGCTCACCGTGGTGCTGCTGGCGGGGCTGACCTCTGAGGTGCTGCCGCTGCTGCTCACGCTTTCGAAATCATCCGGCGTCACCGATGCGCCCTCGGGGTCTCAGGATGTCGCCTCGGCGCAATCGGGCGCCGGGGAGGGATCGTCATGATGCGTCTGGCGCGGATCTTCCTGGCGGTGGGGGCGCTGCTGATCTTCGTGCACCTGGTGCGGGCGCTGGCCGCGATGAGTGGTGCGGGGGAGGGACAGTTCACCGACGCGCTGGGAGATGTGGCGTCCGAGCTGCCCCCGGGGCTTATGGGCTCGGGCACGAGTCTGGGGCTTCTGCTGCTGGGATCGTGGCTCTTCGGGCGGCTCTTCAAGGCGGCGGGGCTGCCCAAGATCTCCGGCTACCTGGTCTTCGGCCTGATCGTGGGGCCGAGCGCACTGGCGATGGTGTCGCGCGAACACGTTCTGCATCTTGGACTGGTCAACGACCTGGCCATCGCCCTCATCGCGCTCACGGCCGGCGGCGAGATGCATCTCAGTTTCCTGCGAAAGCATTACCGCACCGTGCTCGCCTTCACCGCCTCCGTCACCACGCTGGTGCTGGCGGGGGTGACGATCGCAATGTTCTTCATCATGCGCCCGATGGAGCTTGTCGATTTCGAGAGCGTGACGCCCATGATCATCGTGGCGTTGATGGTGGCGCTCGTTGCGGCGTCCGGCTCGCCGGCGGTGGTCATCGCCGTCATCACCGAGATGAAGGCGAGGGGCCCGCTCACCCAGACGGCCCTCTCGGTGATCGTCTGTCTCGATTTGGTGCTCATCGTGCTCTTTGCGCTGGTGATCTCGATCGGCGGACCCATCCTGCGCGATCTCGACGCCGAGAAGGGAGCGACGACACCGGCGGCTGTGCACCTTGATGCGGGCGCCGACGTCAGTCACACAGCGGCCGCGGAGGCCGCGGAGGGCGATCCCGAACGGCCTGTCGCAATCGCTGACGACGGCGCGCCCGTGCGCCAGAGCCTCCCCGTGTACATCGCCATTCACCTCGGCGGCTCGCTGGTGGTGGGGGCGGTGGTCGGACTCTTCCTGGCGTGGTACGTGCACGCGGTCAACGCTCACCTGGACATCTTCGTGGTGCTGACATGCTTCGGCATCGCGCTGCTCAGCGGAGCGCTGGGGCTCGAGCCGCTCATCGTGGCCCTGGTGGCGGGGATGCTGATGCAGAATGTCTGGCCCGAGAGCAGCGAGCCGCTCTTCGGCAGCGTCGAGCAGCTCAGTCTGCCCGTGTACTGCGTCTTCTTCGCCCTCGCCGGCGCCAAGGTGGATCTCGGCGTTCTCAGCGACCTGTGGATGGCGGCGGCGCTGCTCGTCGGACTTCGGGCCCTCATGATCGCGATCGGCTCCCACGCTGGCCGGAAAATCTCTGGTCTGGAGGATCCCGCCGGCAAATGGGTGTGGACGTGCTTCGTCTCTCAGGCGGGTGTGTCGCTTGCGCTGGCCTCCGTGATCCAGCGGTCTTTCCCCGGCCAGCCCTTCGCCGACAACATCTTCAACCTCACGCTGGCGATGATCGCGATCCACGAGCTGGTGGGCCCGATCCTCTTCAAGCTCGGCCTGACCAGGGCCGGGGAGACCAACGTCTAGCCCCCGCCGCGCAGAATCCGCCGGATCCGCGAATGTTTCGGACCTGCGCGAGCCGATGGATCCTTCAACCACGCCCCGGAAGGGCCGGTGTGCGCGGCGAACTCCCCGGGTATTCCCCTCTCCGACCTTGCTATGGATGGCGCCGTCGGCCTGATCTTCTCCGTCTTCCTCCTTGTCGCCCTTTCGGCGCTGGCGCCCACGGTCCAACGCTTCGTGCGGGGCTGGACCGGCCTGCTCCTGGCGCTCGGCCCCGCGTCCCTCTTCGCCTGGTTCGCCACGCAGATCCCCGCCGTCGCCCGCGGCGAGACGCTTGAAGCAGCCCTGCGATGGGCCCCAAGCATCGACATCGCCCTCACCATGCGCCTTGATGGGCTCGCGCTTCTCTTCGCGCTGCTGATCTGCGGCATCGGCGCCCTGATCGTCGCCTACGCCGGCGCCTATCTGCATGGTCATCACCAGATCGGGCGCTTCTACTGCTTCCTCATTCTCTTCATGGCGTCCATGCTGGGGCTGGTCCTTGCGGACAACCTCATCGCCATCTTCGTCTTCTGGGAATTGACCAGTATTTCGTCGTACCTGCTGATCGGCTTCGATCACCGGCGGACCGCGGCCCGCAAGGCGGCGCTGCAGGCGCTGCTGGTCACCGGCGCCGGCGGCCTGGCGCTGCTGGCCGGTCTGGTCCTCATGGGGATCGCGAGCGGAAGCTGGGAGCTGAGCGAAATTCTCGCATCCGGCGACGTCCTGCGCGAGCACGCGCTGTACACGCCAATCCTGATTCTGGTCCTCGCCGGCGCTTTCACGAAATCAGCCCAGTTCCCATTCCACTTCTGGCTCCCCAACGCCATGGAGGCGCCGACGCCCGTCAGCGCCTACCTGCACTCCTCGACGATGGTGAAGGCAGGCGTCTATATCCTCGCACGCATGCACCCCACGCTGGGGGGAACCGACTCGTGGATCTGGGCCCTCTCCATCTTCGGCGCCGTCACCATGGTGCTCGGGGCGTGGTTGGCCCTGCAGAACAACCAGCTCAAACGCGTGCTCGCCTATTCCACGGTCAGCAGCCTCGGCGCGATGGTGATGCTGCTTGGAATCGGCACGCCGCTGGCGGCGAAGGCGGCCATCGCCTTCATTCTCGCTCACGCCCTCTACAAGGGCGCGCTCTTCATGGTGGCCGGGACCATCGACCATGAAACTGGAGAAAAGAACACCGAGAAGCTCGGCGGCCTGGTGCGGCTGATGCCCGCGACGGCAGCGGTGTCGATCATCGCGGCGGTGTCTATGGCGGGCCTGCCGCCCCTCTTCGGCTTCGTCGGTAAGGAAGTGCTGCTGGAGGCGACGCTGGAGTCGCCGACATTCTCGACGTGGCTGGTCGCCGCGAGTGTGGCGATGGCGGCGCTGACCGTCGCCGCGGCGATCCTGGTCGCGGTCAAGCCCTTCATCGGCGCCCACCTCGAGACGCCGAAGAAGGCGCACGACCCGCCCCTGGCGATGCAGGCCGGGCCGGCGATCCTGGCGCTCTTCACCATCGCGCTGGGGCTGGCGCCGCAGTTTCTCGCCGGGCCGATCGTCGGCGCGGGGGCGTCATCGGTGCTGGGCGAGCAGACGGAGGTGAAGCTGGCCCTGTGGCATGGCCTGACGCCGGCGCTGGGCTTCAGCGCCCTGGCGGTTCTGCTCGGCGTGGGTCTGTACTTCGGACGCGCCGGCGTTCGCGGCGTGGGAGCGGCGCTCGGGCCCATCGACGCGGTCGGGCCTGCCCGCGGCTATGACGCGGCGATGGCCTCGCTGAACCTGATCGCATCGGCCCAGACGCGCATTCTCCAGAGCGGATACCTGCGGAATTACCTGATCATCCTCATCATCAGCACGGCGGGGCTGGTGGGCTTCACGCTCTTCGCACGACACGGCGTCCCCGAAATTCGCGTGCAGACCATTCCGAATTTCTACGAGGTCGGCCTCGCCATTCTGGTCGTGGTGGGGGCGCTGATTGTTGTCGTGTCGCGCTCGCGGCTCGGCGCCATCGCGGCCCTGGGGCTGGTGGGGTACTCCGTCGGCCTGATCTACGTGCTCTATGGAGCGCCGGACCTCGCCATGACGCAGTTCGCGATCGAGACGCTGACCGTCATCCTCTTCGTTCTCGTCTTCTACCACCTCCCCGCGTTCGCGACGTATTCGGGCAAACGCGAGCGTCTCCGCGACATGCTGGTCGCTCTGATCGGCGGCGCCATGATGACGGTTCTGGTGCTACTGGCCGTCGAGATTCAGGTGGATGAGCCCGTCTCCGACTACTTCATCCGCAACAGCGCTCCCAAGGCGTACGGGCACAACATTGTGAACGTGATTCTTGTGGATTTCCGCGTGCTGGACACGCTGGGCGAGATTCTCGTGCTGGCGGTGGCCGCGATCGGCGTCCACACCCTGCTGCGCCTCAGGCCTGACAGGAGGGCGAGGCGATGAACTCGATCATTCTCCAGACCGCGACGCGGTACCTGCTTCCTCTGCTGCTCCTCTTCTCGCTCTTCCTCCTGTGGCGCGGCCACAACGAGCCGGGAGGCGGATTCGTCGGCGGGCTGGTGGCGGCGTCCGCGATCGCGCTGCAGGCCATCGCCTTCGGCCCGGCCAGGGCCCGGCAGGCGGTGCGCATCGATCTGCGGGCGCTCATCGCGATCGGCCTCATCACGGCGCTGGTGAGCGGGATTCCCGCGCTCATGCGGGGCGATTCGTACATGCAGGCATACTGGATGGATCTCGGGCACGAATCGATCGGGTACATCAAGGTCGGCACGCCTCTCATCTTCGACATCGGCGTTTATCTCACCGTCATCGGTGTCGCCCTGCTGATGATCATCACCGTGGCGGAGGAGTGAGATGGAAGTACTGCTTGCCATCGTGATCGGGATTCTGTTCGCATGCGGGCTCTACATGATGATGCGCCGAAGCATCGTCAAGCTGGTGATCGGGCTGGCGCTGCTGGGCCACGCTGCGAATCTCGTCATCTTCGTCGCTGGCGGGCTGCGCCGCGGCGCCCCACCCCTTGTGCCCACCGGCGCCGACGCCCCGCCCGAACTGGTGGCCGACCCGCTTCCCCAGGCGCTGGTCCTGACCGCGATCGTGATCAGCTTCGGCGTCGTCGCCTTCACGCTGGTGCTGGTGAAGCGGACGTGGCAGGCGGTCGGCAATGACGACATCGATCTTATGAGGGCGACCGACACATGAGCTCACTCGCCCTGATCCTGCCGCTGCTGATCCCGCTCGCGACCGCCGGCGTCGGCATTCTCGCCTGGCGTTCGCGGAGGCTGCAGCGGGCCATCGGGCTCATCGGCTCCGTTGTGCTGGTGATCGCCTCGGTGTGGCTCTTCGTTCTGGTGCGCGAGGAAGGAATCCAGAGCCTACAGATCGCGAACTGGCAGGCGCCGTTCGGCATCACACTCGTCGGAGATCTGCTTTCTGTCGCGCTGGTGCTCGCCACAGCCGTGATGGGCGTCTGCGTCATCGTCTATTCCTTCGGCAGCGTCGATCGCGCTCGAGAATCCTTCTTTTACTACCCGCTGATGCACGTTTTGCTCATGGGCATCAACGGCGCATTTCTCACAGGAGATCTCTTCAACCTCTACGTCTGGTTCGAGGTGATGCTGATCTCATCCTTCGTGCTGCTGGCGCTCGGCGGCGAGCGGGCCCAACTCGAGGGCGCACTCAAATACGTCACCCTCAATCTCGCCTCATCGGTGATTTTTCTCACGGGCATCGGCGTGGTCTACGGGGTGGCGGGCACCCTCAACTTCGCCGACCTCGCCCTCAAGTTGAGCGCCTTTGAGGAGCAGGGCATCGTCACGACACTGTCGATGATCCTGTTCATCACCTTCGGCGTGAAGGCGGCGATTTTCCCCCTCTTCTTCTGGCTCCCGGCCTCCTACCACACGCCGCCCGCGGCGGTCTCAGCCATCTTCGCCGGCATGCTCACCAAGGTGGGCGTGTACGCCCTGATCCGCGTCTTCACGCTGATCTTCAACCAGGACATTAGCTACACCCATACTCTGATTCTGGTCGTCGCCGGTTTCACGATGGTGACGGGCGTGCTCGGCGCAGCGGCCCAGCACGAGTTCCGGCGCATCCTGTCCTTCCACATCATCAGCCAGATCGGCTACATGATCATGGGGCTCGGCCTGATGGTCTCGGGCAATCCAGCCGCCGTGCGCCTGGCCATTGCAGGGGCGTTCTTCTACATCATCCACAACATTGTCGCCAAGTCGAATCTGTTCCTCATCAGCGGCGTCGCCAACAAGCTGCGCGGCTCCTACGAGCTCTCGCGTCTTGGAGGGCTCTACGCATCCAACCCCGCGCTTTCGCTGCTGTTTCTGATCTCGGCGTTTGCGCTGGCGGGCGTGCCGCCGCTCTCAGGATTCTTCGGGAAGCTGATGCTCGTGCGCGCCGGCCTCGAGGCCGAGGCGTATGTGATCGTCGCGGTCGCGCTCGGCGTCGGCCTGCTTACACTCTTCTCGATGACGAAGATCTGGGCGGAGGCATTCTGGAAGCCCGCCCCCGACGAGTCCGACGATGAGTCCGCCGGCGAGTCGCCCGGGAAGGCCGCGGTTCGCCAGCCCGGCATGGCCCTGATGATGGCGCCGATCATCTTTCTCGCGGTGTTGGCGGTCGCCTTGGGAGTCTTCTTTGAGCCCGTCTACAATTTCTCTATCGATATGGCCGACCAGATTCTCGATCCTCGGGCCTACATCGAGGCCGTGCTGCCGCCTGAGTACATCGAACAGGTGCGGGGAGGCGTCAAATGAGCGCCTTCATGTGGAACATCCTGCTCGCCTTCGTCTGGGCGGTGACGACTGAACTCTTCACGCCGACGAACTTCGTGATCGGATTCATCATCGGTTACATCGTGCTGTGGTTCGCGCCGAGCGTTGAAGGCCGCCGCGCGTATTTCCTCAAATCATGGCGCCTGGTCACTTTCCTCTTCTTCTTCATCAAGGAGCTCGTGATTGCGAACGTGCGGATGGCGTATTACACGATCTCTCCTCTCAACAGAATGAAGCCCGGCGTCATCGGCATCCCGCTCGAGGACCTGACCGATTCAGAGCTCGTCGTTCTCTCGAATCTGATCACGCTCACCCCCGGAACACTCAGCGTCTTCCTCTCCCAGGATCGCAAAACGCTGTATGTCCACTTCATGCGCGTTGACGACCCCGACAAGCTGCGAAGTGAAATCAAGGGCAGCTTCGAACGACGTCTGCTGGAGCTGACCCGATGACCGCAGACTTGACCATGCCCGTCGTCCTGCTTGACGCGATCATCGGCATGCTCGCCTTCGGCATCGCCATGTCCGCGATTCGGCTCTATCTCGGCCCCTCGCTCGCCGATCGCGTGGTCGCGCTCGACCTCATCGCGACGCTCTCCGTGGGCATGATCGCCATCTATTCCGTGAAGACATCGATGCCCGTGCTTCTGCTCGTCGCAATCGTGTTGGCGCTGATCATGTTCCTCGGCACCATCGCGTTTGCGCTCTACATCCAGAAGGGAGCCCCGCCATGAAAGACATACTTGCCGGCTCCTTCTTCATACTCGGCGGCCTCTTCTCGCTGCTCGCCGGCCTCGGCATCCTGAGAATGCCAGACTCCTTCACGCGCATGCAGGCCGCGACAAAGGCCGGAACGCTCGGCGTCGGCTGCCTCATCCTCGGCGTCGCAATCTATTTCGCCGACCTCGGAGACTCCACCCGCGCCCTGCTCGTCATCGGCTTTCTCTTCCTCACCGCGCCGGTGGCGGCATACATCATCGCCCGCGCCGCCTACCACATCGGCGTGCCCCTCTGGAGCGGCACCGTCATCGACGAACTCAAGGACTCCCCCGACCGCGGCATCGGCGAAGACGATCAGATCATGCGAGGCGCGGGAGGCGCCGGCGCGCAGAAGGCGAGCGCCTCTGATCACACCACACCCAACCCCGAACCCGCGACAGGCGACGAACCCAGAACACCAGACCATGACCCCGACGACCCTACGGATCGCTGACGACCCCGACGATCCTACGGATCGCTGACGCCGCCATGCCCCGCGACAACGCCCGCCCAAATGACGACCGACTGACCTCCAGACCGACAGGTCGATGAGGGTCGATGAAGTAGAAATACGCGCGGCTGGACTCGAACCAGCAACCTTCGGCTCCGGAGGCCGACGCTCTATCCAATTGAGCTACGCGCGCTCGTGACGCGGACTGGGATACGCAGCGCCCGGGCCCTCGCCCGCGGCAACTGCAGTGCATGCTACGATCCGCGCCGCCGTCCGGCAACGACCCGCGGCTTCACGCACAGCGCCCCTTCATACGCCCCATGTTCACCGACGCTCGACACCCCGCCTCCCTCTCAGACACGGGCCGGGCTGGGCGCTCGCCTCTCGGTCCGGTGCTGGTCTTCACCTGGCTGAACAGCCTCGGCACCGGCGCTGTCATGAACGGCGTCTTCTTCGTCACCCACAAGCGGTACGACTTCTCCGAGGTCCAGAACCTGTCGCTGGCCTTTGTGATGGGCGCGATTTACATCGTTGGCGCCCTCGCCGTGGGTCCGGCGCTGCGTCGGTTGGCGGCCCGTTCCAGCCGCATCACCTCGCGGCTGGTGCTTGTCGCGCTGATGGTCGCGATGGGGCTGGTCTGCGCTCTGCCGGTGCTTGTTGAGCGCGAGTGGTCGATCTGGCTCTTCGGCGCCCTGTACGCGACCCTCACCGGCGGTCTGTGGCCCATCATCGAGAGCTATATCTCCGGCGGCCGACGCGGCAAGGATCTTCGCCGCGCCATCGGCGCCTTCAACCTGGTCTGGGCCTCCGCCGTCGCCGTCGCCTATTGGGGAATGACGCCTTTTCTGAAGGACAACCCGCTCGGCGTCATCGCGGCCCTCGGGCTGGTTCACCTGGTATGCATTCCCCTCGCCATCGCGGCGCCGCGGGAGCCGGCCCGCCACCTTGAAGACATCCACGAGCCTCACCCGGCCAATTACTACGACCTGCTGGTCACGTTCCGCTGGCTGCTGGTGCTCTGTTTCATTCTGCTCTACGTCGTCACGCCCATTCTGCCCTCACAGCTTGCGGCCCTCGAGGTGCATGAGAACTGGTTTACCCGCCTCGCCTCGATCTGGATGGTCTGCCGCGTCCTGATGTTCCTGCTCATGCAGCACTGGGAAGGCTGGCATGGACGCTGGCGCACGCCCTTCTGGACCGGCGGCGCCCTGATCGGCGGCGCCGCGATCATCATCGTCGCTCCGACGGTTCCGGCACTGATCACGGGGCTGGTGCTCTTCGGCGTCGGCGCGGGCGGTGTGTACTGCGGCGCCTTGTATTACGCCATGGAAGTCGGGGCGGCGGAGGTCGAAGCGGGGGGGAAGCACGAGGCCGTCATCGGCGCCGGCTACGCCATCGGCCCCCTCACCGGTCTCGGCGCGTGGGCGCTGGTGGGGATCGGGCTCGTCGGCGTGGAGCACGTCAGCTATGCGACGCTGGGTTTCGTCTTCGTGGTGTGTCTGCTGGGGGTCGGTGGCGCGGTGCTCTCGGGTCGCCGCGGCCGATCACGCCTGCTCAGAGAGGCCATGGCGCCGGGGCGGGATGAATCCCTGGCGAACTGAGTCGATCACCGGAAATCAGCGGCGTCCCTCGGGGTATTTACTCACGGGAATTCAGGTATTCAGCCTTCTTGATCCGATGAAATGAAGGCCTTGCGTCCACGAAAAAACCCCAGGCCTGCATGAATGCAAACCTGGGGCGTTGAGTAAGAGGGAAGCCTTGGTTAAGGATTTGCACTTGCATCTACGCAGGCGCCACAGCTTTGGATTCAGGAAACCCCACACTGCGGCCTTGATTCTTGCCTGCCGTCTGTGATGCGACCGCCAAATCGCTCCCCCACGGTACAGGGGGTGCGAAGTCAAAGCAAGCCGAAAATCCATGCCCTGCAAGGACCTACGCGACACGTCAGTATTCCGGCAGCAGCTCAGGGGCGCTACTCGTTCGCCCGGCAATCGCCCTTTGGGGCCGACAGTCCGATAGGTCTTCTGGTCTCAAGCGATTCAGGGCTGCAGGTTGCATTGGATGGGAATGCTGGCGAGGGTGCAGTAGTCAGGACCCCGGGGCGTCAGGGTGGAGCGCACCACGTTGAGACATGTCAGCTTCAGGACGCCGTCCGGCCGAGGCGCGGTGTCAAGACTGATCGGCCGGGGCGGGCGCGAGCCTCTGACCCTCGCGACAGTGATATGTGGCAGCGCGGGTCGATCCAGCCCCCGCAGGATTGATTCGGTCGGAGCGGCCTCGGCGACAGCGCGGGCGGTGTCCTCCATGAGGCGCGACAGGTTCCCCGGGTCGTCCAGCCCCGCCGCCAGCACGCGAGGGCGTCGGAGTGAGGGAATTGCCATCAGTGGCGTCAGGGTCGCCTCTTCGGGCCAGCTCCATCGGCAGGGCTCGCCCAGAGCCTCGATGACCGCTTGCGTCTCCGCCTCGGAGATGGCGCCGATGAAGGCCACGGTCAGATGCCGCTGTGCGGTGGGGACGCTCCGATGGGTTGGCAGGTGGTCGAGCCAGCGGTCGAGTCGCTCCAGCGCCGCCCGGCAGGCGTCGTCGAGAGGAGCGGCGATGAAGATCCGGCTGGTCGCGCCCATGATCGAAGCGGCTCGTGCGTCCCGCCTCCCGTGCCGGCGGGGTCAGTCATCGGAGTCGTCTGGATCGCGGTAGAGATCCATGTAGAACTCCATGACCTCGATGTCGTCCACCATCCTCGTGCGGGTGAGCTGGAAGCCGAAGCGCTTGAAGAGCGCGATTGCCGCCTCCTGCTCCACTTCCGCCTGCAGCGCGACTTTCACATAGCCTCGGTCGCGGCAGAAGCCGAGCGCCTCGCGCACCAGCCGCTTGCCGATGCCGCGCTGGCGCCAGTCCGGATGCACGCGCAGGCGACGCATCTTGGCCATGCTCGCGCCTTCGCGGCGGACACCGACCATGCCGATCACGCCGTCGCCGTCCGCCTCGGCGACCCAGAAGCTGGACCCGTCGTCACCGTCGCTCAGGTATGCGCCGGTGATGTCGCGCACGTCTTCACCATTGTCGTGGAAGCGTTCACTCGCCGGCGCCATTTCGTACAGGCAGGTGACGGCGTCCTGATCGCCGGGCCTGGCGCGGCGCACGACCACTTCCGGCTCCTGCGATGCATGTTGTGCGTTGTTTTCGGTCATGTCGCCAGTGTTTCCCGCAGCCCCCGGGCCGCCGCCACATGATAGAGCAAACCCCTGCTCAGGCGCCCCTGGGAACATCCAGAAAGGTCAGCTCGTCCGAGGCGCAATCCAGCAGGGCGACGGTGTAGTTCGTGGCCCGGTGCAGGGCGCCAGGGTTGATGAAGCGGGTTCCACCGACCTGCTCATCCCGTTTTCTGTGGGTGTGGCCATGGAAGAAGTAGTCCAACCCCGCCCGCATCGCGGCGGGCTCGTGCCGGGGATCGTGGCCGTGGTGGGCCGCGGCAGTTTTTCCCACAACGGTGTATCGCCCCACCGGATGATCGACCTTCACGCCGACCGTTTCGGCGTATCGCGACATCGACAGCTCATCATGATCCATGTTGCCGAAGACCACGCGGCATTCGACCGGTGTCCCATCGGGCGCCCGGAGCCCCGCCAGCTCATCCAGCACCGACTCGGCGCACACATCGCCGAGATGCAACAGTGTTTCGGCGCCGTGCTCCAGCAGCAGTCGCGCCGCCTTCCGCGTCATCTCCGCGTCGCCGTGCGAATCGGAGAGCAGGCCGAGCACACGCGCGGGCAGTTCAATGGTTGCAGCGCCATCGCTCATCGCGACCCTCCCGTCCCTGCGGTGCCAGTGACCGGCGACCGGCCCGAGACCACTGCATCGCGTCCGCCGGGGCGAACGATCTGGCGGATGAAATCGCGGTAGGCACGATCCGTCGCGTCCAGATCTTCATTGAAATAGGTGAGAAAAACCGCATCTCCGGCCCGGCGCATCATCATGGCCCGGGCCTCGCGCTCGCCCCCGAGATGCGTCGCGAGCTTGCGCGCCATGCGCCCGGCGGCGGCGTCCGACAGCAACAGCCGCAGCGAGTCGCTGTAGGCGCCATTGTCGCCCTCGTTCAGGAAATGCACCAGCGCCCACACCTGCGCGTAGTACGTCAGGCCGCGCTGGTCGACGCGCCCCAGCGTCTCCCGAGGCGTCATCGACAGCAGCTCCGGCAGCGGAATCAGCTCATCAGCGTTCATCGCGTCGCGCAGCCGGTCGAAGCGCTCGATGTTCGACCACGGCAGGAAGATCGCCCGGTCGCGGTCCCAGCGGTGCCCCTCCATGAAGGTCGCGATGCCCTCTTCCAGCCACACCGGCAGCGGGTTGCGGAAGGCGCGCTGCGTGTACTGATGCCATCCCTCGTGTCCGGCGATGGCGAGTGTGTCAAAGACGCCGATGTCGTAGAAGACGGCGATGCCGCGCGTCGCGAACCCCCCGCGCCCGATCCGCAGATATTCCCGCCCCTGCTCACCCAGCAGTCGCAGGGTGAGCGAGTTCCACTGGGCCCGCGTGTCCATCAGGTAGGTGTCGAGCCGGTTCGGCGGCGCCGGCAGGGGGCCGAGGGCGGTGCGGTAGTGGGCCATCGCGTCTTCCAGAAAGTCCGGCAGGCGCTCGTTGATCACGGGATGGCGCACCGTGGTGAAGATGCGGTGGTGGCGTGTGCGCACGATGCGCCCCTGCGCACCATCGAACGTCCACGGCTCGGTCGATTCAACCGCCGACTCCCGCTGCGATGCGAAGTCCCCGGGAGACACTGTCGCTCGGCCGGATCCACCGCCGGCGCAGCCCGAGAGAAGAGCGACTATCACCACCACGGCGCCCTTCTTGGAAATGGTGGCGCTGGGTGCCGTGGTAAAGCCGTCTTCGGCTTTGCCACGCCACGGTTGCGTTCGCTGGATAGGAAATCGGGGCGTGAACTTGCATACGCGTGGCAAAGCCGCGGACGGCTTTACCACGGCGCCCACATACTTAACCACGGCGCCCACCGCCCGCCTCACTTGAGCTTCTCCAGACTCGCCGCCGCCGCCTCGCGCTCCGACTTCTGGGCCGCGAGCTGCGATTTCGACTGCTCCACCAGCTGCGCCGGCGCTTTGTCGACGTAGCCGGGGTTGCCGAGGCGCTTCTCCATCACGCTGATGGACTTGTCCAGATCCTCGATGCGCTTCTGCAGCCGCTCGCGCTCCGCATCCTGCGCGGCGCCCGCATCGGCCTCGTCCACCAGGCCGCTCAGGCGGCACTCGGCGCCCTGGAAACGGAAGGCGCTGGCGCGCTCGGGATCGCCGCCGGTTTCGACCTTCTCCAGCCCCGCCAGCGTCTCGACCATGCCGCCGGCCTCGGCGATCTCCTGCGCCAGCGCCTTCTCGACGTGCAGCGTCACGCGTCTTCGCGGCGGGACCTGCTGCCGTTCGCGCACATCGCGGATCATCGACACCAGCTCGCGCAGCCGCTCGAAGCGCGCTTCGACGTTCTCGCTGTGCAGCGACGCATCGACGACCGGCCACGGCGCTGTGCAGAGCATCTCGAAATCCCCGAGCTCCACGCCCGGCGCCGGAGCGCCGCGGCGAGCCAGCGGCTGGAACGATTCGGCGACCGCCTCGGTGACGAAGGGGCACACCGGGTGCAGCAGCCGCAGGATCGATCCCAGCGCCGCCCGCAGCACCGCCTGCTGCCCGGCGTCTTTCTTGATGGTGGGCTTGACCGCTTCGAGATACCAGTCGCAGAAATCGCGCCACATCAGGTCGTAGATGTTCTCCGCATAGGCCGCGAACTGGTAGTCGGCCAGAGCCGCCTCCGCCTGCTTCACCGCGCCGGCGAGGCGCGAGAGCATCCAGCGATCGACCAGCGAATAGTCGGCGATGTTTTCCGGGGGTGATGGGGGCGCGCCGGAGCTTCCCTCGTCCTCCGCCTCGCCCAGCATCATCATGGTGAAGCGGGCGGCGTTCCACAGCTTGTTGCAGAAGCGCTTGCCGATGTCGAACTTGGGCGAGGTGTTGCGCCCGGATTCGGGGTCGCGCTCCACCGGCATGCGCACATCCTGCGTCTGCGTGGCCATCTGGCACAGCGTGAAGCGCATGGCGTCGGCGCCGTGGGAATGGATGATGTCGAGCGGGTCCACACCGTTCCCCGCCGACTTGCTCATCCGCTTGCCCTCGCCGTCCTGCACCACCATGTGGATGTAGACGTGATGGAAGGGAACGCGATGGTCGTCGGTGAGGTAGCGGTTGAACATCACCATCCGCGAGACCCACAGCGTGATGATTTCGCGGGCTGTGGAGAGAACGCTGGTGGGGTTGAAGGCGTCGATCAGCCCCTTCGTCTCCTCGTTCGCGTCCGGATCGGGCCAGCCCATCGTGGAGAGGGGCCAGAGGGCTGAGGAGAACCAGGTGTCGAGGACATCGGCATCGCGCACGAAGCCGGCCGACTCGAGCTCGGGGATCACGGGGTCATCGTCGCTGCGGATGCAGACATGCAGGCCCGATTGCTCCGCGTCATCATCTTTCGCCCCGCCGCGGACATGAATGTCCATCCGGTCGTCCAACCGCTTGAGAATATCTTTGAGCGTCGCAGCCGCTTCCGCATCGCCTTCGGGAGCGCTCCACACCGGAATCCGGTGCCCCCACCAGAGCTGCCGGGAGATGCACCAGTCGCGGATGTTGTCGTGCCAGCTCTCGTACATCTTCGCGTAGCGCTCGGGGAAGAAGCGCATCGCGTCGTCGCCCTTCTCCCCTGGCCGCGGCGGGTGGGTGTCGCTGGTTCGCTGCTCCTTCGCCACCGCACGCTGCGCCGATCCGCGCAGCCGATCGTCCGTCACCTTCACATACCACTGATCGCTCAGATAGGGCTCGATCGGCACATGGCTGCGATAGCTGTGCCCGACGCTGTGGCGATGCGGCTTCACATCTTCAAGCAATCCGTCCTTTTTGAAGGCCGTGACGATCGCTTTGCGGGCATCCTCGCGCGACATGCCCAGCCATTGCCCGGCCTCCCTCACATCGCTCCAGCCGTGTTGATCGCTGATCGACGCATCCGGCGCCATCACGTTGATCGCTTCGAGTGTGTGCCGCTGCCCGATCTCCCAGTCGTTCGGATCGTGCGCCGGCGTCACCTTCAGGAACCCGGTCGCGAACTTCGCCTTGGGGTCCGTCCCCGGCGCATCCGGGTCCGCCGCGGCCATCACCACATAGTCATCCGCAATCACCGGAATCACACGCCCCACGAAGGGCAGCTTCACATGCGCCCCCGCACCCTGCAGCGCCTCCCAGCGCGGGTCCTTCGGGTTCACAGCCACCGCCGTATCGCCCAGATACGTCTCCGGGCGCGTCGTGGCGACGGTCACATGCTTGATCGTCTCATCGCCGGGCAATGTCACCGAAAGCTCCGAGCCATCCTTCTTCACCAGCGGATACCGCAGGTAATAGAAGTGGCCGTCCACCTCCTCCATCTCCACCTCGTCATCCGCCAGCGCCGTCTGCGTCACCGGGTCCCAGTTCACCAGCCGCTTGCCGCGATAGATCAGCCCATCTTGGAAGAGCCGGAAGAACGCCTCGCGCACCGCCCTGGCGCACACCTCGTCCATCGTGAAGCGCCAGCGGTCCCAGTCGCACGAGCAGCCCATCGCCAGGAGCTGCCCCTTGATGCGCTCCTCGTATTCGTCCTTCCAGTCCTGCACCTTGGCGACGAAGTCCTCCCGCTTCCACTTGATCCGCGCCGGGTGGCCCTCTTCGATCAGCCGCTTCTCCACCACCGTCTGCGTGGCGATGCCCGCGTGGTCCGCCCCCGGCATCCACATCGCCTCGAAGCCCATCATCCGGTGCGCACGAACGAGGATGTCCTGCAGCGTGTTGTTCAGCGCATGGCCGAGGTGCAGCGCCCCCGTCACGTTCGGCGGCGGGATGACCACGCTGTACGGCTTCCGCTCGCCGGAGAGGACCCGGGCCGGGTCCGCGTGGAACGCCCCGGAGGCGAGCCATCGCTCCCGGATCCGCTCCTCGTGGGCCTCGGGCTGGTAGGTCTTGGGCAGGGACTGCTCGTCCCCCGCCACGGGCGATTTCTGGTTTGCGGCCTGTGTCATTGAGTTTCCAGTGTATCCGGACGATACCCTTCCTGAACCATGGAGCCCGATCGAAGAGCCATCCTGAAGCGTCGTCTGCTGACCGCCGCGGCGATTGTGCCCGCGGTCATCATCGTCCTGACGCTGGCGCTGCTGTTGCGGAGCTTCACATCCGGCGACGGCCCGCGCCACGCCGAGGGCGCCCTGAAGCCCGGTGGCGGCATCGACCACCGAAATCTGCTCGCCCGCCTGGAGCAGGCCCGCCAGCACCTGAACCAGAACGAGCCGGGTCAGGCCCAGGCCATCCTGCGCGACGCCATCGAGGCCGACCCCGAGGATCAGGAGCTCCAGATCCTCTACGCCGAGTCGCTGCTGGCGCAGGCCAAGGTCCGCGAGGCGTACCGGCACTATGAGGCGGCCGTCGCCATCGGCCCCGACAACCCCGAACTCCGCTTCGCCGCGGGCACAACCGCCAGCATGATTCGCCTCGATGAACAGGCCGAGGAGCATTTCTGGCGGGCCCAGCAACTGGCGCCCTCGAACCCCAAGCATCCGCTCTATCTCGGGCACGTCCAGCGCCGCCGCGGCAATACGGACGACGCCCGGGCCAGCTTCCTCCGCGCCGCCACGCTCGATCCGCAGCTCGGCCACGCCTGGGGCTCGCTGGCGGGCATCGCCCTCGATGACAACAAGCTCTCGGTGGCGCGGACGTATATCAGCAAGGCCCGCGATGCTGAGCCCGATTCGGTTCTGTGGCGCGTGATCGAGGCGAAGATCCTGCGGCGGGACAACGACCCCGAGAGCGCCCTGCGCCTGCTGTCGGCGCTCGATGAGGATGTCGTCCTCTCCCGCGCCGACGTGCTGGAGGAGATGGGGTTGTGCTACGGGCTGCTGGGTCGCCCCTCCGACGCGGCTAACCTCTACGCCGAAGCTGCGGCCATCGACAGAGAGAACATCGGACTGCACCTGGAGGCGGCGAAGTGGTATGAGCGGGCCGGCGACGCCGATGTGGCCGCCGTCTACGCGTCACTCGCGGCCCGACTGGGCAGCGACGAGGGCGAGAAGATGCTGGCGAGGCTGATGCAGGACGAGTGAGCGATGGGCCTGATGCGGGTGCCGTGGTGGGCCGGCTTTGCGGCCCGCCACGTCGTTTGGAACTCACGCTACCACTCAATCCCAGGCGCCCGTCTTTACAAGAATCCGTAAACGCCGGATTCGTCCCGAGAACATCCCACCAGACACCCGGCGATGGCACTACAGTTGCCCCGATGTCCGACACGCTGCGCATCAACGAGGTTTTCTTTTCGATCCAGGGAGAATCCACCCGGGCGGGTCATCCGTGTGTTTTCGTGCGCCTCACCGGCTGCCACCTGCGCTGCGCCTACTGCGACACAGAGTACGCCTTCCGCGAGGGGGCGCCCCGCACGATCGACGACATCGTGGAAGAGGTTTGCTCGCACCCGTGCGACTTGGTCGAGATCACCGGCGGCGAGCCGCTGCTGCAGAAGCGTGTGCACGATCTGATGTCGCGGCTGTGCGACCTCGGGAAAACAGTGCTCATCGAAACCAGCGGCGCCTGCGACATCTCCGAATGCGATGCCCGCGTCATCCGCATCATGGATGTGAAAACGCCCGGCTCCGGCGAGCACGAGCGCATGGACTGGGACAACATCGAACGCCTGCGCCCCGAAGACGAGGTGAAGTTCGTCATCAGCGACCGCGCGGATTACGAATGGTCGCGCGAAATGGTCAAGCGGCATGCGCTGCCGAAGCGCGTGAAGGCGGTACTCTTCTCACCGGTGCACGAGCAGCCCACGGGGCTGGAGATCGCAGGGGCGCCGGGCCTGCCCATGCGCGACCTGGCGGAGTGGATCCTCGCCGACGGCCTGCCGGTGGTGATGCAGTCGCAGCTGCACAAGTTCATCTGGGGCGCGCAGATGCGGGGCGTTTGAGAAGAATTCGACGAGTGTGTCCGCGCCGATGCTCGTCGGTCCGGGCGGCGCGGATCGTTCGCGCGTGCATGGCGCCCGAGGCTTCGTCGAAGACTCCTCAGCCTCGGCGTCTGTCGGACAGCACCTGTGGGACAGCACCTATGGGACAACACCTATGGGACAACACCTATGGGACAACACCTGTGGGACAGCACCTGCGGGACGGCGTCAGTCTCAGAGAGACGCCGAGGCTGAGTCCTCGAAGCCTCGGGCGCGACGCCCGAAGCGCCAAGTCAATGGCGCTGCCCGTCGCTCAGTCGCCGTCGATGCCCGCCATGCGCAGGGCCTCGTCCTCGCTGTGGGCGATGCGGAAGCGGCTCTCCAGCTTCGCGATGCGCAGCACTTCCTCCACGCGCCCGTTGGGCAGGATCACGCACGAGGTCGCCCCGTCCAGGCGGCTGGCCTCGATGAGCAGCTCGATCCCCATCGACGTGAGCAGGCCCACGTGGCGCAGGTCGAGCACCACATCGGCCTTCGCTTCAGCGAGGGCCCGGGCGATCAGGCGGCGGGCCTCGTCTACGGTGGCGAAGTTGAGGTCGCCGTCAAAGCGGAGCCAGCGACCTGAGCGGGCGGGCTCGATTGAGAGTGAATTTGCGATGTTCGTCGTCATGAGTCTGGTCTCCCCGGAGCGATGCGGGCGTCCGGCGCCCCGGCGCTGGAACTTCCCTATCGTCGGGCGAAAGGTAGTCCGGCCATCTGTGTAGAATCGTCTGGAATGCATGTGCGTCTCGTGAAATCATTCGGCTTTGAGGCCGCCCACTTTCTCCCCACGTTCCCGGACGGCCACAAATGCCGCCGGATGCACGGCCATTCCTTCCGTGTCGAGGTGATCGTGGAGGGGGATGTGCGTCCCGAAGATGGTTATCTGGTCGACTACGGCGTGATCAAGGAGGCCATCGAGCCCGTCCGCAAACGCCTTGACCACTACCTGCTCAACGAGATCGAGGGCCTCGAGAACCCCACCAGCGAGTTGCTGGCGGCGTGGATCTGGAACCACCTGGCGCCGACGCTGCCGCTGCTGTCCGAGATCGTGGTGCACGAGACATGCGCCAGCCGCTGCCATTATGCGGGGCCGCGCGAGTCCGATTCCCGCTGACGAAGCGCCGCGGCTCGTATGAAGCAGACCCTTCACTTCCCAAGCCTCGAACCCGGGCCCGGAGTCCGGCGCAGGCAATCCGCACAACGCCCAAACTCCCGGGGACCGGGGTTGAAGCGGGTTTCTGCCGCGAGATTCTCGGAAGAACCCTGTGAAATCACGAAGGAAATACAACCGTCCCCAGAGTCCGTGCGTACACCAGTACGCCGGGGCCGCGTTCCCGGAGTGGTGGATGGATCGTGGAGGCCCATCGTCTTCTCAGGAGTTGACTTATGAAAGCAAGCCGCGCACCGCGCCGTCTTTTCGCCCTTGTTCTTCCGATCGCCGCCGCTACCGCGGCGTGCGCGATGGTTCTGTCACCGAGCGCCCTCGCCGGCGACCGCGCTACAGCGCAGGGCGCAAATCGTGAAGCGACCGAGATTGCAGCACGAGTGGTCAACGCCGACGGCGCGCCCGTGGAAGGGGCGGTCGTCGTCACTTCCGCCGGGGGCCGGGGGGTGAGCGGCCGCGACGGCGGGGTGCTCTTTACGGTCGCCCCGGATTCTTCGCGCGCAGATGCACATGTGACAGCCGTCGCCAGCGTTGATGGCGTGAACCATGTGGGCAGCGTGAAGCTGGACCTGGCGCCGCATCAGGTTGAAGCGGATGCGGGGGTGATCGTGCTCAGCGCTGAAGGCGAGTGCGAGCCGGCGTGGCTTCCGACATTCGATAGCGCGACTGGTGTCGACGGCGTTGTTTTTGATCTTGCGGTCTTCGACGACGGCTCGGGCGCAGGCCCGGCCCTGTACGCCGGAGGTACCTTCACCACAGCAGGCGGTGTGACGGTCAACCATATCGCCAGGTGGGACGGTGAATCATGGTCGCCACTGGGCGGCGGGGTGACCGGGTGGGTCTTTGCACTGGCGGTCTTCGACGACGGATCGGGCGCGGGTCCGGCCCTCTACGCCGGCGGCGAGTTCACCACCGCCGGCGGTGAGATAGTCAACAGCATCGCGCGATGGGACGGCCAGAGCTGGTCGCCAGTCGGCGGCGGGGTGAGCGGCTTCAGCGGAGTCTCCGCTCTGGCGGTCTTCGACGATGGCTCGGGCGCCGGCCCGGCTCTCTACGCCGGCGGCGGCTTCACCATCATCGGTGGCGTTGTTGTCAACCACATCGCGAAATGGGATGGCCAGAACTGGTCGTCACTCGACGGCGGGGTGAGCGGGAGTATTTCCGGCTCCGGCGGGGGAGGTGTTGGCGCCCTCACGGTGTTCGACGACGGCTCGGGCGCCGGCCCGGCGCTCTACGCCGGCGGCAGTTTCTTCGCAGCCGGCGGCGAGACCGTCAAGGGCATCGCGAAATGGGACGGCGCATCCTGGTCGGGGCTCGGTGGCGGGCTGAACACCAGCACCGGCTTCTTCGACCACAATCCATACATTGCGACCCTGACGGTCTTCGATGACGGCTCGGGCGATGGTCCGGCCCTGTACGCAGGCGGCCATTTCGGTGATATCGACGACGAGTTTGTCAGGCACATTGCGAAATGGGATGGAGTATCGTGGTCGGCGCTCGATGGCGGAGTCGATGGTGGTCTCCCCAGCGCCGTCCACGCCCTGACGGTTTTTGACGACGGCGACGGCCCTGCGCTCTACATCGGCGGCTCGTTCACCACCGCCGGCGGCGAGAGCGCCAATCGCCTTGCGAAATGGGACGGCGAGTTGTGGTCGTCTCTGGGAAGTGGAATGAACTCGACAGTCAATGCCCTGGCGGTCTATGACGATGGCTCCGGCGCGGCCCCATCCTTGTACGCCGGTGGCGGCTTCACCGTCTCCACCGCCGGCGACTCATTCATCGCCAGACTTCAGGGCTGCCCGGTGGACGCAAGCATCCCCGGCGATCTCAACGGTGACGGCGTCGTGAACGCGCAGGACCTCGCCATCCTCCTCGGCAGTTGGGGCCTGTGTCCGCCCGAGCCCGATCCCTGCCCGGCGGATCTCAACGGCGACGGAAGCGTGGGCTCGGCGGATCTGGCCATCCTTCTCGGCAACTGGGGCGCAACCGGATCCGACTGACAGAACACCAGCAATCTCTTCTTCAACACAAATTTGATGCAAGGAGAACCTATCCCGGAACCTTCTCGCTTCTATTTCACCACAGAGACCGGAGAGCGCAGAGACTGCAACTCAAGATGTGTTTCTCTTTGTCATTCGTGTCTCTGTGGTGAATTCATGGTTTGGGATTAGGTTTTTCGGTCACCACCGGTCTCGCGCCCTCACTTCGTTCCCGCCAGCCTTCGCACCGTCATGCCGAAATGCGCGCATGTTCGCGTGCATCCCATGCATGATCGCGCTGTGCATGCCCGCCGCGATGAGCGAGCCGCCAGCCGCGCAAATATTCACACCATCTTCGCATCTTCAGGCGACGCCGCCACTTAGCCACTCAGCCCCCAGAATCTCAACTACAACACCTTCGATCAGCAAGGACACGTAAACGTCCGAAAAGATCTTGCATTTCCCTCCCCAATTTCGTAGATACAGGTTGACCACAGAAGGAGCGCCGGTCTCACGTGTTCGCTCCCGATGTGCAGGTCTGAGTTCACTCGCCCGACTGCCGGATCGCCCTCCGGAAGTCCACGACGGGTGTTCACACTCACTGGGCGATGGGGAAAAACAATGCATCGAATCCTGTCAGTGCTGATGATCGTGGCCGCGTCCTTCGCCGCGCACGCCGCAGACCCACAGGAAGTTTCGTCGGCGCTTTCGCGCGAGGCCTCCGCTGCTCAACACGTTGAAACAATCGAGATTCGCGCCGTCGTCCTGGACGCCGGCGGCGCGCCTGTTGAAGACGCGGTCGTCGTCACCTCCGCCGGCGGCCAGGGCGTCACCGGTAACACAGGCGCCGCGCTCTTCAACGTCGCGATTGATCCATCAGCCGAATCACTCCACATCACCGCCGCCGCGGTCATCGGCGGCGCCAACCATGTGGGCAACGTGCGCCTCGACACTCTGAATTCATCTACATCAATCGACGCCGGCGCCATCACGCTCGCCGCCGCCACCGACTGCGAGCCCGCCTGGATCCCCACCTTCGGCGGCAAAGCGGGCGTGAACGACCGGGTCTACGCCCTGACAGTCTTCGACGACGGTTCCGGTGGCGGTCCCGCCCTCTACGCTGGGGGTTTGTTCTCCACCGCCGGTGGCGAGATTGTCAACCGCATCGCGAAATGGGATGGCGCTGCCTGGTCGCCACTGGGAAGCGGAATGAACAACTGGGTCAACGCCCTGACGGTCTTCGACGACGGCTCTGGCCCCGCACTCTACGCCGGTGGCGGGTTCACCACCGCCGGCGACGTGACGGTCTTCGGCATCGCGAAATGGGATGGCGCGTCTTGGTCGCCCTTGGGAAGCGGAATGAACAACCCGGTTGACGCCCTGACAGTCTTCGACGATGGTACGGGGCCCGCTCTCTACGCCGGGGGCTTGTTTACCGCCGCCGGCGGCCAGACAGTTAACCGTATCGCGAAATGGGACGGCGCCTCCTGGTCGCCACTGGGAAGCGGGATGGACGCTTCGGTCAACGCCCTGAAAGTCTTCGACGACGGCTCGGGCACCGCCCTCTACGCCGGCGGCACATTCTCTACCGCCGGCGGCATGTCGGCCAACCGCATCGCGAAATGGGACGGAGCCACCTGGTCGCCACTGGGAAGCGGTGTTAGCGGCGGTGATTTTCCATTCGTCACCGCCCTGACGGTCTTTGACGACGGCTCCGGTGGCGGCCCCGCCCTCTACGCCGGGGGCGACTTCACCACCGCCAGCGGTGTTTCGACCGACAACATCGCAAAATGGGACGGCGCATCCTGGTCGCCGCTGGGAAGCGGGATGAACGACAATATCCGCGCACTGACGGTCTTCGACGACGGTTCCGGTGGCGGCCTCGCACTTTACGCCGGAGGCTTCTTCACTTCCGCCGGCGGCGTTACGGCAACAAGCCATATCGCAAAATGGGACGGCGCGGCATGGTCACCCCTGGGAAGCGGGATGAACGGCAATGTCCGCGCCCTGACGGTCTTCGACGACGGCTCCGGGGGCGGCCCCGCCCTTTACGCCGGGGGCTTCTTCACGACCGCTGGTGACGAGTCGGCGGACCGCATCGCCAAATGGCAGGGCTGCCCAGTCCAATCCATCCCCGGCGACCTCAATGGTGACGGCGCCGTCGGCTCCGCCGACCTCGCCATCCTCCTCGGCAATTGGGGCATGTGTCCGCCCGAGCCCGATCCCTGTCCGGCGGATCTCAACGGCGACGGAAGCGTGGGCTCGGCGGATCTGGCCATCCTTCTCGGCAACTGGGGCGCGACGGCGCCGGAATGAACGCGGCGCTGTGGGCGCGTGGTCGGTAGAAGCTTATTGTGTCTCACTCGCCGCAATGAAAAAAAGGGCGCCTCGCGTTTCCGCGAAGGCGCCCTCTCTCTTCTGAAGATTGCAATCGAGATCGGCGTCCTGCCTTACTCGTGGTCCGCGGCTTCGGCCACCGTGTCGGTGGTCTCGGCTTCATCGGCGGCGGCGCGGATCGGGCCGTGGTCGGGCGCCGCGTGGGGGCGTGAGATCCGCGTGATGGGCTCGCCGGAAATGGGGCCCTCGACGCGCATGCGTGACGGGCGGCGCGGCAGCTCGTCGTCGATGTGGATCGTCGCACGCGGCGCGGGGTACATCATCCGCTCGGCCGCTTCACCGGTGTGCAGGTGACGGAAGCGCGGGTTCACGTGTGTGCGCACCGACTGGATGTATCCCTGCTCGCGCAGCCACTGGTGGCGGGCGCGTTCGAAGCGCTCGAAGCCGGGCTTCGAGTAATTGCGCCAGGGGCTGATGGCGATGGGGGTGTGTCCGATGCGCACGAAGATGAGGCGGTCGATTTCGTGCAGCGGGGCGCCGTACGCCGCGGGTCCGGGGTCGCCGAAGACCTGCTCGCGGATGGGCGTGCGGTTGCCGATGGGCGTGCGGCTCATCCACAGTCGCCCGTTCTCAGCGCGTGCGGGCGAGTCCACCCGATTGGCGGGGTAGGGGGCGGGGGTGACGAGCAGGTCGTCGCGCGCGGTCTGCGGCCCGAAGTGGGACGTCTGCAGGCACAGCGCGAGAATGGGCGCCAGAAGTGTTGCGTTCATCTCTTTGATTCTCCCTGTGAAATGGAAACGCCGACGGGGACCCGGACAGGGCCGCCGCCGTCGACGGACGCCGACCGAAACTCAAGCCGACGTCTGACCACAGCTTGCCCCAAGTCTTGAGTAAAGCAAGACTTAGAATCACATAATGGGTCGAATGTCCCTTGTTTCTGCCGGACTTCGGGTGAGAAAAAAACCCCGCCGGTGCGCTTGGCGCCGGCGGGGTGGAGGGGGAGAAAGATGCACTGTGATTATCGGTCCCATCCGGTACAGGGTCAACAAAATGAACTCGTCGAAGTGCGCGCCGCAATTCCCTGATCGTTGCGAGGGGTTCGCCCAAGGGGCGTCGTCCCCCTCCAGAGGCGTCAGCCGTTAAAGGCGAGCGCATCGCTGCCGAGCAGCCAGCTGTAGGCTTCAAGGGTCGCGGACACCTGGCCGCTGGCGCTGCGGTGGGCGCGGATGTAGGCGCGGGCGCTTTCGGAGAGACGCAGGGCTCGGTCGCGATCCTGCAGGACGGCGCCAATGGCGGACTCCCACGCTTCGGCGGTAGGTGTGCGCACGAGCATCGCGGTCTCGTCGTCGACCAACTCCTCCAGCTCTTCATCGCGGCGCGAGATGATGGTCATGCCCGCGGCCATGGCGTCGAGGATGATCGACCTGACGCCCAGGTTCGGCTCCGGCTGCACCAGCACATCGGCGCGCAGGATCAGTTCGCGACGCGCCTCCATGTCGGGGATGAGCGTGAGCCGATCCAGCAGTCCGAGCTGTTCAGCGGTTTTCCAACTGCGGTGGCCTCTGCGCACAGCGCCGGAGTCGAGCAGGATGATCGCATGGTCCGGATCCGGCGCCGCCCGGCTCAGGCCTTCCAGCGCCGTGGTCAGCGCCTCCTGGTCCTCACCGGTGGAGAGCACCGCGATGGAGACGACGTCGCTCTGATGCGAGCGCCACGCCTGCGGCTCGGCCGGCGTAAAGACGCCCCATGGCGCCAGCCGGCTGGGCGCTTTGGCGCTGGCGCGTTCGACCTTCATCCGAATGAGCTCGTTGGGACACATCCAGACCAGCGGCAGCGCTTCCTCGGTGCGCAGGAAACGCCGCTCATACCGGCGCAGCTTGGGCGCGAGATCGGAGCGCCAGACTTCCAGCGCGCACCCGGCGCCCATGGACGTCGCCAGAGAGAGCGCCAGCGTCCAGCACTCCTCCCCCCACGCATGCACGACGTCGACCAGGCGGTCGGCCGGGGTCATGTTCAGTTCCTCGATCTGTGTGACGAGGCGCTTCGATTCAAGTCTGGCGTCAATCGAGTGAGGCCCCTGGCGCAGTCGCCCGAGTCCGACGAGCGAGGAGATGTAGCCCGAGGCGTCGTAGAAGACTTGTTCGCCCAGCGTGCTGCGCGACAGCGGCGTGGCGTCCGCGGGCTGGGCCCGCACCACGCGCACACCCTCATCGGCCAGGCCGACCTCGAGCCGGCCCATCATGAGCCGTTCCCGGGCGCCGAATGAGCGGTCGGCGATGAGCAGGACTCGCATCGGCACATGGTACGTCAGACTGCATCATGATGGCGCGGCGGGCGGAATCATCCCGTCGATCACGTCGAGCGTCGCGCAGCGCCACGTTTGGGATCAAATGCCTCGCGCAGCCCCTCGCCGACGAAGTTCAGCGCCAGGAGCGTCACACCCAGCAGCAGCGAGGGGAAGAGCAGCAGCCACCAGCGCGGCTTTACCGTGTTCAATTCAGCCAGTCCGCCCGCCACCAGGTTGCCCCAGCTTGGCAGAGGCGGCCTCACACCGATGCCGAGAAAGCTCAGGAACGACTCCTGCAGAATCGCCTGCGGTATGGTGAGTGTCGCGTAGACAATGATGGGGCCGAGCAGATTGGGAAGCAGGTGGCGGAAGAACTGCGCATGCAGCGGCACACCGATGGCTCGGGCTGCCTCCATGAATGGCTGCTCCTTCAGGCTGAGAACCTGGCCGCGGATGACGCGGGCCATCGTCAGCCAGCTCACGCCGCCGATCGCGACCAGTAGTGTGAGCACGTTCACGAAGATGCGTTGCCCTTCGCTCAGTTCGCGCCCGGTGCGGGCCATCCATTCGAGCATGAGCGCATCCACCGCCACGGCGAGCAGCACCACGAGCAGGATGTATGGCAATCCATACAGGATGTCGACGATGCGCATCATCACCGCGTCGAGGCGTCCGCCGAAGTATCCCGCTATGGCGCCGTAGATGGTCCCGATGAAGACGCTGATGATCGCCGCGGCGACGCCCATCCCGATCGAGACGCCTCCGCCCGCGAGACAGCGGACGAACAGGTCTCTCCCGAGGTTGTCGGAGCCGAGGATGTAACGGGGGGCGGCGCTGTGGAGTTCCTCTTCGCTCGGCTCGAACGGCGCTCCGCCGGGGCCTGCGTCCTCTGTCTCTCTCGCGATGCGGGCGGCGGCGGCTTCGAGCAGCCGCTCACGGGCGTCGGCGTCGTGACTGCTCCAGAAGGGGGGCAGGTACTGTGCTTCGAGCTCCTGGGCCCGGTAGGGGGGCGTCTCGCTCGGCGAGGTCCAGCCCAGGGTCCACGGGAGCGAGAAAATGCAGGCGAGGCTGATCAGCCCCAGCACCACCATGCCGACCACGCCCGCGGCGGAGCGTGTGAGCGGATTGTCAGACAGGCGCGCCGGAACCGGTCCCGGAGCGCCTGCTGGATCAATCGCTCTTTTTGTGGGCGCCCGCTCAGCCATGACGCCTGCGAGCATAACCCGGGAGCGCTGCGGATGTGACCGTCGCTCAATTCAATTCGTTCAGCGACCGCCGCGCTCGCGTCCGGCGCCGCGGCGGCCGGGACGCCGATCCTCATGCATACGGCGATGCTCGCCCGGTTTGGCGCCGTCGCGACTTCCGGGGGCGCCGGGGCGGGCGTTGTCGGGGCGTACCGGTCGACCCTCGACGGCGCTGCGGATGATTGCGTTGACGCGATCTTCGACGAGCTGTTCGCGCCGCTCCTTCTGGGCCTGCATGTCGGCTTCGTGGCGTTCGAGGCGGCTGCGGAGCTGCTCGATGGTGCGCCGGCTGTTCTGCATGCGGAGTTCGAACTGGCGGGCGACAAGCGTGCGAAGCTCCTCGCGAGCCTCGCGGAGACGCTCCGGCGCCATGCCTTCTTCGATGCCGGTGCGGATTTCGCGGGCCAGCTCCATTGTCCGCCGCGCGGTGACGAGCTCCTCACGCCGGGCCTCGAAGCCCTCGGGGTCGCGCTCTCTCGCATCTATGAAGCGTTGCAGACCCGGCGCCACGCGCTGGAGCGCCCTGCGGCCGGCTTCCTCATCGCGCTCCATCACCGACTGAAGCCGGTCGTGGAGTTGTGGATTGGTCTCGCGCAGGAACTGCATCAGCTCCTGGGTCTGCTCCGGCGTGAGCGGCGTCTGCGCCACCGCGCCGCGGCGACCCATCTGGGGGCGCCGATCGGTCATCTGCTCGCGCCGCTCCCGGACCTGTTCGGCGCCTTCAGCGACAACGCGACGACGCACGGCGTCAATCGGTTCGCCGGCGTCGAGCATTCGCAGCGCCTCCTCGAGACGGGCCTCGGAGCTGCGAATGTCGTTCAGACGGTTGCGCAGGCGCTCGCGCATCTGCTCGCGCGCCTCGGGTGAGGCCTGCTCGGCGCGCTGCTCGGTCGGCTCGCCTCGGTTCAGGCGGAAATCGCCGGGCTGACCGAAGGCGGTCGCTGCGAAGAGGGACAGGCCCAGGCCCAGCGCGGCGCTGCGGATCAGGGTGTTTGCGTTCATGCGATTCATCAGAAAAGCTCCTCGGAAAGAAGTGGATCTTCAAGTGCGAACCAGGGACTTGCGATCTCGTCGCTCAGGGCGGCCATATCGCTCTCAACATCGAACGTGATGAATACGTCTATGTCGTCCCAGACGGACGCGGCGGCGAGCCACGTCTCGAATTCTTCATCAATGGCGGCGGCCTCGATCGCGACGGCGCTGTCATGCGGCGCCACCGGGGGCGGCGTCAGCGCCAGCCATCCGATCAGCGCACCGGCGCCGACGACAATCGCAAGACCCGCGGCGATGCGGGCCGGGGCCCCGAACCGGCCCCCCTGGCCCCCGATGCGGGCGATCACCGGCGCTGCATCGCCGGCGCCGAGGGAGGCGCGGGAGGCGAGGTAGATTCGGTCTTCCAGTGCCTCCGGAGCGGCGCTGCGCTCCTCGGCGCCCAATTCATCGAGAGAGGCCTCGATCGAACGAAGCTCGGCAGGCGTCTGCGGAAGGTTGCGCCCGGGGGTCGGATGGGTGTTGGTGTTGTCATTCATGGTCAGGAGTCTCTCTGATCGTGAAACGGCGCCGGCGCCTCTGTCATTGCATCTCGAACTTTTTTCAGCGCCCGGTGGTGCCTGGCCAGCAGGGTGCCCAGGGGCTCCTCAAGCAGGTCGGCGATCTGGGCGAAGGAGAGCCCCGCGTGGTGGCGAAGCTCGATGATCTCCCGGTCGGCCTCGTTGAGTGTGGCCAGGGCGGTTCGCAGGGCGATGCAGCGGGCCTCATGCTCGTCCGTCGGTGTTTCCGCCGCCGCGGCGGGGATGGAGGCGAGATGGGCCGCTTCCGGGCTGCCGGAGCCGCCTGGGGCGCGTCGTCGTCGGCGGATCTCGTCGCGAAGCCGGTTCATGGCGACTCGGAAGAGCCACGATTCGAAGCGGCCCCGCTCGTCGTAGCCATCATTGCCGATTCGCTCGGCCATGGTGACGAATACCGACTGGGTGATTTCTTCGGCGACATCGTCCCGGCCGCTGCGGGAGCGGACAAGGGCGTAGACCCGGCGCCAGTAGAGGCGGATGAGATCGCGCCATGCCTGCTCATCGCCGGCGCCCGCCGCCGCTAGCAGGGCCGCGGTCTCCGGCGCTGGAGGGTCGTGCCTGGGGGTGGTCATTGACGTCACTATCGGGAAAACGCCGTCGGGGTGGGCGCATTGCATCCCGAGGTCAATTCAGGCCGCGTCGGCGTTGCGGCAGCGGTCGAGGGCCGAGAAGACTCCCATTTTTGGCCAGGGGCGCCGAGTGGATCGCCGTGACCCTGTCGCTGCTCAATCGGTGCGGACGCCCCCATTGGTCAGGAGCATGGTGTGATTGGCGGCGCCGACGGCTGCGCCGCGCAGAACGAGGCGAGTTGTCTCTGATCTGTAGACAGGTGAACGGAAGATGCCGCAGCCACGAGAAAAAACAGGCGCCGTTGCGAAGTGGCGCCTGTCGTGGCTGACATGTGCGGATGTGCTGCGGGCCGCGGAGCGATCAGGAGCCCCACTGCCCGAGAAGAACGCCGAGATCGGCGCTGCCGACGGATCCATCGCCGGTGAGGTCAGCGGGGCAGACCGCGGGCTCGGCGGGGCAGGGCCCCCAGTTGCCAAGCAGGATTGCCAGATCGGCGCTGCCGACGACGCCGTCGCCGTTGAGGTCGGCGCCGGCGGGTGAATCGGTGATGACCAGAACCTGGTTGGTGGGGACGTTGTATCGCGTGGTGACGGCGCCGCCCGGCCACTCGATGGTGACGAGGTCGGCGACTTCGGCCTCGCCGACGCCGAAGAAGGCCTCGGCGGGCTCCTGGCCGTAGAAGCTCGTTCCTGCGGTGATGACGCGCATCATGCTCAGCCCGTTCGCCTGCACGCGCACCACAGCGCCGATTGCGAAGTGGTTGGGCCCGTCCATGCGCGGCTGGATGACCAGGTGGCCATTGTTCGCGCTGCGGCCGAATGGCACGTTCTCGTGGACGCGGAGTTCGCTACCAATCGCGACAGTCTCCACGAGGTCGAGCGAGCCGCTTCGGTTGAAGTCCACTGCGATCACGCAACTGTTCCAGTGCGGATCATCGAAGCTCGACTGCTCCGAGACGTCTGCGAACGTGACGTCTCCGTTCTCGTTCGGACCGAGATTCAGGAAGACGCGGGCCCTGTTGTCAATGTACAGCGTGCGGTCGAAGCCGTTGGCGACTACGAGGTCGAGCCAGCCGTTGTTGTTCATGTCGGCGAACGTCGTGCCCCACGCCCAATCGGCGTCCCACACGCCCGCGAGGTGGCTGACGTCGGTGAACTGCGGAATTTCGCCGACGGTGTCGTTGCGGTAGAGGTACTGGTACGAGCCGGCCTGGTTCGTGTTGGTGATGTTCGACACGAAGACATCGATGTCGCCGTCGTTGTCGTAATCGCCGAGCGCGATTCCCATGTCGAAGGGGCTGATGTCCACGCCGGCCTCCGACGCCCTGTTGATGAATTTCATGGTGGTGAAGGTGCTGTCGTTGATCCACAGCGCGTTGGCCGCGAAGTCGACGGGCGCGAAGATGTCGAGCTTGCCGTTCCCGCTGAAGTCGTGCATGACGGGCTGCCAGTGACTCCGCCCCGGGCCGCGGACGCCGGCCTGCTGCCCCACCTCGGTGAAGGTTCCGTCGCCGTTGTTGCGGAAGATGTAGGCGTGCACGCCGCTGGGCACGGCCTCATCGCCCCAGAAGGGAACGTAGATGTCGATGTAGCCGTTCCCCGTAAGATCGCCCGCGGCGAGTCCGGAGAGGTGCGCCATCTCGGTGCGCAGCTCCGGCCACAACGGGCCGAAAAGCCCCGATTCGACGGTGACATCTTCGAAGGTTCCGTCGGGAAGCTGGCGATACAGCCGCAGCGTGGTGGGTTGATCGCAGGGATCTCGCATGAAGCAGTCACTCGCGACGAGCAGGTCGGGGAGATGATCGCCGTCGTAATCGATCCAGAGCGCCGCCCGGCTGGCGGCGGTGGAGTCGAGGCCGACCTGAGCCGCGATCTCGGAGAATGTTCCATCCCCGTTGTTGCGATAGAGCTGGTCGGGAATTCCGGGGCCGTTGGGCACGAACAGGTCGATGTAGCCATCGCCGTCGTAGTCGAACGCAGAGACGCCCGCCCCCATGCCCATCTGCATCGCATAGGGCTGGATGCCGCACTCGACGGAGACGTCAATGAATGTGAAATCAATTTGCGCATGCGCGGTCACGCCGCACGTTGCGCCGATAGCCGCCGAAGCAACACAACGAAGAAAGCGATACGCCATATGTCTGTCCTCGATATGAGAGGCGCCCTGATCTCCACGTTCACCAACGCGGCCGCTTCCGCACGGTGAATAACATTTCAGCATAATCGGACTGAGCATCGATCGCGAGAAAATTCCTGCGAAACCCGAAGAAAGTCGTTGGGCAGGCGTTCGCGGCGCACAGGCGCGAAAAAAAAGGGCCGATCCTTTCGGACCGGCCCTTTGGTCGACTGATGTCAGTTCATCCGGCTTCGCAGAAGAGCGATGCGGATGAACGTGTCAGACTGCGAAGCTCAGCGACGGCGGCGAAGCCCAGCCAGACCGGCGAGGCCGAAGACGGCCAGGGCGCCGGGCGTGGGGATGACGTTGAGCTTGTAATCGTTGCTGGCGCCCAGCCATCCATCGATGTGGATCCAGTAGGTGCCGGCGGCGAGACCGGGAACGACAACCTGCTCGTTGTCGGACACGCTCAGGCCGGAGCCCAGCAGGTTGGTGGCGGTGTCGTTGCCCCAGACGAAGAGGTCGAGATCGCCATCGGCGTGAGTGAACAGGAGGTCGACGACGAGGTCGCCGCCGGTCCAGTTCAACTCGTAGACATCGTCGCCGCCGCTCCAGGAGCCGGAGCCGAAGCCGCCGGTGCCGTTGAGGACGTCGGGAGAGCCGCTGTTGTTGCCCGTGACGTTGGCGCCGGGGCCGATCTTGGCGATGGCGATGTCAGACAGCATGGGCAGGGTGACAGAGCCCTCGAAGAGCGTGATGGCGATGTTGTCCCAGTTGGCCGAGGAGCCGCCCCATGTCTGATTCGCATCGAACTCGAGCGGATCGCCGCCGTTGTACTCGAATTCGAGCGATCCGGCCCAGTTCAGGGTCACAGGGGCGTCGTTGCTGGCGCCGTTGTTGGGCGCTACGAAGGGGGCGGCGTACGCGCCGTCGTTGACGCTCCAGAGGCCAGCCCGCGCCTCGGAGGACCAGGCGTCGAAATCATTGGTCCAGTCGACGCTGATCTCGTAGGAGCCGTATGTGCCCGCGGGAACGCCGGAGACGTCCAGAACTTCCGTCACGCCGGGGTTCGGGACGAAGAGGTTGAAGGCCGGGAACGTGTACGACCCGCCGCGAGGCGTGTGAACGCTGTCCTTAAACTTGTCGACGGCCATCGCGGGTGAGACGAGAGCCAGGCCGGCGGCGGCGCCGACGAAGAGCTTGAGAGCCTTGAGATTCCGATTCATTACTTGCTTCCCTCCGATGAGTGAAAAGACAATTACAGCGCACGCAACATGGCGAACGCAGAACACTGTCCCTTTTCGAAAGACCACTTCGCGCGCCGCGACAAGCAGCGCCCAAAGAGCATCAGCACATAAGCGGCCGAAACCGCCCGATGCAAAACCGCTGACCATCGCCAAGCGCACAAGCGCAAGGACATGCAGTCATTGGTTCAAAATCAGAATTGTGGTTGATGCGACGTGTACGTCCTTCGAAAAAAGTTCTTCCTTCCAGAAATGACCTTATCACGACCCCAAGGCCATTGCAAGAACTTACCGGGAAAAATACGAGGTCTGAATCGCCCGAATCTCCGCCCCAAATGCCTTGTATTGCCCATGCTCCACCTCGCAGGGAAGATGGGCAAGGGAGCCAGGCGACGGTCAGAGTGCATTCATTCCCAACTGGCGATCACGGGGCTCGGTGGTCAGCGGCTCGCCACGACTCCATCGCCCGCGCCGCCTCCTCCGCGATGTCGATCATCGCTGTGCTCGGAAGCTGGCAGTGCGGATGTGCGATCAGCGCAATGCGCCCTTCGCGCACCGCGCGTAAGTCGAGCCGCACCAGCGGCCCGAGCAGTTCGTCGAGCCGCTCCGCATCGGCGCCCGGCATGAACAGGATGATCGAATCGGGATCGAGCCGGCGCAGTCGCTCGCCGTCCAGCGCGATGTACGGCTCGCCGCGCTCGATCGCAGGCGTCGTTCCCATCGACTCGAGCATCTGCTGGTGGAACGACCCCGGACCCGCGGCGCCGGGTGGATCGGTCCAGTAGAGCGCGAGCGTCCGGCCCGCGGCGGCGCCGATGCCCGGCCTTGGCGCCCACGCCTCATCCAACTGGCGGACCAGGGCTTCGGCGCGATTCTGCGTCGCCTCGTCACCGGTCAGCGCCGCCAGTTCGCGGGTGGCGCTGCGGATGTCGTCAAGCGTGAGCAGGCGAACGCTTCTGACCGTCCAGCCGCGACGCTGGGCCAGCGATTCCAGTCGCGGCGGGAGGTCGCGCGGGCCCCATTCCAGAAGGACATGGGTCGGTCGCGCCCGGAGCAGTGATTCGTAGTCGATTCCGGCCTGGTCGCCGGCGACGGGCAGCCTCTGGTCCAGATCCTTGTCATAGGCGTGGCGGGCGACGATGGCGTCCTCAAGGCCCAGGTCGCGGAGTATGATCGCCGCGGCGGGACTCAGGACGGCCAGCCGCAGTCCCTCGTCCGGCTCTCCGGCGGCCTGGTCGGCGGCCTCGCGATCGCACCCCGGGCAGAGAGAGAGGACCCAGGCGCATGCGATGAGCAGCGGCCGGATTCTGCAGAAGTGGCGGAGGAAGAGCATCTCGGGGAGCGTAGCGGGCGGGAAAGAGTGGAGCGGGACGCCCGCGGCTGGTCGATTCAGAGAAAGAGGCCGCCCCATCCGTGCAGGAGTCGGCTGTGTCGAGTTGGATCGCCGGAGGCGATCGCCCCGCGGAGCGCGGTACAACGGAAGGATTCGCCATGAAAGTCTTCTCGAAGCTCTCGAATTACTTCGCGAAATCCGGTCGTCGCTCGAAGGATGCGTCGGGAACGAACGGCGCCGGCCGATCGGCCCTCGCCTCGGCGACCGCCGAGGGCAAGCCGCTGGAGATCGAGATCGACCGTGATGATGAGGGGGCTCTCGACCGCGAGATCGGCCAGCTCGCCGAACGCCGCCCCGGCGCCCCGGCGCCGCGGAACAAGAACGAGATGATTGCGGAGCTGCAGAAGAACTACGAGGAGGTTCTGGAGCTGGTCCGCAAGCTCGACGGGCACCTTGATCTGCAGGAGCGACGGGCCGAGCGGCTGATGGAGATCGCCGAGCGGATTCCCGCAGCGATGGACGCCATTCCCGAGATCCGCGACCAGGGCGCCCGCATGGTCGAGGCGGTGGACCGGCTCGCCGAGGCCACACGCGAGGGCGACGAGCGCGTCGCCGAGGCCGTCGCGGGCGTCGGGGAGCACGTGCAGCGCACCGGCCAGGTCGAGGAAGAGCTGCGCGACAGCGTGACTGATTTCCGCTCCGCTCTCGGCGAGATGACCGGCGCCAACGCGCGTGTCGGCGACACGCTTGACGGCATGCGCCGCAGTTCAGAGACGCGCGAGCAGCGACTCGTCGAGCTCATCGCCACCACGCGGCGCACGATGGTGACCATCGGCGTGATCTGCGGCGCCGTGGCGGTGGTGGCGATTCTTATCGCCGTGATCGCGATCATGGGCTGAAACTCCGCAGCAGCCCGTTTCGCTTGAGACGCCGAGGCTAAGGAGCCTTCGACGAAGCTTCGGATCAGCGATCAGGACGCGTGGCCATCGAAGGTACTGTGCACGCGATTGCGCAGGGCTCGCAGGGCATCGGGCTCGTGCCAGATGAAGGGCCAGGTCCGGTCCTTCGCGGCTTCTGCGGATTCGAGTGCGAGTTCAGCGCGGCGGGTTGATTCATCGAGTCGCTTCAGCTCGCGCTCGCCCTCGCGTCGAGCGGTTTCGAGCAGGTCGTGCATGTCGCGGAAGAGCGCGGAGGCGTCTTCGCCCTGTTCTCGCAGCGTGTCGATGCGCCGGGCGAGATCGCGTTTGCGGGCGCCGAGGGCGTCGAGGCCGAGCAGTTCGGGGTTGTGGCGGGCGTGGTGGGCACGCCAGCGCGCGATGCGCAGGTCGTCTGCCGATGCATCGGCGCCGGGCAGCGGCAGGCGAAGCGTGGCGGTGACGAGGGCTCGGGGAGCCGGCGTCTCGCCCAGCCAGGATTGGCTCCATGCATCGGTGACCGCGTCGTACGCGGCGCCGCCGGTTCCGTGGATGAACAGTTCACATCCTGCCAGTCTGAAGATGAGCGTGAGCAGAAGCGCCTTCGGCGCCAGTTCATCGCGGGGGATGTCCGCAAGCTCGCCGCAGAGCACGCGCCGGCGCGGCGCGCACTTTGGCGCGCGCCACAGGGGAAGCTCGATCTGCTCATCGCGATCGCCGATGCGCAGCTCTGCGACACCGGCGCCGGGGTTCGCTCTCACGGCGGCGTTGTAGGCCTGGGCGACTTCGCGCGGCGCGGTTCGCATGCGCTCGACCAGCTCCTTGAACAGCGTGGCGCCCGCAAGGTCGGTGGCGTATACGGTCGGCGCAGCCGCGAGCAATGGGGCGGCGAGCTCGGCGACGCTCGCGCCGATCTGCCGGGCGGCGGAGCCGGCGCTCTGGCGGCGCTGCAGCGACTCGACGAGGCGGGCGGACGCGGGCTTGATCGTCTTCAGCGCCGGCGCGCCGGAGTACGCGGGCGATTCCGGCGGGAACGCCGGGCACGCGCCCACCGCCGCCCCGACCGGCGGGCGGGCGCCGGGTGAGAGGAGCGACGCAGTCTCGCTCCGGATCACCCCGTCGCGATCCACCACCGGCGCCCGCAGATTCCAGAACGATGATTCATCCTGGTCCACCATCACCCACGCCGTGGCGGCGTCGGCCGTCCGGGCCGCGGCTTCGCAGGCGTAGAACTTGGCGAGCACGCCGGGATGCCAGACTTCGAGCTGGTGCCCGGTCATGACGATCGGCCGGTCAATGGGCAGGCCGAGCTCGTGCCGGAAGGTCCGGGCGCGCTCGGCATTGCGATTCTTCCATGCGTTCAGGATCAGGTCGCGCCAGCGCCCGGGCGCGGGATCAATGGTGAGCGACGGCTCCGGCTGCGTCGTGCTCGACACCGGTTCGTGCGCGGGCGCGATGGCGTCGGCGGGCGTCGTCAACGGCAACAGGCTCCGATCAGTTCGCCATTGAGGGCGCTGGCGGGGAGCATGTCGGCGCAGCGGCGGAGTTCACAGTGCAGGGCGCGCCGGTAGTGGTTCAGGCGCGATTCGGGCACATCAAGCGGGCCGCCGAAGGAGCGGTTGGGGTCGTTGTAGATCAGGCGAACCGGTATCTCGCTCACGCGCAGCCGGTGGGCCGCGGCCTGCACCCAGAACTGGAGCGGGAAGGCGTAGCCGTCTTCATCGAGGGAGAGTCGGCGCAGGGCGTCGACGCGGTAGGCCTTGAAGCCGCAGAAGCTGTCGGTCAGCTCGAAGCCGAGGCGCCGGTTGATCTCCTCTGTGATCTGCTTGTTGATGGCGCGCCGATCTTCGGGCGGACGGTCGCCTGACTGCTCCTGGTCGAGATAGCGCGAGCCGCTGATGACATCGTGGGCGTCGGCGCGGGCGGCCTCGATGAAACGCGGAATCGCGGCGGGCTCGTGCTGCTCGTCGCAGTCCATGGTGATGACCCAGTCATAGCCGTCGACCATGGCCCAGCGGAATGCGTCCTGAAGGGAGCGACCGTAGCCGCGGTTCTCGGCGTGGCGGATCACCTCGACCCGGTGCTTGCCCAGCAGGCAGGGCGTATCGTCGGTGGAGCCGTCATCGATCACGAGCACGTTGTCCGCGAATTCGCGCACACGGCACAGGACGCGATTGACATATTTCTGCTCGTTGTAGACGGGGATCGCGACGAGTGTGCGCATGGAACTGACGCTCCGGGTGGGCTGGTGGGTCTGGTCGCGATTCGCCGACCAGCGTCGGCGGCGGATCGCTCGACCCGCAACAGATCAAACAGATTCTTTACGCGATCGTATTCCCCGAAAAACAGCCGGGCGCTAGCGCGGGGCGGTCGTTTCACCCGCATCGAACCATTCCACGCGATCGCGGAGGAGGTCCCAGCGGAGGACGCTGCCGGTGAGGGGCGTGGGCTGGGCCTGATCGAAGAGGGTGACGAGGTTGCCGGGCTCGGCCCGCGCTTCGAGCTGGCCGCTGACGGCGTCGTAGACGAGCGTGTCGCCGATGAGCTGCCTGCCGCGCTGGGCTGCGTAGACGGCGCCGGAGGCCTCCACGCGGCGAAGTTCGGGAGCGATCTCGGGATCATCATTCTCGGCAATGGCGTCCGGATCCATCCAGGCGCGGAGCTGTTCACATTCGAGCTCGGTGACAGCGCCGGCGCCGGGGGCGCGCTGGCGCAGACGGACGCGCCGATCCATCACCGCGTAGCCGCGATCACGCTCGACATTGAAAGAGCCGTCCCACTCAAAGAGCGTGGTGCCGCGCAGATCGGCGGGCTGCCGCTCCTGGTCGCGCTGCGCTTGGGCTTCGTCGGGGCGTCGATCCTCGATGAGCAGGCGTCCGGCGCCGGGGACTTCGAGTGTGTTCTCTTCGCCATCGGCGATGATGACGGGGCCATCGAGATAGACCAGGCGGTTGAGTCGCAGACCCGTGTCTGAGTCGGCATCGGGCGCGTAGCGGCGGGATTCGACACGCGCGAGCGGGCCGTCGGGCGATTCGACATCGGCGCCGTAGACGGTCGCGCGGAGCAGGCGCGTCTCGGGACGCTCTTCCGACAGATCACCATCGTCCAAGGCGCCTGACCGCGGCGTGAGATCAAGGATGATGCGCTCGCCGGTTGCGACATCGTGCGAAAATTCGTCGGGGGACGCCGTCGCAATGCAGGAGCCGGCGAACTCGGCCCGGCCTGCGAAGTCGGAGTAGGTCATGGCCCGCTCCCATTCGATCTGCACGCGTTCGTAGCCCATCGCCAGCTCGCGCGGCTGGGAATAGTTGAAGACGCCGGCGCCGAAGACGGTCAGGAGACGCTCGTTCTCGTCGTAGCGCATCGAGCCTGCGGAGATGGATCCGCCACGATGGTGCGCCACCGCGGGCTCGCCGGTGAGCTCGACGATGCGGCGCTTCGAATCGAGGCGGAGCCGGTCGCCGATCGCCTCGGCGCCGTCGGCGCGGGTGACGCGCACGGCGTGGAGGGCCTCAAAATCATCGATGCGGAGCGAGCCGCGCTCATCGCGCTCGAGCGTGGCCTCGACCAGTTCGGCGAGCAGGGTGGCGCCGTCGCGCTCGCCGCGAACTCGGCCGTGCGCGGTGGCGAAGCGGGGGGTGACGTCCCTGGCGCTGATGTCGAAGCCGACTTCGATCCGTTCGGCGCCCACGGAGCCATCGGCGCCGGCGTTGGCGCGGGCCGACCCCTCAACCATGACGCGCTCGATGGCGGCGCCATCTCCATCGGGGCGCTCAGCGAATACGAAGCGCATGAACTGACCGGATGCGGATGCATTGTCATAGCGAGCCTGCACGCCTTCGTTGAAGAGCGCTTCGCGCAGCGGGGCGGCGGCGTTGAAATCGATCGAGCCATCGCGGGTGGCGAAGACCAGATCAGCACGGCGGCGCCAGGAGATTTCCCGCGTCGGCGCCGGCGCCAGGGGATCCTGCAGCGCGGGCTGGGCGGCGGCGCCGACCGCGCGCAGAACGCCGGGGCCGGGAATCGGCGCCAGGCCCTCGATGAGGTCCAGGCTGATCCGGCCGCAGAGAAGCTCGAAGGCGTCGCGGGCCGTGATGGAGACGCCCGAGGCGCCGGGGCCGGTGAGGGTGACGACCGCGCTGGTGGCGGCGTAGTCGAGGCCGGTGCAGGTGATGTCGACGCCGGCGTCATCATCGGCAGCGCGCACGAGCCCGCGATCGGGCGCGGTCATGCGAGCGGTGATGTGCTCGGTGCGCAGCTCTTCGGGCTCGGCGTCGAGGCTGCGGATGGTCAGGGGGCCGGCCCACTCGATGCGCACCTCGTCACGTGCGGCTTCGACGTCGCCGGCGCGGCGGGAATCGGATTCGCCAGAGGCGCCATCTCCGGAGCGATCCCGGGAAGTCCGCAATGTGGCGATGGCGCCTTCCGGCAGCGCGCCGTCCAGGACGCGCGCCCACAGTTCGAGCGTGTCGCCCTCGATGGCCCGGGCGCCGACGGTCAGTGAAACCTCCCGACGCATCTCGGCGCGGTACCAGTGCTCGCGCGTGGCGGGCGTTTGCGCCCGCTCTGACGCTGGGGCGCCTTCACCGGCGCCGTCGGCGCGAGGGGAGGCGCCGGTCGTGTCGTCTGAACCGGCGGGCGTCCAGTGAATCCAGCCGTCGCGCTCGGTGCGCAGGAAGGCCAGGCGCCGAGCGGGCTCATCGATGTTCAGCTTGAGACCATCGAATCCGGCCCTGAATTCGGGACCTTCAATGAGCACACGCTCGGGCGCGTTGAGCTCGCCGATGATCATGTCAAAGTGCAGCGTGGCGGTGTTGATGGTGGCCATCGGCTCGACCGAGCGCAGGATGCGCTCGGCGTCGGAGCGTTCGCCGGCTTCGGAGGCGGTCAGAGCCCGGTCGGCGGCGTCCTGGTCGTAGTACTGGATGAGCACGCCGCCGGTGAAGCGGCCCGCCTGCGGCTCGCGGCTCTCGGGCGGATGCAGGAAGGCGCCCGCCTCGGAGCTGATGTGCAGCATGCCGTTCGTGAGGAAGATCCACGCGCGGGGCCGCTCCATGCGGAACCGGCCACCCGGCTGCGGATCGAGCGTGTCATAGAAGAGTTTGTAGGCAATGCGCTCGGGGTTGTTCCGATCCATGCCCACGATCGCGCCTTCGCGGGCCTCCATCACGATGTCCTGCACTTCGCTGGGACGCCCGACGAAGGTCGCTTCATCCGTGTTCGTCGGCGCCGGGCCCATCTCTTCGGACTCGACAATCGTGCCGGGAGCGGCGTTCAGGCCGCTGACGATCGACCAGCCGACAAGACCCGCCGCCACCAGCGCAGCGAAAATCACGAGAACGAGTCCGGTCCGTCGGGCGTTCACTTCGTCTCGCTCCTTGGGTGTGTCATTGCGGCTGTGCTGGGCATGCGGTCGATCATGTTCCGTATCAGTCGCGCACGACCTTCATCGCGATCAGGTCCTGCACATCGAGAATGCCGACGGGGCGACGCCGCTCATCAATCACCGGGATTTCGTCCTGTCGGTGCTCGCGGACCATATGCACGGCGTCGCGCACCAGCGCGGTGTGGGAGAGGGCGCGGGGCGAACGCGTCATCACCTCGGCGATGGGGCGGGCCAGTTCGGACGCATCGCGCAGAACCAGTCGGCGCAGGTCGCTGTCGGTGAAGATGCCGGCGAGGGCGCCCTCTCCATCCACCACCACCAGGGCGCCGGGGCGACGGCCGATTTCACTTGCCTGCCGCAGGGCTTCGGCCACGCTGAGGCTCTCGGGCACCACAGGCAGGTTGGCGCCCGCTGTGAAGCGGAGGATTTCGGTCACCGGACGGAGCAGACCACCCAGAAGGCCGCCGGGGTGACGCCTGGCGAAATCGTCCGGGCTGAAAGACCGCTTGCGGCTGGCGGCGAGCGCCAGGGCGTCGCCGAGGGCGAGCGTGGCGGTCGTCGAGCTGGTCGGCGCCAGGCTGAGCGGGCAGGCCTCTTCAACGACGCCGACGCCCAGGCTGATGGTCGCCAGCCGCTCAAGGGGCGAACCGCCCCGCCCACTGGTGATGGTGATGACCGGCACACCGTCCTGGCGCAGGATCGCCGCGAAGGCGACCACTTCTTCGGTGGTTCCGGAATAGCTGAGGGCGAGCAGGCAGTCGCCGGCGCGGACCCGGCCCAGGTCGCCGTGGGCGGCGTCGGCGGGATGCACCCAGTGCGAG
This sequence comes from Phycisphaeraceae bacterium, assembly GCA_007693965.1. GTDB lineage: Bacteria > Planctomycetota > Phycisphaerae > Phycisphaerales > UBA1924 > RECQ01. The sequence goes on along the minus strand of RECQ01000046.1, from coordinate 58,959 downwards.
GGGACGCCCAGGCTGGCGAGCGTGGCGGAGATCTTCTGCCCGATCAGCCCTGACTTGCCCATGCCCGCGACCACCACCGAGCCGCCGGTGTCGGCGGTCTTGACAATCAGGCCGACTGCCTCCTCGAACTCGGGTCCGATGGCGTCGGCCATGCGCAAAATGGCGTCCGCCTCGGCCCGGAGGGCGCGGCGGGCGAAATCGAGCATGTCGTCCTGAACGGTTTCGGTCATGACGGGGCGGCGTGCGGGCGTTGTACCGGGGGGCATTCGAAACCTCGTGGCGTGGCGGCGTTGGGATCGACGCGGCCGATTCGTGGCAGTCGCCGAATGTGGAAAGGGTACACTCCCCGAAACGCCCCCGCCGCACACGATTTGGCCCTCTCATCACCCGGATCGACCCTCGGACCGATCCGGCGCTCCCCCCGGCATTTCTTATGGTCAGCCAAGAATACACAGTCCGGCTCGACAATTTCGAGGGTCCGCTGGACCTGCTGCTGCACCTGATCCGCAGGGCCGAGGTTGACATCACCGACATCCCCATCTCGACGGTCGCCGACCAGTACATGGAGCACCTGCGCGAGATCGAGCGGATCGACATCGAGCTGGCGGGCGAGTTCCTGGTGATGGCGGCGACGCTGATGGAGATCAAGTCGCGCCTGCTGGCGCCCCGGCGGCGCGCCGAGGGTGAAGAAGGCGAAGATGAAGGCACGGGCGGATCGGACGAGTATGACCTCGACCCCCGCGCCGAGCTTGTGCAGCAACTCTTGGAATACAAGCGTTCGCGCGACGCCGCGGAGACGCTGGAGCGAATGCGCGATGAGTGGAGCCGGCGCTACGGCGCTGCGGGTCTTGCGTTCGACGCCGCCGCGCTCGACGCCGCGTCCGAGCACCGGGCGGAGATGGAGCTGGAGGATCTGGAGCTCTATGACCTGGTCGAGGCCTTCGGGCGCATCGTCGAGCAGGTGAACTTCGACACGCTGGGCGACCACCGCGTCGAGACCGGCGAAGAGGATGTGCCGCTCGAGCTGCACATGGAGGATGTGCTCGATCGCCTGCGCACCGGCGCAGCGCCCGAGATCCCGTTCCGCGATGTCTTCACAGGGCGCACGCGCGTGGAGATGATCGGCCTGTTCCTCGCGATCCTCGAGCTGGTGCGCCGGCGCGAGGTGCGTGTGAAGCAGGAAGAGCAGGGGGGCGAGATCGTGATCGGGTTACGCGAGCAGGATGCGGACGACGAAGCGGCGACGCCGAACGAAGACGGATCAGCGTCCGCCTGATCGCTTCGAGCTTGTCTTTTTCGCGGTTCGTGTCGGCTTCGCAGTTGTGGTTCTCTTCACGCTTTTCTTCGCAGTGCCGCCGTCCACAGCGCGATCGGGTTTCGGCGCATCCTGCTGCTCCGGCAGCGCGAAGGTCTGGATCATCGCGCCCAACTCGCGCAGCGGGCGGCTGAGTTCACGCTGGGCCCGGTTCAGAATTTCGGCCAGCTTCGGCGGCAGTTCGTCCTCGGCCTGGTCCGTCAGCAACACCGAGCGCCAGGGCTCAAGCTGTTCGAGCGCGGCTTCAAGCCGGCGCGCGGTCTCTTCCTGGCGCACTGCCGCGGCTTCGCTCGCCTCGCGCTCCCGGCGCAGCCTTTCGATGTGCACGTTCGCATCACCGGCGATGGACTCTGCAAGGGCGCGAAGTTCCGCCGCCGGCGCTTCGAAACAGGAACGCGCCTCTTCGACGCGCTGCGTCAGTGTCTTCTCCGCGGCTTTGACGAGCTTCATCGCCTCGCGGGACTGTTTCTCGATCTCGGTTTTGCGATCGGCGAGCGAGTCGATCGCCTCGGCGCCGTCGAGCAGTTCCTGGCTCAGGAGACGACGGGCCTCGTCGGCCTGGCGGTGGATCGCATCGAATCGCTCGCGCGCGACCTCGGCCTCGGCGCCGGCGCGCTCGGCCTTCTCCGCCGCGGCGCCCGCCTGCTCGCAGACGCGTTCGATCGTCTGCACATCGGGGCCGATCTCTTCGTTCAACCGGCGCCTCGCGACCTCGGCCCGCTGCTCCCACGAGGCGACGGCTTCATCGAGGGCCTCGCGGCTGCGGTCTTCGAGCTCGTCGAGCTTGCCCTGCACCGCAAGCGAGAGCGAGCCCAGCGTCTCGTCGAGGGCGGCGAGCCGCTCGTCGGCCTGGGCGACGGTGGTGTCCACGGCGCCGCGCATGCCTTCGAGACGCGACTGGGCCTCGGTGATGATCGTGTCGGCGAGCGTGCGGAGCGCATCGGCCTGGTCGCGTCGGGAGCGGAGCCACTGGTCGAGGCGCGATTTCACCTGGGCCGCCTGCTGCTCGGCGAGCTCGGCCGTCGCCGCCAGCATGGCCCGGAGCCGATCCTCTTCCTCGCCGATCAGGCGGGCGGCGTCCTCCTCGAACCGCTGGATGAGCAGGGAGTGGTCGGAAGCCTTCTCACACAGGGCGCGGGCCTCGGACGCTTTCTCCTCTGCGGCGGAGAGAAGGGCCGAAGCGGCGTCCAGATCCTTTCGCAGGGCGGAGACGAGGGCGGGCAGCGGCTTTCCGGCCTCGGAGGCCTGCTTCGCCTGCTCCGCCGCGGCGGAGGCCCGGTTGATCAGCTCGCGCAGGGCGCCGGCGTACTGGGTGAAGACGCCCTCATCGACGACGCGGGGGGAGAGGAATACATCGTCCCCGATGTCCAGATCCGCCCCGGTGGGTTTTTTCTCGATCGTGCTGCCCATGAGGCCTCCTGTTGCTCGCGAATGTCAGGACTCCTATCGGACAAGTGAGAAGCCGGAGATTGGTCAGGGATGCAGCCGGGGCGGAACATGGGATGCACGCGAGAGGTGACTCGGGGTATTTTTTCGGTATTTGTAAGCATGAAGCGGCGGGGAAGAAGCGCTAACAGATTCCTGTCAAAGCTGTTGCAGGGCGACATTCAGGCTGCCACTCTGGCCGCTGTGGATGCGGAGGAGCGAGATTTTCAGATTTTTCGTTCTCGCAAACGAACACTTCGTGGTACTGTTTCCTAGATTCGTGTTACGGAACGGTTTCGGGAATGAGACGTCTCCGTTATTTTCTTGCAGACTCTGTTTTTGAAGATCGTGATACGTTCACGCTCGTATTTCGGGTCTTACAACGAAAGGATGAAACACGTCACTCTTACTTGGCGTTCAGTGCTCGGTTCAATGATTTGAACGGTTCACTGTGATCGGGACGGCGATCTGGGAGGGTCGCGCCTGATAGAGACAGCCAAGGGATACAGGTCTCACAATCAGTCTTGATGTGGAATCGGCCATCGTGTGGTCGTTTCACTGTTGATTCAGAGTAGTGGGCGGTCGCACGTGAGGCGTACGAGCGTGCCGGTCGGGTCCCGCAAACACAGGAGGTGGAATCGACCATCGTGTGGTCGTTTCCGTGTTGGTTTCGTAGTGGGCGGTTGCACGTGAGGCGTACGAGCGTGTCGGCCGGTTCCCGCAATTACAGGAGGATGAATGTGAAACACGTTATTGCACTTTTGACAGTCCCCATGCTGGCCGCGACGGCCATGGCGGACACGAGGGTCACGGACCTCACGCCGAGCCCCTACATGTTCAGCACCGACCAGGTCGGGCTGCGCACGCTGGACGCGGGCACGGGCTTCGAGGCGCCCGATTTCGTTTCCGGTCCGATCAGTGGACAGAACGGTTGGACGACATTCACGGCCAACATGAATGCGCCTGTCATCTCCACCGCGAATCCCGCGAGCGGCGCCCAGCATCTGCGAATCACCGAGGGACCCGGCGCCGGTGGCAGCTTCAACGGCGCTTTCTCGCCGAACTTTGGTCAGACCGCGCAAAACAAGCGCTCGATCACTTCTGTCGACATTTTCCACAGCGACCTCGATGGCGCCGACGCCAACATCGTCGGCCAGACTCCTACCGATGGCTTAACGAGCTGGCGGGTCGTCCTGAACTTCGAGGGGGGCATCTTTGTTCTCGACGACATCGGTCTTGGACTCCAGTTCGTCGACACTGGAGTAAGCTGGACGCCGGGTGAGTACAAGAACCTGAAGGTTGACTTCGACCCCGCGAACGACGCCATCGACTATTACTACGACAACGCCCTCATCTACACCGGCAGCGTCTTTGGCGGTACGTCCGTCGATCAGGCCATCCTGTTCGCCGACAACTTCTTCAGCTTTGCTCCCGGCTCCTTCATCGATTACGACAACTTCAGCATCATCGTTCCGACGCCCGGCGCCCTGGCCCTCTTCGGCCTCGCCGGTCTCGCGGGCGTTCGTCGCCGTCGTTGAGATGCGAAGCATCGTCTTGTAAGCAGAGTATGTAGCGATCCACGCGGCCCGGCGAAAGTCGGGCCGCGTTCTTTTTTGCAGCAAGAGCATCCTCCCTGTTCACGGAACACGCTCGGCGTATGACCGGGCTTCGTCGTGGCGGTGTTCTTCTTTGCCTGCTCTTTGGCCCGGGGTATCCGGGGCAGGTCAACAGCTCAGCATGTTCGCGCAAACAGGCGCCGTCGATTCCCACTTTCCCGCATCCACCCTCCCCCTCCCGTACCATGCCCACATGCCGCAGGGTGATTCGCCATCTCATGAGTCCGACCCCCTCCGCGACGCCTCGCGCGGCATCCGCCTTCAGAAGGCGCTCGCCGACGCCGGAATCGCCTCACGTCGGAGGTGTGAGGAGCTGATCGAGGAGGGGCTGGTCACTGTCAACGGGCGGCTGGTGACGGAGCTGCCGGCCTGGGTCGATCCCGTCGAGGACGAGATCGCCGTCGACGGGCGCGTCATCGCCCGGCCCGCCAAGAAGGCGGGGGGGCGTCGGCTCATCTACGTCATGCTCTACAAGCCCAAGAACACACTCAGCGCCGCCTCCGATCCCTCGGGCCGGCGGACGGTGGCCGATCTGGTCCGCTTTCCCGGCGGCGTGCGGCTCTTCCCGGTGGGGCGGCTGGACTACGACACGGTCGGCCTCATCCTCCTCACCAACGACGGCGAGATGGCCAACCTGCTCACCCATCCGCGCTACGGGGTTCACAAGCTCTACCGCGCCACCGTCCGAGGCCGGGTGGCGGATGAGGATCTCTCGAAACTCGAGGAGGGCGTCTACCTCGCCGAGCGGAAGGCGGCGCGGCAGGCGGGGCGGAAGAAGATCGGGGCCAAACGGACGGCCCACGTGGGGATCAGCATCGTCAAGCGCGACGCCGAGCGGACGGTGCTGGAGCTGAAGCTCGAGGAAGGCCGCAACCGCCAGGTGCGCCGCATGTTCGCCTCGGTCGGCCACCCGGTGCGGAAGCTGATCCGCGTGGGGATGGGCCCGGTGCGTCTGACGGGGCTGCGTGTGGGCGAGTGGCGCGAGTTGACGCGGGATGAGGTGTCGCGATTGCGCAAGACCGTCGATCAGGCGGCCCGCAAAGTGGGGAAAACCGAACTGCGTGACGATGAGAAAGGGGAGGGGCAATCACGCAGAAAGAGAGATCCGGCAGGATGACGGCACGGAGCGACAACCGGGGCGAGATGCAGACGGGCGTCTCACGAGGCCGGCTGGGACGGTCGGGGAGCGTGTCCTCGGGCTGCTCGCGCCTGCGCGCGGTCTCCGAGGCTTCGAAGACTCAGCCTCGGCGTCTCTTCGAAGCGGTCTATCGATATGAAGCGGTCCATGGGTTTGAAACGGCGTTTCGGATTGAAGAGGCGCTTTGGTCGGACGTTGCGAAGCGGTGCGCCTCCGCCTGCGCCGATGCATCTGAGATGCGAAACACAGACGCCGAGGCTGAGTCTTCGAAGCCTCGGATCCAGCGAGCGCGTCTCAGGACGCCTCCGTATCGCGATGGACTGCGCGGGCGCAATGCTCGCATCGGGTCTTCGCTCCAACGAAAGGTTCGGTTGTGAGGCAGCGCGTGCGCGAGCTTGTGCAGTTTGTGCGCCGCGTAATCACGCAGCCGGAGGAGGAGCTGAACCGCTGGCAGCTCACGGTGCGGACGTTCATTCGCTTTGTTCGCATCGCGGCGGTCGGTCTGCGCGAGGACCGGGCGCCGCAGATGGCCGCGGCGCTGGCGTATCGAACCATTTTCAGCCTGATCCCGGTGCTGGTGATCGTGATGGTGGCGCTTGGGACGTTTTACGGCCCGGGCGCAATCGAAGGGCCGACGGAGCGCATTCTCGATTACATGGGTCTGTACGACATTGCGTTCGATGAGTCGGAGCTTCCGAGGGGCGACGAGGACGAAGCGCTGGACCCGGTGGCGGGTATCGACCCGGATGAAACGCCGGCGTCCGTCGCGGCGTGGATCGAGGCGCTGGTGGATCGTGTGGCGAAGTTGAATTTCGCCGCCATCGGCGCGGCGGGGGCGTTGGTGCTGATCTACGCGGCCCTCTCGCTGATCATCGAGATCGAGCGGGCGTTCAACATCATCTACAGGGCGCCGCACGGCCGGCGGATGATCTCGCGACTGACGAACTACTGGGCTCTGCTGACGTTGGCGCCGATCGGGATCATCACCAGCTTCTTCGTGGGTGAACGGCTGAGCACCGCCTTCGAGGGCGCGGCGAGCATGCGCCTTGTGAGCGTGGTGGTGACGTTCGTGATCAGCTGGCTGCTGATTGCGCTGGCGTACACGGTGATGCCGAACACGCGGGTTCACAAGCGGCCGGCGATGGCGGGCGCGTTCGTCGCAGCGGGGCTGTGGGAGCTGGGCAAGTGGGCGTTCGGACAGTACCTGGCCTTTTCGACTGGGTACGCCACGCTGTACGGATCGCTGGGGCTCATCCCGGTCTTCCTGTTGTGGGTGTATGTGACGTGGCTGGTGATTCTGTTCGGCCTGGAGCTGGCGTACGCGCTGCAGATGCTCTATACGCGAGAGGACAGCGGCCTGCCTCGCGAGAAACGCCGCGGCGCCTCGTTCATGGATCCGGCCGCGCTCGTCGTTTACATGCGGGCGGTGGCCGACCGGTTCAACCAAGGGGAGGTCGCGACCACCGAGGACATCGCCCGCTCGCTGGGTCTGCCGGAAGAGGCCGTCGATCGCATGGCCGGGTTGCTCGCAGAGCACGGCCTGCTCCTGCGGGTCGAGCACGGCCGCGAGCGCACGGGGCTGGCGCTGGCCCGTCCGGCGGAGTCGATCACCATCGCGGAGATACTCAACGCGGCCCGGGAGCTGAGCGGATCGACCACAGACGACGATGCGTGGAAGGCGATCGAACAGGTCTGGGGAGAGCGGATGTCGTGCATGGAGGGAGAGACGCTGGCGTCGCTTGGAAACGAGAAGGCGTGAGCCCGGCATCGCGACAAAGACATGCCCGGCTTGCGGACATCGCTTCAGACACCCGTTCACCCCGGCGCCGATACTGCCCATGATTGTTCACCTCAACGGCTCACTTGTTCCCGGCGACCAGGCCCGCGTCAGCGTCTTTGACCGCGGCTTCATCTTCGGCGACGGCGTGTACGAGGGGCTTCGCGCGACGGATGGTCATGTCATTGCGATCGAGGCGCACGTGCGCCGCATGCGCGAAGGGCTGGCCGCCGCCAGGATCGAGGGTTTTGATCCCGGTGCGCTTCCCGCCATGACGCGCGAGCTGCTTGATGCGAACGAGCTGAAGAACGCATTCATCTACTGGCAGGCGACCCGCGGCGCTCCGGCGTCGGGAGAGCCGGTGCGCGTGCGGATTCCCGGGCGCGATTCCAACATGAAGCCCACCATTTTCGGATACGCCGCCCCCTTGCCGCGGATCGAACCGGCGATGGCGCCGGGGGAGCGCACGGCGGTGATCGCTCCCGATCTGCGCTGGCGGCGCGGGATGATCAAGGGCGTCTCGCTGATGGGCGGCGTGCTGGCGGCGATCGAGGCGGACGAGGCCGGCGCCGAGGACGCGATCATGGTGCGCGATGAACTGGTCGCGGAGAGCGTGGCCGCGAATGTTTTCATCGCAAAGGACGGCGCCGTCGCGACGCCGGCGCTGGACTCGGCGTCGATCCTGGCGGGTGTGACGCGCGGGCTGCTGCTGGAGGAGGATCCGACCATCGAGGAGCGTCCGGTCCGTGAGGAAGAGCTGCGCCAGGCGGACGAGGTGATGCTGGCGGGGACGACGACGCTGGTGGCGGCGGTGACGCATCTCGACGGGCGCCCGGTGGGGCGGGGTGAGCACGCGGGGCGCCCGGGGCCGGCGTGCCGGAAACTGATGGCCACACTGCTCCGCGCGATCGATCGCGACCGCTCGGAATCAGGCGTACACTGAGGCGATATGAGCGAACAGGGCCTGCACATCATCGCCATCAACGTCGGCAACACGCGGACGAGCTTCGGCCTCTTTGAGGGGGGCAAGCCGGCGTGGAGCCGGGCGCTTCCGAACGATTCGATCGCCGCCCTTGTGCAGGCGATCGGCGCCGCGTGGGATGAGATCGAGGAGCTGGACCGCAGCGCGCTGGTGATGGCGTCTGTGAACCCGCCCCAGGCGGATCGTCTCGCGGAGGAGCTGGGCAAGGCGACGAAGGAGCGGATCTACCGCATCGGCCCCGAAGTGCCCATTCCGATGGATCACACGGTGGACGATGTGAGCGCCACCGGGCAGGATCGCCTGCTCGCGGCCTTTGCGGCCTTCAACCACGCGGGCCAGGCGTGCGTGGTCGTCGATGCGGGGACGGCGATCACGGTCGATTTTGTGGACGGCGTCGGCGTCTTTCACGGAGGCGCCATCGGCCCGGGCGTGAAGATGATGCTGAGAAGTCTGCACCAGGGCGCTGCTCAGCTTCCGGAGCTCGAGCCTGTCCGGCCCGATGAGAATGATGCGTACGGTCGGAACACCACGCAGGCGATGCTCAACGGCGTCTTTTACGGCGCCCGCGGCATGGTTCGCGCACTCGCCGAGCGCTACGCGGAGCACTATGGAGCTTATCCCCAGGTCATCGCCACCGGAGGCGACGCCCGGCTGCTCTTCGAGGGCGATGAGCTCATCGAGCACATCGTGGATGACCTTGTGCTCCGCGGCGTGGCGCTGGCCGCATCGCGAACCATGGTTCCGGGCGATGGCCAGGACGACGAGTGAGCGCCTCCGCCTGCATTTGCGAGCTGATGACGCCGGGCGGCGTCGGCGCGGTCGCAATCATCCAACTCATCGGCGATGTTGAGCGCGGTCTGCGCAGCGTCGGTCTTGAGCCGTTGGAAGTCGGCGCTGTGGCGCTGCGCGATCTGTGCGGCGTGGACACCGGGCTTGTCATCCGCTGGAGCGAGTCGTGCGCGCAGATCACGCCGCACGGCGGGCGGGCGACGACGTTCGCGCTGATGAACCGCCTTGCGGATGCGGGCGTCGAAGTTGGAAGCGCGGAGCGCGCTGCGCTGCGATCGCGCTGGCCCGAGGCGGAGGACGACATCGAAGCGATGATGCTCGACGCCCTGGCCCGGGCCCGCAGCCCGCTGGCGATCGACCTGCTGCTTGACCAACCGCGACGCTGGCGTGCCTGGAACGGCGCCGAGCCCCACCCCAACGAGGTGCGCCGGGTTTCGTCGATTTTGAACCGGCTCATCACGCCGCCGACCGTCGTCGCGGTGGGGCGACCAAACGTCGGCAAGAGCACGCTGGTGAACGCGCTGGCGAGGCGGAGCGTCTCGATCGTCGTCGACGAGCCGGGCGCGACGAGGGATCATGTCGGCGTGACGCTGGAGCTTGACGGGCTGGCGGTGCGCTGGATCGACACGCCGGGAATCCGGCCGACGCCCGCCAACGAGCCCGAAGCGCAAGCGAGGGAATCATCCGACGCCATCGAACGCGAGGCCGCGGCGCTCGCTCGCGAGGTCGCCGCCTCGGCTGATCTGCTGATCATCTGCGTGGACGCAACCGAGGGCGGTGTCGAGCCTGTCGAGGTCGGCGCGAGGCCGGGTCAGGAGCTGATGCGGATCGGCACGCGCGCCGATCTCGGCGAGACGCCCGGCGCGGAGATCGCCACCGCCGCGGCGACGGGCGACGGGTTGCAGGAGCTGATCGGCGCCGTACGCGAGCGGCTGGCGCCGGCGGCGGGTCTGGGGTGGCCGGGCCCGTGGGCTTTCGATGAGCGATTGATCGCAAGCAGTGGGAAGGCCACTGCTTTGCGACACGATGCGGGTTGATCGCTGCATGCGGACAGACAGCGTTCATGCGGGTTGGCATCGGCCCCAGCCCCAGCCCGCTCCCGGCGCCCTCGCACTGTTCGGACTCTCCGGCCTGCTGGCGACCCGTCGCCGGCGCGCATGACCCCAGCCCACCGGCCACGGACCGGCAACGGGCCACACGACCTCTGAATAACGCTGCCTGGACCACAACCCCGGGGCGCCCCGGGGCTGCCGATTTCTCCGGGCGTCGGCGGTTTGCGGGGATGGGGCGAGGCTCCTACCCTTGCGTGTTCCGTCGCGGCCGCGGCGCCGGGCGTTCTCGCGCCCCCGTGAGGCCGGGCGACATGTACTTCTCAATGCAGGAAGACCGCTCAGATGGACGATCGCGAACGACAAATAACAGAGGGCGCCGGCCTCCAGGAATCGCGCTACAACACCGAGTTCATCGAATGGCTGAACCGGTGGGGCTCTGTGATCCTTCTGGGCGTGCTGGTCGTCGCACTGGCGTGGATGGGGTGGCGCTGGTGGGGCAACCACCAGACGACGCTTCTCAACCGTGCGTTCCTCGATCTGGACGCCGCCGTCGAGGCCTCGAACCCGGACGGTCTGCTTTCAGTCGCCCAGGAATGGCGCGGCCGCGGCTCGATCTATGAATTGGCCACACTGAAGGCGGCCGAGGTCTACTTGGAATCCGCTCGACGCGGGCTTGTTCCCGGCGGCGTGCCCGGTGAAGCCGACGACCTGGTTGATGAGCCTCAACGCCGCAGCTATCTGAGCCAGGCGGAGGAGCTGTTCCAGGATGTGCTGGGACGGACGCAGAACCGCGACGAGATGACCCATCACTACCTTTCGGCGCTCTCTGGACTTGCCTCCGTGGCGATGAGCCTCGGCGATCACGATCGGGCCCGGGAGCTGCTCCAGCGCACGGTTGACGCGTCGGAGGAGAAGGGTTTCGGCGAACTCGCACGCTGGACCCGGCAGCGTCTCGACCGCTTCGATGAGGTGGTTTCGCAGCCGCCCCTGCTCAGCGTCGATGACATCGCCGCCGCCTTTGATATGTCTCCGGCGCCGGATGTGAATATTCCGCTTCCCACATTCGACGACGACGCCGAGGTCATCAATATTCCGCTGCCCGAGGTTCCCGACGAGACGCCCGACGACTCGCAGCCCGAACCGGAATGACCGCGACAGAGGGCGCCTCTGCCTCCGAACAACCAGGTCCCGATCAGCGGCCGCCGGGCCGCGATCTCATCCTCCCGGGCGGCAGGGTGGATGCGGACGCCATTCGCGCCGCGGCGGACGTCGAGGATGCGTCCGGCGATGATGACGGCCTGCGCCGGGTGCGCTTCGTCCTCTCGCGCGATCTGCGCAAGCGGCTCGACAAATATCTCGGCGACCGCATCTCCTTCATGAGCCGCACACAGCTCCAGAAGCTCATCGAGCACGAGGGCGTCACGGTGAACGGGCGCACGCCCAAGCCGTCCACCACGCTGCGGCTTGGTGATGTGATCGAGGTGGTGGTGCCGCCTCCGCCTCCCACGGAAATCCAGCCCGAGCGGATCCCGCTTGAAATCCTCTTTGAAGACGAGCACCTGATCGTGCTCAACAAGCAGCCGGACATCATCGTGCATCCGGCCCGCAGCCATCTCTCCGGGACGATGATCAACGCGCTGGCGTGGCACTTTCAGAACGCTTCCGCCACCGGCGGCGCCCTTTCAACCGTGGGGACCGAGTTCGCCCGTCCCGGTGTGGTCCACCGACTCGATCGGCACACCAGCGGCGTGATCGTCTTCGCCAAGAGCGATGAGGCCCACTGGAAGCTCGGGCGCCAGTTCGAGCATCGCACGGTGGACAAGCGGTATGTCGCGGTTGTGCACGGCGTCGTCGAGCCGCAGGCGGATGTGATCGAGCTGCCCCTCGGGCCGCACCCCAGTACGGCCAAAGGGATGCGCGAGAAGTACGTCGTTCGCCACGACGAGCTGGGCAAGCCCTCGGTGACGATCTACCGCGTCCGCGAGCAGTACGACGGCTACGCCTTGCTGGAGCTGGACCTCAAGACCGGGCGCACCCACCAGATCCGTGTCCACCTGAGCCACCTGGGCTGGTCCATCGTCGGCGATGAAATGTATGGCGGGCGTCGGCTGGAGCGCTCGGCCATCACCGGGGAGAAAGCGCCGGCCGGAGAGCAGTCGCTCATGGCGCGCCAGGCGCTGCATGCCGCGCTGATTCGCTTCACCCATCCGATCTCAGGCGAGCGCATGACATTCACCGCGCCGGCGCCCGCCGACATGGCGGAGCTGGTCGAGCTGCTCCGGCGCCATCGTCCCGGCGCCGGGCCGGTGGAGATGGGCGGCGCCGCACTGGATCTGGACGCCATCGTGTCCCGGCCCTGATCGGGCGCCGGTCGTCAACGCGCTCCGGCGCGAGTGCGGTACGATGGCGCCATGACACGCAAGCACAACACAACCCGGGGACAGTCGCGCCTCGCGCTCGGTCCGCTGCTCTGCTTCGCCGCCGCGGCGTTGTCCGGATGCGCTGCGCCGAGCACAACCCCCCAACAGGGCCGTCTGCTCATTACGCTCGAAGACCCGACGACATCGCCCGAGGCGTTCGTGGGTCTGTCGGGGGGCGAAGTCGAGCGCCACGACGTCGGCGGCCTCACGATCTTCGATCTGCCGCTGCCCGATCCGGCGGACGAAGCTGCCCTGGTGAATTACCAGCAGGTCACGGTCTCCAACTCGGCGCTGCGGGCCCAGGGCGCGGTGGCGCTGTCGCCGAATGGACGCTTCGCGTTGGTCGCCGGCGACGAAGGTGTGACGCTGGTCGATCTGCAGGGTCCCGCCGCCCGCATTGTGGGCGCGGTGGAGGTGGGAGGAACTCCGGTGAGCGTGGCGTTTCACCCCGAGGGGCGGCTCGCCGCGGCGTTGAGCGCCGAGGATGCATCGCTGCGGCTGCTAGAGGTTTCAGCCGAAGGCGTGCGCGTGCTGGAGTCGTGGCCCCTCGGGTGGTCGCTGGGGGATGATGCGGCGCCCTCGTCCATCGCATGGCATCCGGGAGGCTATTTCATCGGGCTGACGCTGCCGGGGCGCAACCAGGCGGCTTTCCTCGAGTTTCAGGAACGCAGCGGCGCCTACACGGTCCGCCCCTGGGGCCGCGCTACGCCGACCGGGCGGCGTCCGGTTCAGGGTATGTGGTCGCCTGACGGGCGCTTCTTCATCACCGCCGACAGGCGCTGGAGTGATGCAGATGAAGGCGTTCGCGTCTATCAGGGGGGCGGATCGATCACGGTGATTCGCGTGTCGGACACGATCGATCTCGGTGGCGATCTGGGCCACGACCGCGCCGATCGCATGACGCTGCCACTGGCGCCGGATGCGATCGCGATCAGCCCGGACGGACGGCGTCTGGTCATCGCCTCGCGTCGCGCCGACGATGTGGGACGCCCCGGCGCCGAGCGCGAAGGTGGGCGGCTCACGCTGCTCGGATTCGACCGGGCCCGCGGCGGGCTGACGGGGCTCGATGAAAAACGGGCCGGTTCGCTGGCCTCTGCGCTGGCGTTCGACCCGGCGGGGCGCACGCTCTTCGTGACAGACCTGGGCAACAGCGAAGTGCAGATGTGGCGAATCGATCGCGAACGGCTGGTGTATACGGGCGTCAATATCACGACAGGCAGGAGCCCGCATGGAGTGGTCGTGGCGCCGTGAGCGATGATTGTGCGCGGGCTGCAGCGCAATGCCGGAACAGTTACACGGATTCAGCGGCGATGAGATCGCTGTAGCTGCGCGAGATGGGCTCGCCGAGCGCGGGGCCGAAGGCGGCGCGCAATTCATCGATGGACTTCTGGCAGCGCCCGGCGTTGTGCTTCTTGCTCACCATCGCTTCGAGCTCGAAGAACTCGCCGAGGCCGTCGACGCGGTCGAGGTGGATGCGCACGGCGCCCTTGAGCCACAGGTCGCGCGTCTTGCTCACCACGACCCACACCGGCAGCGGGCGCTCGCCGAAGCGTTCGCGGGCTTCGTCGTCGCTGTAGAGGGTGAAGCGGCTGACGCGCGGGCGCGACATGTCCTCGCGGCTGTAGAAGATCCATTCCGTCGGCTCGCCGACGCACTCGCGCCGCTTCAGGCGCCCGTCGGGGATGCGGAAATAGGTGTCGGTCTGCTCCAGCGTGGCCACATGGACGGCGCCGAGGCGACGGCAGACGGCGTCGGCCAGTTCACGATCGCGCAGCTCGCATTTGAACTCGATGTTCTGCATTGCTGTTGCGTCTATCGGCTGGATAGGGAGCCGGGGTTCAGGCCCGGGCCTCTTTGGGGAGCTGTTTGAGCAGGGCGGCCTCGTCCCAGACTTCCACGCCCAGCTCCTCGGCCTTGTCGAGCTTGGAACCGGGGCTTTCACCGGCGATGACCAGGTCTGTCTTTTTCGAGACCGAGGAGGAGACCCTGGCGCCGAGGGCGGTGAGGAGGTCGGTGAGCTCCTCGCGGGTGTAGTTTTCGAGGCTTCCGGTGAGGACGACGGTTTTGCCTGAGAAAGGCGTATCTACGGCGGCGCCCTTCGAGGCCTGTTTGTATTCGTGCGAGGTGAGGTCGACGCCCGCCTTGCGCAGCGCATCGAACGTTTTCCTCGCCACCTTGCTGTGCAGGTAGTCGTGGACGACGGGGGCGGTGTCGCGTCCGAGGTTGGTGGAGGGGCGCTGCTTGGGGTCTTCAGGCAGGCCGAGGGCGCGGGCCTCGTCTTTTTTCAGCGTCTTGGGGCGCAGGGCGGGCTCGTCGGCCTGCAGCAGCGCATCGATGTCGGGGTAGAGCTTCGCCAGTGAGCGCGATGTGGTGGCGCCGACGTGGCGGATGCCCATACCGGCGAGCACGCGCGACAGGCCGGCGCTGCGGGCCTTCTCGATGCCGGCGATCAGGTTGTCGACCTTCTTCTCGCCCATGCGATCCAGCTCGAGCAGTTTGTCGCGATGCTCGGCGAGTGTGAAGATGTCGGCGAAGTGTTCGAGCGGGATGTCGGACTCTTCGCGGATCTGGTCGATCGTCTTCTCGCCGAGGCCCTCGATGTCCATCTGGCCGCGGGCGGCGAACCAGATGAGTTTCTCGCGGATCTGGGCCGGGCACTCGGGGTTTACGCAGCGCCGCGCCGTCTCTTCGCTTGACTCGAAATCACCGGCTTCTTCGAGGCTGGGCGGTTCGACCTCGACCGGCCCGCCGCAGACCGGGCACTCCCGCGGCGCCCTGATCTTCTTCGCGTTCTTCGGCCGCTCGCTCAGCACCGGCTCGATCACCTGCGGGATGATCTCGCCCGCCTTCTCAACCACGACGGTGTCGCCGATGCGGATGTCCTTGCGCCGGATCTCGCCGAAGTTGTGCAGCGTGGCGTGCTGCACCGTCGTGCCCGCGAGCAGCACGGGCGCCATCACCGCCCGCGGCGTGATCTTGCCGGTCTTGCCCACCTGGAACTCGACCTTCTCCAGCTTCGTCGTCTTGCGCTCGGCGGGGTACTTGTAGGCGATGCACCAGCGCGGCGACTTCGAGGTGGCGCCGAGCTCGCGCTGCTGTGCGAAGCTGTCGACGCGTGCCACCATGCCGTCCACGGCGTAAGGCGCATCGCGGCGCGCCTTCTCATAGTCGTGAATCGTCTCGATGACGCCCTCGACGGTGGCGCACAGGCGCCAGCCGGCATTGACCGGCACGCCGTAGTCGCCCAGCGCTCCGAGCAGTTCGGAATAGTTGGAAAAGGAGTTCTCCGGCCGGATCTTGCCGCGGCCGTGTGCGACGAAGGCGAGTTTTCGTTTCGCGACGTTGCGAGGGTCGAGCTGTTTGAGGGCGCCGGAGCAGGCGTTGCGCGGGTTCATAAAGGGTTCGAGGCCTTCCTTCTCGCGCTCGGCGTTCATGCGCTCGAATTCGGCGATGGGGATGTACGCCTCGCCGCGGATTTCGAGGATATCGGGGATTGTGCGCTGCGAGCCGTCGAGGATGAGGGGGACGGCGTTGATGGTGCGCACATTGGCGGTGACATCGTCGCCCTTCTGCCCGTCGCCGCGGGTAAGGGCGCGGGCGAGGCGCCCCTTCTCGTAGCGGAGGGAGAGTGCGACGCCGTCAATTTTCGGATCGACGACGAAGGCGACCTCGACCTCGCCGGGGTCGACCGCTTCGAAGAGCCGCGGCCCGTCGTCCGATTTTTTCGATTTCTTTTTCTTCCCGGCGCCTTCCTCGAGCTCGCCGGCCGCCTGGCGCTCGGCGCCGAGGGATTTCATCACCCGCTGCACCCACTTGCGAACTTCTTCCTCGCTGTAGGTGTTGTCGATGCTGAGCATGGGGACGGCGTGCTCGACGGTTTTGAAGCCCTTGAGGGGCTCCTCGCCGATGCGGCGCGTCGGGCTGTCGGGGTCGTCGAATTCGGGGTGCTGCGCCTCCAGCTCGGCCAGCTCTGCGAGCAGGCGGTCGAACTCGGGGTCCGACATGATCGGATCGTGGTCGACGTAGTAGGCGCGGTTGGCCCGGTGCAGGAGGGCGCGGAGCTCGGTGATGCGCTTCTTCGGGCTCATCGAAGCATGATCGTACCGTGACACGCCGCCGCTGATCGGGGCGGGCGAGGGCGATGCGGGCGTTGTATTCTTCGCGCATGACACCGCAGGATGCGAACTCCGGCGCCGGCGCGGGCGCCCGCCTCATCGACGGCAAGGCCCTGGCGGCGAAGCTGCGCCGGGAAACCGCCGATCGCGTGGCGAAACTGACTGAGCGGGGGCGCCCGGTGCGGCTCGACGCCCTGCTGGCGGCAGATCCCGACGGGCCGGCCGCCGTCTACGCCGAGAACCAGGGCGCCGCCTGCGCCAAGCTGGGCATCGAATACCACCTGCACCGGCTCTCGCCGACGAGCGAGTACCGCGACATCGCCGGGCGCGTGCTGCTGATGAGCCGGGATGAGGACGTCTCGGCGATCATGGTGCATCTGCCGCTGCCGGATGGCGTGGATTCGTACTCGGTGCAGTGCCTGATTACGCCGGAGAAGGATGTCGAGGGCGTGAACCCGGCGAACATCGGCAACATCGTCTACGGGCGGTCGTCGCTGGCGCCGTGCACGGCGCTGGCGGTGCTGGCGATGATCGAGTCGACGGGCGTCGAGCTGCAGGGGCGACGCTGCGTAATCGTGGGGGCCTCGGACATCGTGGGCAAGCCCATCGCGGTGCTGCTGATGCGCCATGAGGCGACCGTCATCTCGTGCAACAAGCACACGGAGAACCTGCCGGCGCTGACGCGCGAGGCGGATGTGCTGGTCGCCGCGGCGGGCGTGCCGGGGCTCATCACGGCCGACATGGTCAAGCCCGGCGCGGTGGTGGTGGATGTGGGCACCTCGCGCGTGGCCCAGCCGGACGGCTCGCGGCGGACGGTGGGGGATGTCGATTTCGATCAGGTCCGCAAGATCGCGGGGTGGCTGAGTCCGGTTCCCGGCGGCGTGGGGCCGATGACGGTGGCGATGCTGCTGCGGAATGTGGTGGATGCTGTGGAACGGTAGGCGGGGAGCACTGAGTTCCGAGTACCGAGTTCCGAGTACCGAGTACCGAGTTCTGGGTGCTGAGTCGCGAGTTCTGAGTTCTGAGACCTGAGTTCTGAGTGCCGAGTTCTGAGTGCCGAGTTCTGAGTTCTGGGTGCTGAGTGGTGGGGATCTGGTGTGCAGCCGCGTACTTTTGGCGGTTGCGTGGGCTGAATACCGAATTCGGACTTCCGGCGACGCCTGTTTGACTCCGTCCCCCGGGGCGGGTTGAATAGGTTGACTCCGGCGGATTTCACGCCCTTTTCAGGATGGAGACCGTATGTCCACGCTCGCGTTCGGAATGCCCGGCGGCTGGGAATGGCTGATCATCGGCGCCATCGGTCTGCTCCTCTTCGGTCGTCGTCTGCCCGAGGTGGGCCGCAGCCTGGGCAAGGGCATCGTTGAGTTCAAGAAGGGCCTCAAGGACATCCAGGACGAGGTGGAAACGGCCGGCGACGACAAGAAGCAGGTCGAGGGCGCTTCGTCCGGCGCCAAGCCTTCGCTGCGTGAGCCGGAGCAATGGTCGGAGAACGAGCGTCGCGTCAGCCACGGCGAGGCCGAGCCGGCGCCGCAGTCTTCGTCCGAGCAGCCGCGGCCCGCGTCGGGCTGATCCGGGGCGAGGGTCTCTCTCAATTCATCGAAAATTTCAGGGCTTGAACGCGCTCATCGTGCGCCGATCGCCTCGCGGAGCGTTGCGGCCGCGTCGATCAGGATGAGGGCGCCGAGCGGATCGGGCCTGCCTTGCATCACCATGCAGTTGTGCAGCAGTGTTTCGGCGTAGAGGCGCGGCTCGGGGTCGGGCGGGTCGGACTCATGCGACAACAACAGGAAGACGTGCAGGGCCCACGGCCGGTTGGTGGCGTTGTCGGGCTGGGTGTGTTCGAGGTGCCAGCGGGCGACATTCTGCACCAGGCGCGACCAGTCATCGCGGCGGCGCTGGCGGGCCAGACGCTCCAGCGCGTGCAGGCCGCAGAGATCGCGCTCGGTCCACACCTCGATGGCGGCGCTGGCGCTTTGTGGAAAGAGCGGCCCGGGGTCGCTGCGTTCGGGGAGCGCCTGATCCAGGCTCGCCCCGAGCTCTTCCGGTCGGCAGACGGCGGACCACAGCAGTTCATCGAGCCGGGGCTCGGCGCCGGAGCGCTGCGCGGAGTCGTCATTCTCAATGACGCCCCGCCACGCCAAGAAGCCCCGCGGCGCCGGAGCTCGGTCGAGCCGGTCCGTCGCGGCCTGGGCGGCGAGTCGCTCAAGGTGATCGGCCCATAATATGATTTCGTTTGCGTTCATCCGTGGGGGCTCTGCGCTGGCGGAGATTTTCACTCAATTGGGATGGAGGAATCAGCGGGACGGTTGGTATGATGCCACCCATGCCCAGCACCAGTCGCCTGGCGCCGGATCGACTTCACAAGAGGATGTGCCTCTCGTGCGGTCGCGCCGACTCGCGGCTTCAGGGTGAGCAGGGCGTTCATGTCTATGAGTGTCCTTCCTGCGGCGCCGATCTGTACGCCCGGCCGGCGAGATCGTACGCAGAGATGGAAGGTTTCAGCACAGCTCCGACCGGGCGGTACTCGACTTTCGAGCGTCTCTCGACGCTGATGCTCACAACCAGCGACCCGCACGCGGAGTCGCGGCGACGGCGCGAGCGATTCCTGCACATGGCGATGCTCGCCGGCGCCCTGACGTCCGCGATGGTCCTCGCCGCCGCCCTGACGGCGATCACGCTGCTCCTTCTCGTCTGAACCCGAATCTGGCGCCTGAAGCCGCTGATCTCAGCATCTCCGTCGTTCCGACCAAGGATCGCGTAAACTCTTCGTCCGCGCAACGCGGAGCGAGGAGTGACCATGATGTCAGTTGAACAGGTGATTGCGAAGCTGGAATCCGGTGAGAAGGCGGCTCTGGAGCGTCTGATCGAGTGGCTCAGCATTCCCAGCGTGGGCACCGACCCCGCCTACACCGCGGACACGCGCCGCGCTGCGGAGTGGGCCGTGACCCAGCTTCGCGAGGTCGGCATCGCGGCGGAGCTTCGCGAGACGGGCGAGCCCGGTCGGCCCGGCAACCCGATCGTGTGGGCGCAGCATCCCGGATCGCCGGAGTACACCGGGCCGCACGTTCTTTTCTACGGCCACTACGACGTGCAGCCCGCCGATCCGCTGGACCTGTGGGAGAGCCCGCCATTCCAGCCGGTCATCAAGCCCGCCGACCCCAACGGCCCCGGCGAGCGCATCGTTGCCCGCGGCGCGGTGGACGACAAGGGACAGGTGCATACGTTCCTGGAGGCTCTTCGCGCGTGGAAGAACGCGGCGGGTGAAATCCCGGTGCGATTCACGATTCTCATCGAGGGCGAGGAAGAGTCCGGCAGCGTGAACCTCGAAAAGTTCGTGCGCGATCACTCCGAGGAGCTCTCGAAGACGGATGTCTGCCTCGTCAGCGACACGGGCATGCTCAACCGCGAGACGCCTGCGATCACCTCCGGCATGCGCGGCCTGGTCTACACCGAGGTCGTGCTGCACGCCGCCAACCAGGATCTGCACTCCGGCCTGTGGGGCGGGCGCTGCCCCAACCCGATCAACGAATTGACGAAAGTGCTGGCGCAACTCTGGGACGAGAAGCGCCGCGTGACGATTCCCGGTTTCTATGACGGCGTTCATGAGATTGAGCCGTCGCTGCGCGAGCAGTGGCGCGCCCTGCCGCTGGATGCGAAGAAATCGCTGGCGAAGATCGGACTGGAGCCGGACGCGAACGTCGGCGAAGAAGGCTTCACTTCAGTTGAACGCGAATGGGCCCGGCCGACGTGCGACATCAACGGGATTTTCGGCGGCTACCAGGGCGCCGGCGCCAAGACTGTCATTCCCGCCCACGCCGGCGCCAAGGTGAGCTTCCGTCTCGTCGATGAGCAGAATCACGCGAAGATCATGCGCCAGTTCCAAGATTGGCTGGAGGAGCGCACGCCTCCCGGATGCCGTTGGGAGTTCCACGATCACGGTGGCGGCCCGCCCGCCACGGTCTCGACCGACTCACCGCACCTCCAGGCCGCATTGCGGGCGCTGGAGAAGGCTTCGAACGTGAAGCCCGCGATCATCCGCAGCGGTGGTTCGATCCCGGTGGTCGGGCTCTTCAAGCAGATCATCGGTCTCGACACGATCCTGATGGGCTTCGGTTTGGAGGATGACCGCGTTCATTCGCCCAACGAGAAATTCGAGCTCACATCGTGGCGGCTCGGGGCGCGGGCCCACGCGCGGCTGATCGATGAATTCATGCGCATGTGAGCCGGGGCGCGATCGGCCTTCAGGCGGCGGCGCGCATGGGCTCCTCGATTGCGGTGGCGGGTTCAGTGGCCGTGGCGGGTTCATCGATGAAGTCCACCCCGACGGGCTCGGTGTCGATGATGTCGACGTCGTCGCCGCCTCCGTGGAGCGATTCGAGGTACCGCTTGTAGTTCTCGCGGATGACATGGGCCCGTTCCCGGACATCACGGATCGCCATCTCGTCGCGGACGCGGGCGGCGAGCGCGTAGAGGGCGCCGAGACACGCGATCGCGGCGATCATCGCCACCAGCAGCCAGATGAGGAGGGGGAGCTGGACCATGCCCCGGACATCGGGCGAAGATGGGGGGGCCTTGAGGGGCGTACAATCTTCGACATGCCACGGGGACTCCTCTGCCTGTTTCTCACGCTGCTCACCGCCCTGCCCGGCGCCCGTGCGCAGGAAGCCCAGGCTGCGGGCGCCGGCAGCGAGGTCGAGATCCGGGCTGACCTGCTCGGGGTGGGGGATGTGATCCGGCCCGGCGACTGGACCGGCGTCCGGCTCACGCTGCTGGATCGCAGCGACCGGGTTCGAGCCGCCGTGGTGCGGCTTCAGCTCCGCGACGCCGATGGCGACACCGCATTCCACCAGCGGTCGGTGGTGCTCAATCCGGGCCGTGTGCTGCCGGTGTGGCTGTATCCGCAGTTTCCCTTCTCGTTCTCCTCCGGCGACATTCTCACCGTGACTGTCCACGCGGCGCCGGGTGATGATGTGGCGCCGGGAGGTCTCGAAGTCGGACGACAGATCGGGGCGGCCCGTTTCAATGCCCGCAGCGTCATCGACTCCGGCTCGGCGATGATCGGCGTGCTCGGGCGTCAGCGGATGGGGCTCGAGCACTACAGCTCGCGCGGGCCGCGCCGCTCGGACTACCCTGGCACGGCGCACGAGTCCGTCGAGCTGGTCATCGACCTCACGCCGTCTGATCTTCCGGACGCATGGATGGGTCTGGCGCCCTTCGAGACGCTGGTCTGGGCTGAAGGCGAACCGAGCGAGCTGGCGGACGAAGCCGCCGAAGCATTGCGCGAATGGGTGTACCGCGGCGGCCATCTCGTCGTGGTGCTGCCGCCTGTCGGGCAGACGTGGACCAACCCGCGAAACCCGCTCATCGACCTGACGCCGGCGTCCCGCATCGAGCGCCGTGAACAGGCGGACATCGAATCCTACCGGGCCCTGCTGACGCGCAGCGAAACGGCGCCGCTGCCGCGCACGGGCGTGGTGCACAGCTTCATCGCCGACGAGGGCGCCCAGCCCGGCGAGGCGACGCCGATCCTGAGTGGTCCGGGAGGCGAACACGTCGTCATGCGCCGGATCGTCGGCCTCGGCGCCGTGACCATGGTCGGCTTCGATCTGACAAGCTCGCGCCTTGCGGGCCGCGTGCATCCGCAGCAGTTCTGGCACCGTGTGCTGGGCAAGCGTTTTGATGCGCTTTCTTCTGCAGAAATGGTCGACCTTGAGAACGAGGGCGCCGCCGATTTCACCAATCGCACGCGCGTCTGGCTTGATGACGACATCGCCGGCCAGATCAACATGACAGGGCGAGCCGGTGCGGGGGTGCTGCTGGCGCTGGTGGTCTTCACGGCGTATCTGCTGCTGGCCGGTCCGCTTGGATTCGCAGTGCTCAAGGCGCGGAACATGAAGCAGCACGCCTGGGTCGGCTTCCTGGCGATGGCCGGGCTCTTCACGCTGATCGCATGGGGAGGCGCCACCACGCTGCGCCCGACGACGGTCGAAGTGCGCCATCTGACGTTCATTGATCATGTGTACGGGCAGCCGGTCGACCGGGCCCGGTCCTGGTTCAGCGTTCTGTTGCCGACATACGGGTCTCAGGAGATCAGCGTCGGGGAGATGGAGCCGGGGATGGGGCTGTGGCGCCAGGCGCTGACGCCATGGTCCCCGCCGCAGCGGCTGGAAGGGGGCGCTTTCCCGGATGCGCGCGAGTATGCAATCGATTCGCGCCGGCCGGAGACCATCACAGCGCCGACGCGCTCGACGGTGAAGCAGTTTCAGGCCGACTGGATGGGTGGTCCGCCGTGGCGCATGCCGACGCCGGATCCGAACAACTCCGTGCGCATTGACGAGCAGGACCGGCTGGCGGGCGTGCTCGATCACGGGCTGCCGGCGTCACTGGAGGATGTGCAGATCGTGCTTGTGCGCCGCCAGCGGCCGTTGACGGCGACGGGCCGGGGCGGGCCGCTGCTGGCCCAGTCGCTGGCATGGAGTCTGCCGCGTCCGTGGGAGCCGGAGACCCCGCTCGATCTCGGCGAGCTCACCGCGTCCGGCGCCCAGTCGGACATGGCGCTCGGCGACCAGTTCTTCGCGACGCTGGCGGGCCGTGGGCAGCAGTTCGGCAGCGAGTTCGGTCTGCCCGGACAGACAGGCGATCTGCGACACGCGCCCACGAAGTTCTCGATGCTGGCGTGGCACCCGATGCTGGCGCCTCCGGACTGGCGATCGACGCGCAGCGGCGCCAAGCCGATGCTGCAGCGCCGTGCCGCACATGGGTACGATCTTGGAATGTGGTTCACGCAGCCGAGCCTGATCATCGTGGGGCACCTGGTGGACGCTGAGTCGCCGGTGCCGGTGCGGGTGGACGGGCGTCCGGTGATGAGTTCTGGGCGCACGGTGGTGCGCTGGGTATTTCCGCTCGCGCCGGATCCGGTGGCGCCGACGCGGATCGAAGAAAGATAAGGCGTCCTGCATGGCGATGATCGAGACGGTCAACCTGACGAAGCGGTACGGCGAGTTCGTCGCGCTCAACAGCCTGAATCTGTCGATCAGCGAGGGCGACTGCTTCGGCTTCATCGGCCCCAACGGCGCCGGCAAGACGACGACGATCAAGATCCTCGCCACGCTGCTCAAGCCGTCCTCGGGTCAGGCGTCCATCGACGGGCTGACGATCGGCTATCAGAACCGGCAGATCCGCCCCGTGATCGGCTACGTGCCCGACTTCATGGGCGCGTACGAAGATATGGTGGTGACGGAGTATCTCGAATTCTTCGCCGCGGCCTACGGCATCCACGGCGAGCAGCGCAAACGCGTCGTCACCGATGTGCTCGATCTCACCGACCTGCACTACAAGGCCGAGTCGGAAGTGAACTCCCTCAGCCGCGGCATGCAGCAGCGGCTGAGCGTCGCCCGCGTGCTTCTGCACGATCCCAAGGTGCTGCTGATGGACGAGCCTGCCTCGGGGCTCGACCCGCGGGCCCGCATCGAGATCCGCGAGCTGCTCAAGGAGCTCAAGCGGATGGGCAAGACGATTCTCATCTCCAGCCACATCCTGCATGAACTGGCGGAGCTGTGCAACACGGTGGGGATCATTGAGCGCGGCGAGATGCTCTTCTGCGGCACGGTGCGCGAGGCGATCCGCCAGGCGCGGATGGGGCGCGTCTTCCAGGTGGGCGTCGCCGAGCGCGTGGTGGACGCCGCCAAAATGCTGCAGCAGACGCCGGGCGTTTCCAAGGTGTCGATCACGGAGGAATCCCACGGCCCGTACACCAATGGCGAGTCCGCGGGCTCCGGCTCCGAGCGCATCATGCACGTCACGCTGGATGAGTCGACGCCGGACATGTCCACCGACCTGCCCAACCGCCTGATCAACGCGGGCTTTCGCATCACCCGCTTCACCGAGGAGTCGGTGAACCTGGAGACGGCGTTCATGCGCCTGACCAAGGGGCTGGTGCAGTGAGGACGGCAGTCAGGCTTGATCGGTGGGGGATGCAACTGGGGCGAGGTTCGGACGTACGTTGTTGAGTTCTGTATCCTGACAACTGTTCGTCGCTCGCGCCCCATGACCCGGGGCCCAGTCTTTTCCTCGGAGTCCCATCCATGACCATGTTGCGTTCAGTCGGGTTGATCCTTGCTCTCGGCGCCGCCTCGGCGGCGCTCACGATGGTCGGTTGTGCCTCCCGTGGCGAGCGAGCGGCGGTGGATGAGCGCTCCAGCCGGATCGCCGGGCCGGTCGAGTATCCCGAGGCGATGCGCATCGACCATGTCGACGAGCTCCACGGCGTTCGTGTGGAAGACCCGTATCGCTGGATGGAGGAGAGCGATTCGTCTGAACTCGATGCATGGGTGCGCCGCCAGAACGAACTGGCCATGGGCGTGATCGAATCGATCCCGCACCGCGACGCGATCAACGAGCGCATGACCGAGCTGTGGAATTATGAGCGCATCAGCGCCCCCAGCAGACGCGGCGGGCGCTACTTCTTCTCACGCAACGACGGTTTGCAGAACCAGAGTGTGCTGCTCACCACGCAGTCGCTTGCGGATGAGCCGCGGGTGCTGCTCGATCCGAACACCTTCTCCGAGGACGGCACCGTCTCCCTCGCGGGGACGAGCGTGAGCCACGACGGGCGCCTGATCGCGTACGGAAAGTCCGACGGCGGCTCCGACTGGCGTGAATATTTCGTGCGCGATGTCGAGACCGGTGAGGATCTGGGCGATCACCTGAAGTGGATCAAGTTCTCCACACCCTCGTGGACGACGGACAACAAGGGCTTTTTCTACAGCCGGTACGACGAGCCTGAGTCCGACGACCTGATGTCGGTCAACTATTACCAGAAGCTCTACTACCACCGCCTCGGCACGCCGCAGGATGAGGATGAGCTGATCTTCGAGGACCCTGACAACAAGGAGCACGGCTTCTCCGGGCGCGTGACGGATGATGGTCGCTACCTGATCATCAGCGTGTGGAAGGGCACCGCTCGCGAGAACCTGATTTATTACAAGGATCTTTCCTCGCCGGGATCGGATGTGGTGCGCCTGATCGATGAGTGGAAGGGCTCCTTCTCCTTCATCGACAACGATGGGCCGGTCTTCTGGTTCCACACCAATTTCGAGGCGCCGCGCAACCGCGTGATCGCCATCGACACCAGCGCCCCGGCGCCGGAGCGCTGGAGCACCGTCATCCCCGAGGAGCGGGCCACGCTGCGGGGCGTCAATGTTGTGGGCGAGCGTTTTCTCGCGTCCTACCTCGCCGACGCCCACACGCGGGTGAAGGTCTTCGGGCTCGACGGGCGATTCCAGCGCGAGGTCGATCTGCCCGGCATCGGATCCGCGGGCGGCTTCGGCGGCCAGCGCAGCGACGAGGAGACGTTCTACACCTTCAGCGGATTCACCACGCCTCCCACGGTCTACCGCTACGACATTCACAGCGGGACCAGCGAGTTTCTGCGTGCGCCCGACGTCGATTTTGACCCCGACCGCTACATCACACGCCAGGTCTTCTACCGCAGCGCCGACGGCACGCGCATCCCCATGTTCATCACCCATCTCCGCGGCCTGCGGATGACCGGCGACAACCCCACGCTGCTCTTCGGCTACGGCGGATTCAACATCCCCATGACGCCGGGCTTCTCCGTCTCCAACCTGGTGTGGATGGAGATGGGCGGGATTTACGCCGTCGCCAACCTCCGCGGCGGGGGCGAGTACGGGCAGGACTGGCACGACGCCGGACGCCTGCTCAACAAGCAGAACACCTTCGACGACTTCATCGCCGCCGCCGAGTGGCTGATCGACAACCGCTACACGAACTCATCGCGCCTGGCGATCGCCGGTGGCAGTAACGGCGGCCTGCTGGTGGGCGCCTGCATGGTGCAGCGGCCGGAGCTCTTCGGGGCGGCCCTGCCGGCGGTGGGGGTGCTGGACATGCTCCGCTTCCACCTGTTCACCATCGGCTGGGCCTGGGTGAGCGACTACGGCTCGCCGGACGACCCGGTGCACTTCGAGAACCTGCTGGCCTATTCGCCCCTTCACAACGTGCAGCCCGGGACGTGCTATCCCCCGACGCTCATCAACACCGCGTGGCGGGACGACCGGGTGGCCCCGGCCCACAGCTTCAAGTTCGCCGCGGCGTTGCAGGCGGCCCAGGCGTGCGACAACCCGATCCTGATCCGCGTGGAGACGCGGGCGGGGCACGGGGCGGGCAAGCCGACGTGGATGGTCATCGAAGAGGTGTCGGACCGGTGGGCCTTCCTGGTCGATGCGCTCGGTTTCGAGCCGAGGCGACCGGAACGGTGAGGGCTTCGAGCGGATTTTGCTCGGCGGAACCGGCCCGGCGGCGGGGGTCGGAGTCGCGGACGGGGGCGTTCGTGTTCAGGAAACGTTGATTTCTGCCCGGTTCGAGGCAGTTTGCCTTGACGGGGACCCTGAACAAGATACGATCGAATCGCTGTGTACCCGCTTCGGGTCTGCGCAGCGGGGTTTGCGAGAGCGTCTGCGTCGGCCGGAGGTGGCTCCGAGAGCGGCGCTGGCGGAACACATACTGGAGTTGACGGCCATGGAGTCCCGAGACGAGGACGACGAGGCCGGCTCGCACTGAGGGTGCTCGCGAAAAGCGGCTCGCCTTCCGGCGGGCCGGAGCGAGTCATGCAACTTGCCGCTTCGCTGACTGGTTGAGTCAGTCCGGGCGGCGTCCGATACACAAGCAGTCATGAACGGCCGGTGGGGCGTGGCCCCGGCGCCGATCGAGATTTCAGACGCCGCAGCGGCGGCGTCTCCGTCACAGTTTCATTCTTTTCTTGGCCCCCATTGCAGGGGGTGATCGCCGGGTCAGCCCGGGCAGGACATCAGTCATGGACCTTCTCAAAGTCAGAAACATCGGGGTTTGCGCACACATCGACGCCGGCAAGACGACGGTGACCGAGCGCATCCTCTATTACACCGGGAAGAACTACAAGATGGGCGAGGTCCACGAGGGCACCGCCACGATGGACTTCCTGGTGGAGGAGCAGGAGCGCGGCATCACGATCCAGTCCGCCGCCACCACCTGCCCGTGGATCTACGATGGCGATGACTATGTCATCAACCTGATTGACACCCCCGGCCACGTCGACTTCACCATCGAGGTCGAGCGTTCGCTGCGCGTTCTGGACGGCGCCATCGCCGTCTTCGACGGCAAGGAAGGCGTCGAGGCCCAGTCCGAGACCGTCTGGCGCCAGGCGGATCGCTACCGCGTTCCCCGGCTGTGCTTCATCAACAAGATGGACAAGCTCGGCGCCGACTTCGATTTCAGCTTCGGCACCATCAGGACGCGCCTCGGCGCCAACCCCGTCGCCGTGCAGTACCCCATCGGCCAGGCGGACACCTTCCAGGGCCTGATCGATCTGGTGACGATGAAGGCGTACTACTTCGATTCGTCGGAGCTTGGCGCCAAGGTCGAGGAAGGCGAGATTCCCGACGATCTGCGTGACACCGCGGAGCTGTGGCGCCACGACATGATCGAGAAGGCGTCCGAGTTCGATGACCACCTCATGGAGAAGTTCCTCGCCGACGAGGAGCCGACCGTCGAGGAGATCAAGTCCGCGATCCGCCAGGGCGTGCTCAGCCACAAGTGCGTCGCGGTCTTCTGCGGCTCGGCCCTGAAGTACATCGGCGTGCAGCGCCTGCTCAACGGCGTGATCGACTACCTGCCCGCGCCCATCGAAGTGGTGGAGGTGCAGGGCGTGGATGTGAAGGACGACAAGATCAAGATGACGCGTCCGCACGACCCGTCGGCGCCGCTGTCGGCGCTGGCCTTCAAGGTCGTGAGCGACTCCCACGGCGACCTGACCTACTGCCGCATCTATTCCGGCACCCTCACCAAGGGCAGCCGCGTGCTGAACTCGACGACGGGCAAGCGCGAAGTCGTCAGCCGCATCTTCGAGATGCACGCCAAGGAGCGTCGCCCGCTCGATTCGATCGGCGCCGGCGCCATCGTGGCTGTGGTCGGCCTCAAGGACACCGGCACC
Organism: Phycisphaeraceae bacterium; assembly: GCA_007693965.1. Classification (GTDB taxonomy): domain Bacteria; phylum Planctomycetota; class Phycisphaerae; order Phycisphaerales; family UBA1924; genus RECQ01. The sequence goes on along the minus strand of RECQ01000046.1, from coordinate 30,344 downwards.
GGCGACACCATCTGCGACCCCGAGCACCCCATCAAGCTCGAGCAGATGAAGTTCCCCGAGCCCGTCATCTCGATGTCCATCGAGCCCCGCACGGCCGACGACAAGCAGAAGCTCGGCAACGCCCTCGCCACCATCCGGCGCGAGGATCCGTCCTTCCGCGCCAGCTACGACGCCGAGACCGGCCAGACCATCATCGCCGGCATGGGCGAGCTGCATCTCGAGATCATCAAGAACAAGCTGGTCCGCGATATGCGGATCAACGTCGAGGTCGGCAAGCCGCGCGTCAGCTACCGCGAAACCATCATGGGATCGGCCAACAACATCCGCGGCCGCTTCGTGAAGCAGACCGGTGGACGCGGCCAGTTCGGCGATGTCATCATCAACATCGAGCCCTTCACCAAGGAAATGGCCGAGCAGGAAGAGCTGAACTTCAAGGACAACGTCGCCTTCGAGAACAAGATCATCGGCGGCTCGGTGCCCAAGGAGTTCATCCCCTCCGTCGAGACCGGCGTCCGCCAGACAGCCGTCTCCGGCGTCATGGCCGGCTACCCGCTCATCAACATCAAGGTCAGCCTGATCGACGGCTCCTACCACCCGGTGGACTCGTCGCAGGTCGCCTTCGAGCAGGCCGCCCGCCTGGCCCTCTCCGACGCCTGCCAGAAGGCCGGAATGACGCTGCTGGAGCCCATCATGAAGGTCGTGGTCACGACGCCCGAGGAATACCTCGGCTCCGTCTCCGGCGATCTCAGCTCCCGTCGCGGCCTCATCGTCGGCACCGAAGATCGCGGCGTCATCAAGCTCGTCACCGCCGAGGTGCCCCTCTCCGAGATGTTCGGCTACGCCACCACGCTCCGCGGCCTGACCCAGGGCCGGGCCACCTCGGTCATGGAGCCGCTGGAGTATCGCCCGCTGCCCCCGAACCTCGCCAAGGAGATCGTCGCCGCGGTGTGAGCCGGGCGATGAACGGGACAATCTGAAGAAGTTTCACCGGCCCGGAGGCCTCGCCTCCGGGCCGGTTTTCATTTCTGACCAACGCGCGATCCCGCGAGTACCATAGCGTGCGACATGGTCAAACTCACCAAGATCTACACCAAGACCGGCGACGGCGGCCGCACCATGCTCGGCGACGGCGCCCTCGTCCCCAAGACCAGCGTGCGCGTCGAGGCGTACGGCGCGGTTGACGAGGCCAACGCCTCCCTCGGCCTCGCCGTCGGCGCCTGCGATCAGGAATCCGAGCCGGGGCGGGCCATCCGCTTCATCCTTCTCACCATCCAGAACGAGCTCTTCGACCTCGGCGCCGATCTGTGCGTGCCCATCGGCAAGGACGAGAAGCCGGGGGAGAAGCTCCGCATCACCGCCGGCCAGACCGAGCGGATCGAGAAGCTCATCGACGAGCACAACGCCGGACTCGGCGAGCTGCGGTCGTTCGTGCTGCCGGGCGGCTCGCCGCTCGCGACGCGGCTGCACATGGCGCGCACCGTCGTGCGCCGAGCCGAGCGCCGCGTCGCATCCTTGATCGACGCCGAGCACAAGGCGACCTCGCCGGAGCCGCTGATCTACCTGAATCGCCTTTCGGACCTGCTCTTCGTCCTCGCCCGACTGGCGAACGACGGTGGGAAGGGCGATGTCCTGTGGAAACCCGGCGCCGGCCGCGACTGAGCGAGGGCGAGCCGGTATCTGATACCCTGAGCGTCGCGGCGCCGGAGCGTCGCATCTGCAGCGTGATCCGGTCCGTTCCCCATGACATCTACTTTCACCAGCGAGTTCGGGCGCGAATTCGAGCAGGAGCGCGGGCGGTGGCTGCGCCGGCGCTTGATGTGGTACATCGGCGTGATGCTGGGTCTCAGCGCGTTGGGGGTGCTCGGCGCCTTGATCGCGCAGATGTTCCTGTTGTCGGTCGGAGTCAGCGCCGTGTTCACCATGGCGTTCCTGATCACGTCGGTGGTGAATATCCCGGTGATCCTGTTCTACATCTGGGCTTTTCTGAAGGTGAAGCGGACGCTGCTCTCGCAGCAGGCGGCGCTTCGGCTGGTCTACTGGCTCATCGTGCTTCCCGGCGCGCTCTCACTCATCACCAACGTTGCGATGGTGGAGACCGGGTTCGGCTCGCAGATCCAGATCGAACTGTCCGACGAGGCCGCGAGCGCAGACGAACCAGAAGCGCTTGAGGAGTCTGCTGAAGCCGCTCCGGACGCCGCTGAGGAGATCGCGGGTTCGGATGCAGACGTGGCGGCGCCGGAGCAGGCGGCGTCGGACGGCGCGGCCGACGATCGCGAGACTGCCGAGGCCGTTGATCGCGGCGAGCCGGCGCCGGAGTCTGATCTGCGCGAGCGCGTGCAGACAACCGCGGGTTCTCTGTCGCAGATCTTCTTCGCACATTTCTTCGCCTGTCTCTTTTTGCCATGGACGCCGCGGGAGTCCTTTCGGCCGCTCCTGCCGCTGCTGGGCCTGAATGCTCTGATTGTGCTGTTCTACCTGCCGGGCTGGCTGGCGCCGACGTTGCTGATCGCGTTCTCCCCGCTCGTCGCCGCGCCAGGCGCCGCGATCTGCTGGTGGCGCCACAGCCGGTTCCGCAAGCGCTATCACCTCTCCGCACTGCGAGGCCGCTACGGCGAGATGAAGCGCGAGCTGACCGACGCCCGGCGCATCCACGAGGCGCTCTTCCCCGAGCCGATCCGCGACGGCGATGTCCGCTTCGACTTCGTGTACGAGCCCATGCGCCAGATTGGCGGCGACTACCTCTACTGCCACCGCTTCCCCGGCCTTGGCGACGATGCGAAGCGCGAGCCCGTCAGCGTCGTCATCATCGATGTCACCGGTCACGGAGTGCCCGCCGCCCTCACTGTCAACCGTCTGCACGGCGAGCTGGAGCGCCTCTTCGGCGAGGAGCCCGACATCTCACCCGGCGATGTGCTCACCGCCCTCAACAGCTATGTGCACCTCACGCTCGCCAACCACAGTGTGTACGCGACGGCGCTGTGCCTCCGCGTCGATCCGCGTCAGAACACACTCGAATGGGCCAGCGGCGGGCATCCGCCCGCCTTCGTCCGCTCCGTCGACGGACGCCTCGAACGGCTCGACTCGACCGCCTTCGTCCTCGGCGCCTGCCACGGCGATGATTTTCAATCCGACCAGCGCTCGCTGCGCTTCCTCCCCGGCGACACGCTCATCGCCTACACCGATGGCGCGATCGAGGCCCGCGACCAGCGCGGCGGGATGCTGCGCGTCGAGGGTCTGCAGGCCATCATCCACACCATCAACCCCCGCGCCGTCGCAGACGGCGGCTGGGCCGGCGCCGTTCTGGAGGCCGTCGATCAGCACCGCTGGGGCCCCGCTGCGGATGACACGCTGATTGTCGAGATGTATCGGCCGCTGTGAAGCAGGAATGTGGAATGTGGAAGATGGACTGTGTCGCATGAACCTTATTCGATATTCCACATTCCACATTCCCGCCCCGTCTCACTCTTCATGCTTCGGCATATGTTCGCGCTTGCGCACGATCGTAATGCCGATCACCGCGATGTCCTGGGCGGCGGTCGAACCGACCGCGGGCCCTGTCGCGTGGAGGAAGCGGCGGCTCTCGCGTTCGTAGGCGAGCAGGGCGAACGAAGCCTGCCCGCGCTGGCGAGCGTTCTTGTAGATCGCGAGCTCCGGCGTCTCGAAGACGCCCGCGAAGGGAATCGGGATCGGCAAGGACGGTATGCCCAGCAGCGTGTCGTGTCGGTTGATTCCGACACCCGCCGAACGGGCCTCGACGATGATTTCCGCCTCGTTCGGATCGTCCACAAGAACGACGCCTTGCGTCATCAGCTGCGCCCGGATCTCACCGAGCATGAATTTCGAGTCGATCGACTCGAAATACCGCTCTTCGAGATACGCGAGGCGCCCCTCCAGCGGGGCCGAATCGATGTTCTCAATCGCCTGGATGGCCGCGTAGCTCATCAGGAACTGCTCGGTGGCGGTGCGCGGCGGCTCGGTGAGGCGCGTCGAGGTGCAGCCGGGCAGGACGCCGGCCAGAATCAGCAGCGCAGCGACGGCGGGCAGGCAGTGTCGATTGGCAAGAAAATCCGGTCGTTTTTGAAACAGTCATGGGCCGGGGAGCATACAGAAAAAATCGCGCGTCGCACGACCACGCGGCGACCGACCCGTCGTTACGCTGTTTGCCCCATGGGTCCATTCATGCTCACAACCTGGTCCTTCGGCCCCGTCGGCAATGACGCGGCCTTTCCCGGTCTCGCGTCGGGGGGCGAAGCCCTCGACGCCGTCGTCCACGCCGCCACCGTCTTCGAGGACGATCCTTCGATTGACTCGGTCGGCGTCGGCGGCCTGCCCGACGCCGACGGCGTCGTCACGCTCGACGGCGCCATCATGACCGATCCGAACCGCTGCGGCGCCGTGTGCTTCGTCAACCACTTCGCCAACCCGGTGCAGATCGCCCGGCGCGTCATGGAGAAGACGATTCACATCACGCTCGTCGGCGACGGCGCCGAGCGCTTCGCCGAGCGCGAGGGCTTTCAGCGGCGCGAGCTGCTCGTCGAACGCGCACGCGAGGTGTGGATGCAGTGGCGAACCGATCCCAGCGCCATCGATCGCGACATGTACCAGGGCTGGCTGCCGCCGATCAACATCGAGGAGCTGGAGGGCATCGACCAGACCAAGCGCCGCGGCGGGCCCGCCGGCAGCCATGACACGGTCGGCATGATCGCGCGCGATGTGCAGGGCCGCCTCGCCGCGGCGTGCACGACCAGCGGCATGGCCTTCAAGGTCCCCGGGCGCGTCGGCGATTCGGCCATCATCGGCCAGGGTCTCTACTGCGATCAGGAGGCCGGCGCCGCCGTCGCGACGGGCACCGGCGAGCTGATCACCGGCGTCAACGGCGCGTTCCTGATCGTCGAACTCATGCGCCGCGGCGCCACGCCCGAAGAAGCCATCACAGAAACACTGGAGCGCGTGCGGAAGCGCTACAAACTGGTTGATGAGCACCAGGTCGCCTTCATCGCCGCCGATGCGCGTGGCAACTGGGGCAGCGGCGCCCTCCGCCCCGGCTTCCGCCACACGTTCACCGACGGCGGCGGGACAAGGGTGGAGGATCCGGGGGTGGAGCTGGAGGAGTGAGATGTGAGCGGTGAGGCATGAGCGGTGAGGTGTGTGGCGTTTCGGTTTCCGTTGCTTTCATAGCAGGAGGCTCGCATGGCGAGGGACCATCGGAACTTGAAGGCTTTCAATCTTGCTGATGAGCTTGTGCTGGCTGTGTACGAAGAGACTCGAGGCTTCCCGAAGGAAGAGCTCTTTGGACTCACTTCCCAGCTCCGTCGCGCCGCGGTCTCCGTCGCCGCGAACATTGTTGAAGGAGCCGGCAGAAGCGGTGACAAGGAATTTGCCCATTTTCTGGGTATATCCCATGGGTCGCTGAGAGAAGCCGGATACTACATCTCTCTTGCGCACAGACTGCGGTATCTGAACGATCAGCAGGTGGAGCAGTTGAACAGCATGTACGAGGAAACCGCCAGAGTTCTGTCTGGTCTGCATCGCGCCGTCAAGAAGATGTCAAAAGAAAAGCCAAAATCCATCGACCCAGAGCCTGATTGAAACTTGGGTTCACCCCTCCGGCCTCACCCCTCACCCCTCATCGCTCACCCCTCAACCCTCAACCCTTTCCCACAACATCCTCCAACTCCTCCAACCCCTCCGTCAAAACCCGCGGCCCGTCCTCGCTCACATACACATCGTGCTCATAGTGAACACTGAGCGAGCCGTCGCCGGTGAAGACGGGCCACTGGCGGCTCTGCTGGCTCACCTCGGCCGTGCCCGCCGCGAGCATCGGCTCGACGGCGAGGAGTGTGCCGGGCTCGATGCGTGTGAAGGCGTCTGGCCACTCGCCGGGATAGCTGGGGGCGTGGTTGGCGACGTAGGGGGGCGCGTGAAGCTTGCGGCCGTAGCCGTGGCCGCCGAGGCCGCGGACGCAGTGGAATCCGCACTCGGTCTCGGCGTGCTCCTGCACGGCCCGGGCGAAGTCGAGGTACACGCCGCCGGGCTTCAAGGTTTCGACGCCGCGGCGGAGGCACTCTTTGCCGCAGTCCATGAGGCGCCGGGCCTCGTCGCTCGCGTGCTCAAAGGCGTATGTCCACGCGGCGTCGCCGATCCAGCCGCGGTAGACCACGCCGATGTCGATCTTCAGAATGTCGCCGGGCCTCATCGGCTCGGTCGTCATGCCCGCGGTGCCGTGGACGATGCACTCGTTCAGGCTCAGGCACGCATGGCTGGGGAAGGCGGGCGTCCGCGCCTGGCGGTAGCCGAGAAAGGCGGAGCGGCAGCCCAGGTCGCGCAGCGTCTCGGCGACGAAGGCGTCGATCTGCGCCAGCGTCTGCCCCGTGCGCAGAAACTCGACGAGCCGCCGGTGCGTCTCGACAACCTTCTGAGCCGCGGCGTGGGCCTGATCGACCTCGGATGGCGTGATGAGCTGGGCCATGGGGGTGGTATGGTAGAAAGGCCGGCGGCCCGGCGCCGGGGGCGTCGGCCGGAATCGAGGGGAAACAGTGCGTGCGATTCTTTCGACCAACCATCACGGATCATCGAGGCGAGCGGCGAGCGGCCGACGGTTGGATGGATGCGCTGCCGGACTTTGACAAGAACACCCGATTCAAAACCAGGCAGCACTTTGAATCTCAGTGCTCGTTGAAGACCTGGATCGTGTGCTGGCGGTACGCATGGACGCCGATTGCATACTTCGTGTGGATCAGTTGTATGGAGGTTTTTAGACCAAGCAGTACGATCGAACAGTATGCGATCGCTGGGGCAGCAATTGGAGGTGTCGCGGCCGGATACTTTTGGATTGCGAAGAAATGGATTCCCGCGCGTCGACATTTCACGTTTGTCGCGCTTTGCGGCGAAAACTGCCCCGCCTGCGGTCAGTGCATCGCGGACATGACGCCCGAAAGCGACGGCTGCACAATCTGCCCCGAGTGCGGCGGGGCATGGAGAGTTCCCGGGAAGATCGAAGGAGCGACGGCGTGATCGCATTCATAGCCGATCTCATCGACAAGTGTCTCGGGCATACTCCCGCCAGCGTCGAGGACGGCCGGGGCCGCTTTTTCCCACTCTACTGCTCGAGTGAGCGATGGCGGGACCATCAGGAGCGAGCGGACTTTCCAGCGGAAGAGTTCAAGCGCATACGCGACAAGCTCGTGATGCGCGACCTGAGCTCCGCGCTGACGCACTCGCCGCACGCGGTCTGGCTGTTCGTTGTCGTCGCCTTGTTCCTGATCGCCTTCGATCTTGTGTTCGAACGCGATCCGATCCACACCCCGATTCGTCTGCTGGCCGCATTGCTGCTGATCTTCTTCGCCGTCACGCTCCGCCACCGCATGCCGCGATTTCGGCCCGACCTGCTGACCGAGGCGATGCTGGCCGAACAGCGCTGCCCGTCCTGCGCCCGAAGCCTTGCGGATCTGCCGGCGGAGAGCGACGGCTGCACAATCTGCCCCGAGTGCGGCGGGGCGTGGCGGATCCCCGGGCGCCGACCGATCGGGAGCGAGACACGGTGAGTCTGGCATACCACAACGGCAGCGGGGGATTCCGAGATGCGCGAGGCGCTCCCTTCCTGCCGCTGAGCCGGAAAGCGGTGAAGAATCGCGGCGACCAGAGCGGGTTCATCGCGCTGGATGATTACAACAAGATTCATCGGGACGTGATGATGAGGGGGGAGTATGTCTTCGTCATCATTATCTTGGCAGGCCTGGCGGGAGCGATCACGGAAGTTCTGCCAACTGGCAATCCGCCGGGGAGCTATGCCGTACGGGCTGTAGTTACGGGAGCCGCCGCGGGCCTGACATTCATCTTCGTCGCTCGTGCAGCTCTGCGATCCGAGCACTACTTTGAATATATGCTCAGAGCAGGCTGGTGCCCCGCTTGCGGGAATGACCTGCGCGCGATCGAGCCTCAAGCAGATGGCTGCGCTGTCTGTCCCGAGTGCACCGGAGCGTGGAATATCGATGGAATTGAGAGGGATGTCGATTGGAAGTAAGCGTGGCGCCAGAATTCTCTGGATTCACCCACCCATCCCGATTCACCCGACGACCTCTCCCCCGCACACCACAAGCTCCATCGGATTTCCCCCGAATTCATACGCCAGCATCCGCTCATCCCGATGACGCAGCAGGACCACGTCCGCGCGCATGCCCGGCGCGATGGCGCCGCGGTCTTCGAATCCGAGCAGCGCAGCGCCGTTCACGGTGCTCGCGGCGATCGCCTCCGCCGGGCTCAGCCCCAGCTTGCGCACCGCGAGAGCGATGGCGAAGGGCATGGACGATGTCGGCGCCGAGCCGGGGTTGCAGTTGGTGGCGATGGCGAGGGCGCCGCCGGCGTCGACGAACGTGCGCCCGTCCGCATACCGATCGTCCACCTGGAAGCCCGAGCAGGGGAGCATCACGCCGAATGTGTCCGACGCGGCGAGCGCCGCGAGTTCCTCCGGCCCCGTCGCCTCCAGGTGATCCACACACAAAAACCCCATCTCGATCGCCAGCTTCGTCATGCCCAGCGCATTGAACTGGTCGGCGTGGACGCGCAGCGGGTGGCCAAGTGCCGCGGCCTTCTCGAAGAGGCGCCGGCAGTCGTCCAGCGACCAGGCGCCGCTCTCGCAGTAGGCGTCGATGGCGATCTCGGGGAACTCTTCGTGCACGGCGGGCAGCGTCTGGTCGATCGTGCGCGTGATGAAATCGTCCTGCTCGGGGTCGAGGGCGTGGCCGATGAGGGCCGTCGGTACGATCGTGCCCGGCCACTTCTTGGCGGCCTTGGCGATGGCGCGCAGCATCTTCAGCTCGTCATCGGTGCTCAGCCCGTAGCCGGACTTCACCTCGACCGTCGTCGTCCCCTCGCTGAGCATGATGAAGAGGCGTTCGAGCAGCGCATCGCGCAGCTGGCCCAGCCTGGCCTCGCGCACGGCCCGCACGGTGGACATGATCCCGCAGCCGGATTTGAGGATGTCGAGGTAGCTCGCCCCGCCGCGCTTCAGGTCCCACTCATCCAGCCTGTCGCCGGCCCACAGGGCGTGCGTGTGCGCATCGACGAAGGCGGGCATGAGCACGCGCCCCCCGGCCTCGACGATGTCGACGGGCTGCCCCGGCGCCACGAAGGTGGGCGAGCGCGGGTCGTCACGCTGGATCGACGGCTCGACCGCGACGATGACGCCATCGTCGATCAGCACATCGCCAGGGTCCAGCGGCGCCAGCAGCCCGAGGGCATAGCCGCGGCGGGGGATGGCGCCGGAGTCGAGCGTGAGGACGCGGGCATTCTGGATGAGGATGGGCATGGGTGGACAGGGTAGCTTTCTTTTGGCGCCGCTCGGGCGATGCGGGGGGGGGCTCTGAGAGCGATCGAGCATCAGGCGACTTTGTGCAGGCCCAGGCCGATGACTTTCGCGTACCTGTCAAAGTCCGCATCGATGGTGAAGAGCCGGGTCCCCACGCGCATGGCCACCGCGCAGATGAGCATGTCGATCGCGGTCGCAGCGAGGCCGGCGCTTCGGCATGTGTTGAAGCATTCCGCCGCGGCGTCGTAATCGGCGTCTTCGATGATGATGTGCGAGAAGTGCCCGAACGTTTCACGCAGGCGATGGAACTGGGATTCATCGCGCACGCCGGAGAGCAATTCCTGCCGGATGGGCCCGATGATCGCGGCGTCTCCATCTTCAATCAGACGGCGCAGGTTGTCGACGACTCGTCGTTCGCGCCGGTTGAGATCGGATGGCCGCCGCCGCAGCGCGAGCGACCAGACGGACGTGTCCACCAGGGTCGTCACGCGGAGCGTTACCGGGATCGCGAGGCGCCGGGTCCGCGTCTGCGAGCGGCCTTGTAGTCGTAGTCGGGCCAGTAGACGACTTGCCCGAACATGTCGAGCACTTCACGCGACTTGCGCCGGTGGACATAGTCCTTGAGCGCCGCGGTGACGGCGGCCTTTTTGGTCCGGTGGCCGCCGGCCTTGCGGGCTTCCTCGATCAGTCGGTCGTCCAGGTCAAGGTTGGTCGCCATGACGATATTCTACACACTCCAGTGTGTGAGTCAATGTGCTGACCCGCGGTCGGCCCGCATCACTCCATCGGAATATCCACCTCATGCGCCCGCGCGCACTCCCACGCGTCCTCGTACCCCGCGTCCGCGTGGCGGATCACGCCCATCAGCGGGTCGTTCGTCAGCACGCGGGCCAGTCGTTCCGCGGCCTCTTCCGTGCCGTCGGCGACGATCACCTGTCCGGCGTGCTGCGAGTAGCCGATGCCCACGCCGCCGCCGTGGTGGAAGCTGACCCAGCTCGCGCCCGAGGCGATGTTCACCATCGCGTTGAGGATGGCCCAGTCGCTCACCGCGTCGGTGCCGTCCTTCATGCCCTCGGTCTCGCGGTTGGGCGATGCGACGGAGCCGCAGTCGAGGTGGTCGCGGCCGATGACGATTGGCGCCGAGACGTCGCCGCGCTTCACCATGTCGTTGAAGAGCAGCCCCGCCTTCTCGCGTTCGCCGAGCCCGAACCAGCAGATGCGCGAGGGCAGTCCCTGGAACTGCACGCGCTCGCCGGCGAGTTTGAGCCAGCGGTGCAGCGGCTCGTCGTTCGGGAAGAGCTCCATCAGGGCGCGGTCGGTGGCGAAGATGTCCTCGGGGTCGCCGGAGAGGGCCGCCCAGCGGAACGGCCCGCGCCCGCGGCAGAACTGGGGGCGGATGTACGCGGGGACGAAGCCGGGGAAGGCGAAGGCGTCCTTGAAGCCGCGTTCGAGGGCGCGCTGGCGGATGTTGTTGCCGTAGTCGAAGGTGATGGCGCCCTGTTTCTGCAGCTCCACCATCAGCTCGACGTGCCGCTTCATGGTGTCGAGGCTGCGCGAGGTGTATTCCTCGGGGTGGGCGCCGCGGAGTGTGTCGGCTTCTTTCAGCGTCATGCCGCTGGGGACGTAGCTGTGCGCATCGTGTGCGGATGTCTGGTCTGTGAGCGCATCGGGCGTGATCTCGCGATCGATGAGGGCCTCGAGCAGGTCCACCGCGTTGGCCTCGACGCCGACGGAGACGGCCATGCGCTTCTCGGCGTAATCCATCGCGGCGTCGATCGCCTTGTCCACGCCCTTGATGATCTCATCGAGATACCCGTTGTGGCAGCGGCGTTCGAGCTTTTCGCGATCGACATCGGCGATGAGGCAGACGCCGCCGTTCATGGTGATCGACAGCGGCTGGGCGCCGCCCATCCCGCCGCAGCCCGCGGTGACGCAGAGCCGGCCGGACAGATCGCCCCCGAAGTGCTGGCGGGCGCACTCGGCGAAGGTTTCGTAGGTGCCCTGCAGGATGCCCTGCGTGCCGATGTAGATCCACGATCCGGCCGTCATCTGGCCGTACATGATGAGCCCCTTGCGGGCGAGATCGTCGAAGTGCTCCTGCGTGGCCCAGTGGGGGACGAGGTTGGAGTTGGCGATGAGGACGCGCGGGGCGTCCTCGTGTGTGCGCACCACGCCGACGGGTTTCCCGGATTGGACGAGCAGTGTTTCATCCGGTTCGAGGCGTCGGAGCGTGTCGCAGATGGCGTCGAAGGCCTCCCACGAGCGGGCCGCCTGGCCGCGGCCGCCGTAGACGACGAGCTGGGACGGGTTCTCCGCCACCTCGGGGTCGAGGTTGTTCATCAGCATGCGCAGCGCGGCCTCGGCCTGCCATGTCTTGCAGGACATGTCGCGCCCGCGCGGGGCGCGGATGGTGCGGTTCTGTGATTTGGTGGAGAGTGTGGGTGTGGTTGTCATGTCGTCTCGCTCCGGTTTCGAGGCAGCCGTCCGCGGAACCACACACGATACCCGGAGCCCGGAGCGGGAAGCGAGCCGGGGCGTCTCGCCCCGGGATTCAATTCGCTCGTGGAGCCGTACTCGGGGCGGGACGCCCCGGCTCGCTGATTTGTGATCAGAGATCGGCGATGTTGAGGAATCGCCCCTCCCGTATCAACTCCGCGATCGCCGCGATATCGGGCGCCGGGGGCCGGTCTTTGTCGAGCTTCTTCGCGACGGTGCGCACGAGGGCGTGGGCCTGCTCGACGCCCGCGCCCGAGCGCAGCGGGCGCTGCCGTTCCAGCGCCTCGGCGGCGCACAGGAGTTCGATCGCCACAACCTGCCTCGTCAGTTCAACAGCGCGCCGGGCCTTGGCGCCAGCGCGGGGGCCGAAGGAGTTGTAATCCTCCATCCCTGCGCACGTCGAGATGTTGGCGCTGGATGCGGGGTTGGCGAGGCCGATCAGCTCGTTGCAGCACGCCGCCGCGGCGTATTGCGTGATCATCAGCCCCGAGTGCAATCCCGGCTCCGGACTCAGGTGGGGTGTGAGCCCGCTCTCAGGGTCGGTGCCGCTGAGCGCAAAGAACGTGCGCCGCTCGGAGACGCCGGCGATGTGCGTCATCGCCAGCGCGATGCAGTCCAGCGGCATCGCGATGGGCATGCCGTGGAAGTTGCCCGCCGAGATCACCGTCGCGCCGGCGTCGCCATCGGGGAAGACGAGCGGGTTGTCGGTGACGGCGCCGAGCTCGCGGTCGATGGCGGCGCGGGCGTAGTCGAGCAGGTCGAGGGCCGCGCCGATCACCGGCGCCATGCAGCGGAAGGAATACGGGTCCTGCACGCGCGGATCGTTCTCGCGGTGGCTGGGCACGATCTCGCTGCCGCGCAGCAGTGTGCGCACAGTCGCGGCGAAGCGGGCCGGACCGGGCTGGTTGCGCGCCTGGTAGACGCGATCATCGAGGTATGAATCGCTGGCCTTGCAGGCGTCGATGGACATGGCCGCGGCGCAGGCGGCGGCGCTGAGCAGGCGATCGATGTCCGCCGCGAGCAGCGCGCCGTACGCGGCCATCAGGTGTGTGCCGTTGATGAGGGCGATGCCCTCCTTGGGTCCGAGCTCGTATGGCGTCAGGCGTGCGCGCTTCAGGGCCTCGGCGCCGGGCAGGCGTTCGCCTTTGTAGTACGCCTCGCCCTCACCGATCAGCGGCAGCGTGGCGTGGGCCAGCGGCGCCAGGTCGCCCGAGGCGCCGACGGAGCCGATCTCGGGCACGACCGGCGTCACACCCGCGTTGAGCATGGCGACGAGGGCCTCGACCAGCTCCCGGCGCACGCCGGAGCGTCCGCGGCACAGCGACGCCGCCAGCAGCAGCAGCATGGCCCGCACCAGCTCCTCGTCGAGCGGCTGGCCCACACCCGAGGCGTGCGAGCGCAGCAGGTTGATCTGCACATTGCGGGCGTCCGCCTCGCCGATGCGCCGGCGCGCGAGCGAGCCGAAGCCGGTGTTGACGCCGTAGATCGCCCGCCCCTGCGACATCGCCGCCTGGAGGCCCACCTGCGACTTCTCCAGCAGAGCCGCGGCGTCTTTGCCGATCTCCACGCCGCCCACGCGCCTGGCGACCGCCTCGACCTCGGCGACCGTGAGCGGGGCGCCGGAGAGTGTGAGCGGCCCGTCATGCGGGCTCGCCGGGTTGGATTGTTCGGCGCCGGGCTTCTTCATGGCGTCAGTGTGCGTCGGCGCGGCGGCGCCAGCAAGGGGCAGGGGGTCCTTCCGGCCGGTTTGCCTCGATCTATCCAGGCGGGTATGACCAGCCCTATGAAGGAAGTGCTCCGCTGGACGCTGCTGGTGATCGCACTGATGGTGGTCGGGCCGATCGCCGGTCGGCTGGTCGCCATGGCCGAGGCTCCCGACGGCGGGCCGGACGCGACCATGCTCCTGTCCACCACGCGCTTCGTGGCGATCTTCGGAACGCTTGCGGCCCTGGCGCTGAGCACGGGCGCCGGCGTTGTCGTCGCTCGTCTGGCGGGCCTTCGGTCGGGCTTCTTCGCCGCGGGACTGGTGCTGATCTGGCCCGCCTTCCAGAGCGCGACTGTGAAGGGCGTGATTGGATGGTCCCGCTCCGGTGAGCCGCTGATCTTCCTTGCGATTGAGGGCGCCCTGCTCGCAGTCGCGGCGACGGGGATGGCGCTGCTGATTCTCCGCGCGGCTCACAAGTCGCCGCCAATCGGGCCGGACCAACCGCCTCGCGAGCACGATTCACTGTTCAGCCCGACCTCGCTGGTGGGTTTCGCCGGCGCCCTGCTGGTCGGCGCTGTGCTGGCGTGGCTGATCGCGCGGGAGGGGCTGAAGGGGCAGACCTTCGCGGCGGCGGCCTTCGCGGGCGTCTTCGGCGCGATGGTCGGCTGCGTCGTCTCGCACCGTTCCTCACCGGCGGCTTTCATCGCCGGGGTGTGTGCGCTGGCCGTGATCGGCCCCATTGTCACGACCGTCCTGCATGGCTCTGAGGCGCTGGTTCGGGCCAACGCCAACACGCTCTTCCCGCTGGGATGGGTGGCGCCACTGGACTGGGTCGCCGGGGCCTTTTTCGGTGTCCCGATGGGCATGGCCTGGGGCGGCTCGATGCTGGAGAAGCGTCAGGCCGGCGCCGAGGCATGAATCCGGGCCGGGGGTGAGGCGAATCGCCTAGTATGGATCGAGGATCTCCCTCGCCCTTCATCCCCTTCGAACCACAGGAACGCCCTTCAATGCGAAAGCAGCCCTGCGCTGATGCTCCCTCCGACGCCGCTCCGCTCGCCGGGCCGCTGGCCATGCCCGATGTCCAGGCCTCCTCCGACGCCCGCCGCATCGCCATCGACAAAGTGGGCGTGAAGGAGGTCACCTATCCGGTCACCCTCCACACCCCCGACGGAGGCCACCAGAGCACCGTCGCGTCGATCGACATGTACGTCTCCCTGCCCCACCACCAGAAGGGGACGCACATGAGCCGATTTCTCGAAGTCCTCAACGAGCACGCCGAGTGCGTCACCCCGGAGCGCATCCCGCACATCACGCGCGAGATCCGGCGCCGCCTCGAAGCCGAGAACGCCCACCTCCGCCTCGACTTCACCTACTTCATCCGCAAGCTGGCCCCCGTCACCAAGATGCCGGGCCTGATGGATTACCGCGTCACCTTCGAGTGCGATTCGAATTCTCACGAGGATTTCGTCATGACGGTGGCGGCGCCGGCGACCAGCCTGTGCCCCTGCTCGAAGGAAATCAGCCGCTTCGGCGCGCACAACCAGCGCTGCCTCATCAGCGCCAGCGTCCGTTTCAAGGGCACGCTGTGGATCGAAGATGTCGTGCGTCTGCTGGAAGGCGCCGCCTCGGCCGAGGTGTACGCCGTCCTCAAGCGCCCGGATGAGAAGTTCGTGACCGAGGTCGCATTCGAGAACCCCAAGTTCGTCGAGGACATCGTCCGCGACCTGGCCGGCGCCCTCGACAACGACGATCGAATCACCTGGTACTCGATCAACAGCGAGAACTTCGAGTCGATCCACAATCACAACGCCTACGCCGAGATCACGCGGGACAAGCGCGAGAGCGGCGCCTGAAGCCCTGCAGCGCCTTCGGGCCGGGCCCGCCCCGGCGCCCGTCGACCACCCCGAGGCGCCGTCGGCAGCCACGATCTCTCTATCGGTTTCACCGGAATCGGGCCAGTTCACAAGCGGAGCAGCGTTGTCGCTCGATAGAGTGTCTGCGGGCCGACCACCTCGTCGGAGCCGCGGCCTGTCATGAAACGCGCCCCGCTCATCCCCAGCATGTTCCACCGGCGCCTGGCGCTGCTGCTCGTCTTCGCGGGCCTGGCCGCCATTGCGCTTATCAGCCAGTTGATGCGCCTGACGGTGGTCGAGGGCGCTGAGCGGCGTCGGGTGGCGGAGAGCCGCCTGGT
Source organism: Phycisphaeraceae bacterium (assembly GCA_007693965.1). GTDB lineage: Bacteria > Planctomycetota > Phycisphaerae > Phycisphaerales > UBA1924 > RECQ01. The sequence goes on along the minus strand of RECQ01000046.1, from coordinate 14,645 downwards.
GACCGAGCGGTGGACGCCCACCTTCCGCGGCCGCATCCTCGATCGACGCGGCCGGGTGCTCGCCGTGGACCGGCCCAGCTTCGATGTCGCCTTTGATTACCGCGTCATCACCGGAGTGTGGGCCTACTCCGAGGCCGCGGCCCACGCCCGGCGCGATCACCAGGATGACTGGGTGCAGCTCAGCGCTATAGAGCGCGACGCCCTCATTGAGCGCTACCTGACTTTGTACGAGGCTCGCCTCAACGAGATGTGGGAGCTGGTGGCGGAGATGGCGCGGATCGACCGCGCCGAGATCGAGGAGCGCAAGTCGCGCGTGGTGGAGCGTGTGCAGCGCATGGCTTCGGCAGTGTGGGATCGGCGTCTGGAGCAGGAGCGGGTTCGCCAGATGGAGACGGCGGTGGATGTGACCATACCGCGCCGGCCGATTCGCGAGCAGCGCCAGCCGCACGTGCTGCTCCGGAACGTGGACGACCGCATCGCCTTCCGCCTGCGATCGCTCTCGGAGAGTCTTCCCGGCATCGTCGTCACTGACGCCAGTGAGCGCGAGTATCCGCACGAGACGATGGAGGCTTTGCTCGATCGCACCACGCTCCCCAGCCCGATGCGAGGCGACGGCTTCACGGCGTATCCGGTTCAGGGCGTCGCGACGCACATTCTGGGATGGATGCGCACCGGTGTGCAGCGGGATGACATCGAGGGGCGTCCCCGCATCGATCCCCTCACCGGCGAGGTGGATCGCGGCCATTACCAGATCGGCGATACGGTGGGCTCCGCCGGTGTTGAGCTGACCTACGAGCGCCGCCTGCGCGGCCTGCGCGGACGCACCGTCGAACACCTCGACACCGGCGAGCGCGAGATCATCGACGCGACGCCCGGCGAGGACATCGCGCTCACGATCGACATCGAGCTGCAGGCCAAGACACAGGCCATCATCGATCCCGCCTTCGGCCTCACCACCGTGCAGGACTGGCACGATCCCGTGCAGCGCGACCCCGAGGATGGACGCCCAACGCTCGCCCCGGGCTCGCCGCTCAATTCCGCGGTGGTGGTGATCGACATCGAGACGGGCGACATCCTGGCGATGGCCTCGCACCCGACCTTCACACGCAGGCAGATGCGCGAGGATCCTTCCTCGATCTTCGAGGACGAGGCGACGCATCGCTGGGTGAACCGGGCCATCGCGCGCCCCTATCAGCCAGGATCGATCGTCAAGCCGATCATGCTGGTCGAGGCGGTGTCGCGCGGGCTGCATACGCTCGACCGCGGCATCGAATGCAACGGACACTTTCTGCCCAATCGCGCCGACATCCTGCGCTGCTGGATTTATCGAGAACGCTTCGGTCTGGCCACACACACGCAGCAGGTGGGCGGCCCGCTCTTCGCTCCCGAGGCGCTGGCCCGATCGTGCAACATTTACTTCTACACGCTGGGACGGCTGCTGGGCGTGCGCGGCGTCGAGGATGTGTACCGGCGCTACGGACTTGGTCGGGCGATCGAGACCGGGCTGGGCGCCTCCACAGGCGATTCGCCATCGCCCACCGGCGCGGTGCGCGGCTTTCTCGGCCATCTCGGGAGCGACATGGCGCTCACGAGCACCGATGCGATCATGATGGGCATCGGTCAGGGGCCGGTGAGCTGGACGCCGCTGCACGCCGCCGATGCATACGCCACGCTGGCGCGCCACGGTGTGCAGCTCGAGCCGCGCGTGGTGGCGGACCTCGAACGCGAGCCGCGCGACTTCCGCCTTGACGGGCGCGCCATCGAGGAGTCGCTCGAAGGCCTCCGGCTGGGCGTGATCGCCGATGTCGGCACCGCGAACTACCTGAATATCTCCGGCCGGCGCGAGCCGATCTTCAACGCGCCCGGCGTTGATGTGCTGGCCAAGACCGGCACGGCCCAGGCGGGGCCGGGATCGGTCGAGCACGCATGGACGGTGGCGCTGGTGGGGCCGAAGGGCGGGCCGCTGCGATACTCGATCGCGGTCGTCGTCGAGCACGCCGGCAGCGGCGGGCGCGTGGCGGGACCCGTGACCAACCAGATCGTCCATGCGCTCATCAGCGAGGGCTACCTCGGCGGGGGGGCGCCGTGAGCTCCGCCGGCGCGCGGCTGGAGTCCGCCGAACAGATCGCGGAAGGGCAGTTCGGTCGCCTGCGCCGCATGGGCGACGCCCCAAGGCGGTTTCCCATCGTCATCTGGAATCCCGCGTGGCTCACGCTGTTGGCGACGCTGGGGCTGTGCGCGGTGGGAATTCACTGCATTGACCTGACCGGAGGCGTGGACGCCGAGGGCGTGAGCCCGCTGGCGAAGCGGCAGATCGCCTTCGCGTTCTTCGGTCTGCTCGCGGCGGCCTTCGTGGCCGTGCCTCATTACAAGTTCATCGCGCGCCTGACGCCGCTGCTGGCGGTGGTGGTGCTGGCGATGCTCATCTTCCTGCTCATCCCGATGGTTCCCGAGTCGATCGTATCGCCGCGGAAAGGGGCGCGCCGGTGGATCAATCTCGGCTTCTTCGATTTCCAGCCCAGTGAGCTGGCGAAGATCGTGTATGTGCTGGCGGTGGCGCGTTACCTACGTTATCGCAAGAACCACCGGCGATTCCTGGGCCTGGCGCCACCGGCGATCATCACCTTCGTGCCGATGGCGCTCATTCTGGTCGAGCCCGACCTCGGGACCGCGCTGCTCTTTCTGCCCACGCTCTTCGCGATGCTGATCGTGGCGGGGGCGCGGCTGAAGCACCTGCTGCTGGTGGTGGTGGTGGCGAGCGCGATGGCGCCGGCGATGTATCCGCTGCTCCAGCCGCACCAGAAGGACCGCATCCGCGCGATCTATTACCAGTTCATCGGCGACGATCGGCACCAGGATTCGATCAACTACCAGGGCAACCTCGCCATGACCGTCGCGGGCGCCGGTGGGCTGCGGGGCCACAGCGCCGAGAAGAGCAGGGCCATGATCCACTTCAACCACCTACCCGAAGATCACAACGACATGATTTTTGCGGTGGCGACCAACCGCTTCGGGCTGCTGGGCGCGCTGGGTGTGATCGGGCTCTACATGCTGTGGATCATCGGCGCCATCTGGACCGCCGCCCTGTGCCGCGAGCCGGTGGGAAGGCTGGTGGCCGTTGGACTCGGCGTGATCGTGATCACGCAGATGACGATCAACATCGGCATGACGATCGGCATACTGCCCATCACGGGCATGACGCTGCCCTTCGTGAGCTACGGCGGGTCGAGCCTGGTCGCAGGATTCCTTATGGTGGGGCTTCTCTGCAACATCGGGATGCGCCACCCTGCGTACCTTCAGCGGCAATCGTTCGAGTTCGACAATGAGGATGATGATGACTGACGCCTCGCCCCGCCCTGCGCCGCCCGTGCCCCTTGAGCCGCTTGCTGCGCCGGAATCGTTTCTGAGCGCCGCCGATGCGCTCGGAGTCGTCTTTGATGACGGTGATGTCGAGCGGCTGGGCTTGTACCTTGCGCTGTTGCTGGAGGCCAACCGCGCCTTCAATCTCACTTCCATCACGGAGCCCGAGGAGGCATGGAATCGCCACATCCTCGATTCGCTCACGCTCATGGCCCTGCTGGCGGAGCTGCCCGAGGGGGCGCGCGTGGCGGACATCGGCAGCGGCGGGGGGGCGCCGGCGATCCCGCTGGCGATCGTGATGCCTCATCTGCGCTTCACGCTCATCGAGGCAACCGGCAAGAAGGCGGACTTCCTGCGCGATGCGGCGAAGCGGCTCGGGCTGAAGAACATCGAGGTCGTGAATGAGCGGGCCGAGACGGTGGGACAGGACCACAAGCGCCGGCGCGAGGTGTACGACGCCGTCACCGCGCGGGCGGTGGGGAAGATCGCCGTCGTCGCCGAGCTGACGGTTCCGCTGGCGAAGGTGGGAGGGCAGATCCTGCTCATCAAGGGGGAGAAGGCGCCGGAGGAGCTGGAGGCAGCGGCGGGGGCGCTGGATCTGCTCCGCGCCTCCTGCGCCGGCGTGGTCGAGACCCCGACGGGCCGGATCGTCGTGCTGGAGAAGCTGGCGAAGACGCCCAGGGACTATCCGAGAAGGCCGGGCGAGCCAAAGCGGGCGCCGTTGTGACGGGCCAGACGATGCCCGGTTTTGAGCGAAATGGGTGTTCGGTCCCTCGCTGGCGCTTCGGGCTCGTTACGGGCGGCGCGATCCGGACCTCCGGACCGAGGCTTCGAAGACTCAGCCTCGGCGTCTGATGGTGCGCGACCGTGTGAAACAGGGGCCATCTATTGCTCGGGCGACGACGTCTGTTCGAGCCCCGACATCTGTTCGGGTCCCGAAGTCTGTTCGGGCCCCGATGTCTGTTCGGGCGACGACATCGCCGGGGGGCGCCCGAGACGCCGAGGCTGAGGAGTCTTCGACGAAGCCTCGGGAACGGCGTTCGATTCCGCGCCTGCGCATGAATTCCAGGGTTGTCCCATCTCCGGAGCGCCTTCCATCGTCAGCGGACCGGGCCGACCACGTACACTCAGCCGGTGACCATCGACGCCACAACGCTGCTCTCCGCTGGGGGACCCGTCGCTGAGCGACTGGGGGACGCCTTCGAGCCGCGCCCCGAGCAGGTGCGCATGGCGCAGGCGGTCGAGGCGGCGCTGGCGTCGCGGGGGCGTCTGCTGGTCGAGGCGGGGACGGGCGTGGGCAAGTCCTTCGCGTATCTCGCACCGGCCATGCTGCGCGTGATGGGCGGCAAGGAACGGGTCGTCATCGCGACCAACACCATTGCGCTGCAGGAGCAGCTCATCAAGAAGGACGCCCCCGTCATCCGCGCCGCCCTGGGGGTCGAACCGGACGATGCGGCTCTCAAGATCGTGCTGGTGAAGGGGCGCGGGAACTACATCTCGGTGCGCCGCCTCGAGCTGGCCTCGCAGAAGCAGGACAAGCTCTTCTACGACGAGCCCTCGCGGCGATCGCTGCATGCGATCGAGGACTGGGCGTATTCGACGAATGACGGCACGCTGGCGACGCTGCCGCAGCTTGAACGGCCGGGGGTGTGGGACCGGGTGCAGTCGGACTCGGGCAACTGCATGGGCCGGCGCTGCCGCAACAACAAGCGCTGCTTCTATCAGAACGCGCGGCGGGAGATGGAGCAGGCAAACGTGCTCATCTGCAACCACGCGCTCTTTTTCAGCGATCTGGCGCTGCGGGAGCGCGATGTCGGATTTCTCCCGAAGTATGACCATGTGATTCTCGATGAGGCCCACAGCGCGGAGGATGTCGCGAGCGAGCATTTCGGACTTTCCTTGACGCAGGGGCGCGTGCGCCACCTGCTCACGACATTGCACCATCAGCGGACGCAGCGGGGCTTTCTGCCGCAGCTTGGCGTGGTGAGCGACGGGACGGCGCTGCACGACGGCGTGATTCATGCGGTGATGGATGCGGGTGAGGCGGCTGATGAATTCTTTGATTCGCTCTCGCGGATTGCGCCGTCGGGAGGCGCCGAGCCGGGCGCCGCGGCGACGGTGCGCATCCGCGAGCCGGGGGTCGTCGAGAACCCGGTCACGCCCGTCTTTCGTGACCTCTCCCTCAGGCTGAAGCGTTTACGCGAGCACGTCGCGAGCGAGGAGGATCGCTACGAGCTGAACGCCTACGCCGAGCGGGCGCTCGCCATCTCGCAGGAGGCGGAAGTCCTGGTGTCGCAGGGGCTGGAGGGGTGCGCGTACTGGGTGGAGCGCTCGCGGGCCGGGGGCGAGGGGCCGGGGCGCATCGCCTTCGCGTGTTCGCCCGTCGAGGTGGGGCCGCTGCTGCGCGAGCGGCTGTTCGAGTCCGGGCCCACCGTGGTGCTGACGTCCGCGACTCTGACGACGGGTGTTGTGGGTTCGGATGCAACTGATCCCGACTCCGAGAGCCGGGCCGCCGGGGAGGCGTTTGCACATATATGCAGTCGACTCGGGTGCGATGAGGCGGAGACGCTGGCGCTCGGAAGCCCGTTCGATCTGGCGTCGCTCATCGAGGTCTACATCGAAGACGACATGCCCGATCCGCGTTCGAATGAGTACATCGGGCGTTTGTGCGAGCGGGTGCGCGAGCACGTGCGCGCCACCGACGGCGGCGCCTTCGTTCTGTTCACCAGCTTCGCGCTCATGCGGGCCGCGGCGGAGCGGCTGGCGCCCGCGTTCGACGAGTGGGAGATCCCGCTGTGGGTGCAGGGGCGCGATGGGCCCCGGGGCGCGATCCTCGAAGGCTTCTGCCGTGACGAGCGCAGCGTGCTGATGGGCGTCGCCAGCTTCTGGCAGGGCGTTGATGTGCGCGGCCACGGTCTGCGCAACGTCATCATCACGCGACTTCCCTTCGAGCCGCCCGACCGGCCACTCACCGAGGCGCGGCTGGAGCGCATCCAGCAGCGCGGCGGCAACGCCTTCATGGAGGACTCGCTGCCGCGGGCGGTGATCCGCTTCAAGCAGGGGATCGGTCGGCTGGTGCGGAGCGCCTCGGACTCCGGGCGGGTGGTGGTGCTCGATCCGCGCGTGGTCACCAAGCGCTATGGGCGGGCCTTTCTCCGCGTGCTGCCGGAGGATGTCCCGGTGCGGCTGGCGACCCGCGCCGACTGAGGCCCTGCCCCCGGAGCCCCCGGAGCCCCCGGAGACGCGATCTGCCCCGGCGGGTATCTTGTGGGTGGAACCAACCCTGAACGCCAAGCTGGGAGCGACCATTTCATGCTCGGAAACGCCTTCAAGGCCTATGACATCCGGGGTGTATACCCCGATCTGATTACTGAGAAGATGGCCTGGCAGATCGGCTACGGCGCCTCGACGTTTCTGCTGGCGGAGGCAGCCGGTTCAGGGCAGCCGACGCCGATGCTGAAGAACGTGGTGGTGGGGCGGGACATGCGCACCTCGAGTCCCTCGCTGGCCGCGTCACTTGCGGAGGGGATCACCGATCAGGGCGGCAGCGTGATTGATGTGGGGCTTGTGGATACGCCGTTTATCTACTTTGCGATCAACCGGCTCGACTGCGCCGGCGGCATCATGACGACGGCGAGCCACAACCCGCCGCAGTACAACGGGTTCAAGATCTCGCGCCGCAAGGCGAAGCCGGTGGGCGAGGCGACGGGCCTGGCCGAGATCCGCAAGGCCGCGGCGATGGCGGACCCGAACAAGCACAAGGCCGAGCCGGATGCGAAGGGGCGCATCGAGGAGCGCGACCTGTGGGACGCGTACATCCAGCACGTGCATACGTTTCTCGAGACGGGCGGCGCGAAGCTGAAGGTGGTGGTGGACGCTTCGAACGGCATGGCGGGCACGATGGCGCCCAAGGTCTTCGGCCGGCGCGGCGAGGCGGTGGAGGGGCTCGAGATCATCGAGCTGTATTACGACAACACGAAGGGCGAATTCGTCCATCCGCCCGATCCGCTGGTGAAGGCGAATCTGAAGGACGTGCGCGAGCGCGTGGTGAAGGAGGGGGCCGATCTCGGCGTCTGCTTCGACGGCGACGCGGATCGTTGCATGATCATCGATGAAAAGGGCGAGGTCGTCGGGTGCGATCACCTGACGGCGTGGCTGGCGTCGTGGTTCCTGAAGAAGTCGCCGGGCTCGGCGATCGCGTACGACCTGCGCTCCAGCAAGGCGGTGGAGGAAGAGGTGAAGAAGGCGGGCGGCAAACCGGTGCGTGGGCGCGTCGGGCACGTCTTCATGAAGCAGGCGCTGGCCGAGCACAACGCCGTCTTCGGCGGCGAGCTGTCGGGGCACTTCTACTTCCGCGACAATTTTAATTGCGACTCCGGCGCCATCGCGCTGGCGACGGTGCTCACGGCGCTGGCGGCTTCGAACAAGCCGATGAGCAAAATCATCAAACCAATCGCGTCGCGCTACACGCAGTCGGGCGAGATCAACTTCACCGTCGAGGACAAGGACGAGGCCCTGCGCGATCTCAAGGCCCGCTTCGCCAACGAGGGCGAGATCGACGAGCTGGACGGCGTGACGGTCGACTGCTTCGAGAGCGCCGGCTGGTGGTGCAACGTCCGCAAGAGCAACACCGAGCCGCTGCTGCGGCTGAACATCGAGGCCCGCAACCAGAAGCTCCTGGACGAGATGCTCGAGGAAATCGCTCCGATGCTCGGAGAACGATCCGAACATTGATACAACGAGGTCAAGGCGGGGGTCGGGAGAGGCCGACAATCTGTCGGAGCACATGAACACCAGCCAGTTCTTCCAGCACTGGGGCATCGCCGAAAATCCCTTCCGGGCCGAAGAGGCCAGGCAGGACTCGGTCTTCCATCGCCTCGATGCGCAGGACGCCACCCACCCCGACTTCGAGAAGATCCTCGGCGATCTCCACGGCGCCTCCACCTCGATCCTGTTCGGCGAGAAGGGCAGCGGCAAGACCGCCATCCGCATCCAGATCGAGCGGCGCATCGCCCGGCACAACCGCGACCAGTCCGTCCGGCGCCTGCTGCTGATCCCGTACGACGATCTGAACCCGATCCTCGATGGCTTCGTCGCCTCGCTGGAGGAGCATCCGCCCGCAGGGGAGCGCCGGCGGCGCCGGCGGGAGCAGGACAGCGACCAGACCGACCCCGATCTTTCGCTGCAGGCGCTGCGCCGACTTCGTCTGGTCGATCACATGGACGGCATCCTGCACGTCGCCACCGCGATGCTGGTCGACGCTCTGCTCGGCGATGTCGAGGCCCGGGCCCAGCTCGGCATCGACGATGAGACGGTCCGCTCGCTGCGCAAGGCCGATCGCTCGGCCCGGCGCGAACTGATGATCCTGCAGGCGTGCTACGACCGCGCCGAGCATGCGGCGGAGCGGGCTTCCTCGCTGCGCAGGCGCATTCGGGCGCCGCGGGCGAAGGATGTGATCGCGTGGGAGCTGATGGCCTGGTTCGGCTGGATTCTGCCGATGGGCGTGATCGCGATCTGGTTGTGGCTCGGCGAGTCGCAGCCCGAATTTCCGTGGATGGAGGTCTTCTTCGGCGCCCTGGCGGTGTGGGGACTGCTGATGGCGAAGCGCGTGCTAGTCGACCCGTGGCGGATGCGCCGCATCGCATCGAAGATCCACCGCGGCGTGCGCGTGGTGAAGCGCTCGACCGGCGTCACGGCCCGGCTGCTCGCAGCGCTGCCCGCGAGCGATCGCGAGGCTTCGATCTATCCCGTGGACGATTCGGACGACTCGCGCTACGCCATGTTCACACGCCTGCTGCGCGCCGGCGCCCCGATGGGCTTCGTGGGCGCGATCGTCGTCTTTGATCGTGTGGACGAGCCCACGCTCGTCAGCGGCCATCCGGAGCGCATGCAGGCGGTGGTGTGGCCGATGCTGAACAACAAGTTCCTGCAGATGGAGGGCGTCGGCTTCAAGCTGCTGCTGCCGCTGGAGCTGCGTCATTCGCTGCTGCGCGAGTCCACCGTCTTCTTCCAGGAGGCGCGGCTGGACAAGCAGAACTACATCGAGCGCCTCTCATGGACCGGCGCCACGCTCTACGACCTGTGCAACGCCCGACTCATCGCCTGCCAGAACCCGGCGGCGGAGCCGATCAGCCTGATCGACCTCTTCGAGGAAGACGTGTCGCGGCAGGATCTGGTCGAGTCGCTGGAGCACATGCGCCAGCCGCGCGACGCCTTCAAGTTCCTCTACCAGTGCATCCAGCAGCACTGTTCGAGCTTCACGCAGGAAGAGCCCAAGTGGCGCATCCCGCGGCACGTGCTCGAGGTGGTTCGCCGCAGCCAGAGCGATCGGATCGAGCAGCTCTATCGCGGCGTGCGGCCGGCTTGAATCCGGGGGAAAACCACAGAGACACAGAGGCTCAGAGAGGGAGTCGGGAGAGTGGAGAGTGAGTACAGGATGCGAGCGCGTATGCGCACATCGCGCCCTGTTTCAGATCCGTATCCTTTCTCCTCCTCTGTGCCTCTGTGTCTCTGTGGTGATCCACTCTCCCCAGTTATATTCACGCTCATGGACATCGCCAGTCTCCTCGCAGGTCGGCGTGACGATGCGTGCGAGGATGCTGTGCGCATTGAGCGGCTGGATGGGCAGTCGGCGCTGCTGGCGCTCGCCGACGCCGTCGCTGTCGAGCGCGGTGGCGACCTTGCGTCCGCCTTCGCCGTCGAGCTGGCGATCGACGCCATGCGGGCGATGGGGGAGCGCAAGTGGCGCAAGCGCAAGGCGTGGGAGCGGATGATGCGCGACATCGATGCACGCGTGGCCGACCAGCCGCAGGCGGGCGAGGCGTCGCTGGTGGCGGTCGCGATGCGCGGCGCGCACGTCTACGGCGCATGCGTCGGCCGCTGCGCCGCGTGGGCTCTTGCCCGCGGCGTGGAGCAGGATCTTGCGGGGCTGCAGGACCGCTCGCCGCTGATCGGCTCGGGCGAAGCGGCGGGACGTTTTTTCGAGACGACGATCGCGGGCCCCGACGAAGATGGCCGCGGCGGCGGGGCGCTGCTGCTGATGACCAGCGGCGTGTGGGGGCATGTTGATCGCAAGCATCTCATCGATGCGGCGCTGCGCCAGTCGGCGGAGAACGCGGTCGCGCGGATTGAGGAAGTGGCGCGGTGGCGTTTCAACGGGGCGCTGGCGGAGGATGTGGGTGCGGTTGTGGTGAGGCGGTGAGGGGGGCGGTGAGCGGTGAGCGGTGAGGGGTGAGGTAAGAGAGTCCCTCGCTGGCGCTTCGGGCTCGTTCTTCACGCACACCTGTGAATGAAGCAATCCCATTGCCTATTGCCCAGTGCCCAGTGCCTCTCTTCTCACTCTCCCGGGATGTACGAGATCACGCCTTCCCACGGGCTGCTGGCGGTGGCGTACTTGCGCTTGGGTATGCGCCCGGAGAGGTACGCCTGGCGCCCGGCGATGCAGGCGTGGCGCATGGCGTGGGCCATGGTGACTGGATCTTTCGCGTGGGCGATGCCGGTGTTAAGCAGCACGCCGTCGGCGCCAAGCTCCATGGCGATGGTCACATCGCTCGCCGTGCCGACGCCCGCATCGACGATCACCGGGTAGCGCTCGTCCTGCTCCTTGAGGAGTTCGAGACACAGGGCGATGTTGGCGGGGTTGAGCACGCCCTGGCCGGAGCCGATGGGCGAGCCGGCAGGCATCACGCACGCGGCGCCGGCTTCCTTCAGGCGGATCGCCGCGATGGGGTCGTCGCTGGTGTAGGCCAGCACCTCGAAGCCGTCGCTCACCAGCTCGCGGCAGGCTTCGAGCGTGCCGTTCGGATCGGGCAGCAGCGTCTTCTTGTCGCCCAGCACTTCGAGCTTCACCCACGAAGCCCCGGGGTTGCCGAGCTGCTCGAGGATTTCCCGTCCCAGCTTCGACACGCGTACTGCATCCTGGGCGCTGAAGCAGCCGGCGGTGTTGGGGAGGATGGTGATCCGCCCGGTGTCGATGAAGTCGAGCAGGTTCTCGCCCTTCTCGTTGATCAGCCGCTCGCGCCGGATGGCGACGGTGACGACCTCGGCGCCGGCGGCCTCCAGGGCGGCGCCCATTGTCTCGTGGTCGGGATATTTCCCGGTGCCCACGATCAGGCGGCTGGTGAAGGCGCGGGCGCCGATGGTCAGCGGCGGCTGGGCGGGGTCGGCGATGTTGGAGGGAGCGGTGGGTGCGGTGTGCATGGCGTCGGTGTGTGTCGCTGAGGGAGCGGCGCCGGCCGCGGCGGGCTCCGGAGGTGTGTGGGTGTCGGCGTGAGGCGATCAGCCGCCTCCGACGAGCGTGACGATCTCGACGGCGTCTCCGTCCGCGAGTTGGCGTTCCGCGTGCGTGGCGCGGGGGGCGAGGGACTGGTTGATCTCGACGGCGCACGCCGCCCGGGAGAGGCCGAGCTGCTCGATCAGCTCCGCGACTGTCAGACGCTCCGGAATATCTCGTGATTCGCCGTTGACGATGATCTTCATGGCTGGTCGGCATTGTAGGAAGGCGGGGGGGCGCCGCCGCGGAAGCGGCGGGAACCGTCGGGAGGCTGAATCCCCGTGGCCCGATCGGGAGAACCACCCGATAGTTGAGACAGAATCCCGGTCCGCAGGTGCAATCGGGAAGGAATCGGCCCATACACTCTGTGCGTAGAGCCGCGGCTCGGCGCCTGAGGCCCTGGCCCCCCGGCGGATCGTGGGACCATGGGACGGGAGCAGGAGGACGTTCGACATGCGATGGATTCTCGCCGGAGCGATCGTTGGCCTCACCGCGGTGCTGCTCGGACTGGCCGTGCTCGTCAGCGGCGCCTCCGACCGGCCTTCGCGTGGCGGAGCGTACGACCAGTCCACACCTGACGCCGTGCTCATCTCGGCACTGCAGATGGTCGAGGACGGCGAGGTGGGGCGACTGACCGAACTGATTCACGCCGATTCAGACGAGATGCGGGCTGTGCTGAATCGGGTCGGCTCGCTGTTGCAACGCCTCCATGTGCTGGCCGACGAGATACAGACTCGTTTTCCTGATGAGGTCGCCGAGATGCGGGCGAAGGCCGAGAGCGCCGCTGGTGCGAATGGCGGTATGCAGTCGCTCTTCGCAGGAGCGCCGCAGAGGCAGCGGGGCGGCCGCGGGGGGCCTCCATGGTCGACGGCGGGAGGCGGGGGCTTTCTGCAGCCGCTGCTTGCGGATCCCTTCGCCTGGATCGAGCGCAACCGCACACGCATGACCGTTATCCAGACCGCGGACAACACCGCGGCGATCATGGTCGACGGCAAGCCCGCATTCGGCCTCGGGCTCACCATGCGGCTCGAGGACGATCGCTGGCAGGTGATGCTGCCGCTGCGGCTGCCGTTCATCTCGCGCTACATGCCGCAGACGCGCGAGGAATGGGCCATCGTGGCCTCGCTGGTCGAGGTGATCGACCGTGCGGTGGACGAGCTGGCGGCGGACGTGCGCGCCGGGCGCTGCCGCAACATCGAGGCGGTGGCTGAGCTGGCGGGCGAGAAGGCGTGGATGCCGGTGGTGATGTGCGTGATGGCGTACAACCGTGCGATGGAGGCGCGTGAGCGCAGTCCCGGATCATCAGCTTCGCCTCGCGGCGGTGAGCCTTCCATGCGAGGCATGCGATTCTGAAAGTGGTGAAGCGCCGGTGCGAGGCGTATGTCAGTTCGAATCGAAACCCCAGAAACTCAGCAGCACAGCAAGATCTTGCGCATTGACGCGGCCATCGTTATTGATGTCTGCGATGCACTCGGCAGGCGGGTCCGGACAGAAGCCCCATGAGCCGAGCAGGATCGAGAGATCCTGTGCGTTGACACGCCCATCGCCATTGAGGTCGGCCGGAATCGACGACTCGCCTTCGACGAGCAATGTGAGCGTGTCGGCGCTGTACTGCACGACCCATTCACGGCCGAAGGGAAGATCGGGAAGCATGATCGCGTTGAAAAGGCTTCCGAAACTGGAGCTCATGACAATCGTAAAAGCAGCGCCGGGATTGGGAACATAGTCGTTCACGAGCGTCACCATCAGGTTGCCTTGCGGCGAGAACTGCCCTGCGACATCCAGCACGCCATGCTGGAGGCCGGGCGTTGCACCGCCTATTTCGATTTCGACCAGGGCGCCCTGCGTATCAAAGTATTCCCCCTCGATCCGCAGCGGCTCTCCGGGCCGGACTCGCAGCAGACCCTGACTATTGCTGACCATTGGAGCGTCGATGACGCCTGCGCCCTGCAACGAGCCGTTGGGGCCGATGATTACGCTGGACGCCGTGATCATCGCGCCAGGCGCAAGATCGACCCGGCCCTCCGAGAAGGCAAAGCCGCGGGCGTCGCCACTTCCGGCGTCGCCATCAATGAATGAAAATGTTGATGGACCGATCGAGAGTGAGCCGCCGATCGAGAGGTGTGAATCTTCGCCGCTGATCTCGACCAGACCGTCGGAGCCGGACTCGCCCCCGACGATCATCATGCCGACGCATGTCACCTGGGCGCCGTTCAGAGCCCGCAGCGCGCCCTCTCCGGAGGCGCCGACAATCATCCCCGCCGCACAATCCCATCGGGCCGCGGCGCCATCGACGATCAGTTCGCCTTTCGAGCTGCCGAACTGGCCGAGCACAGTCTCGTGTGTCTGCACCTGGCCGTTGAGGATGGTCAACATCGCATCTTCGTTTGACAGCAGGCCGATCTGCGCTGAATCACTGGTTGTGAGGGTGAGCGTGTATGTGGCGCCGCCCAGATCGAAGGTCACCTGCCCGTTTCGCACACGGAGCCGTTCGTTTGTCGCGGCGGCGCTGAAGTCGACGGTGTAGGCATCGGCCAGGTTGAATTCGACGCGGTCGCTCGGGCCGGGAACGGCCATCGAGCTCCAATTGGCGCCGATGTGGTAGCTGCCTCCGGACGGGTTCTCCCAAGACACCTGCGCCAAGGCGATGGGAGCGCCGGCGCCGGCGGCGATGGCGGCGATGAAGCTGTGCGTCAGGTTTCTACGCATAAATCGATACCTCTCCGTCAGTGTTCGCACGCCGGGCCCCGGGGATCCAACATTGTAGGAGACTCACCCGCTCTGGCCCCGGATTTCGCCCGGCGATCCCCGGCGTCCCAAGCCGGGGATCACCCCAGCGCCCCAGCTCCCCAACAACTGATGTGGCGGCGGACCGGAAGGCGCCCCAGCTTGACCCGACCCGCCGATGAGCCGAGAATCGCTCCACTCGCGGGCGTAACTCAATGGTAGAGTGTCAGCCTTCCAAGCTGAATGTTGCCGGTTCGAGTCCGGTCGCCCGCTTTCAAGATAATGC
>RECQ01000009.1 GCA_007693965.1 Phycisphaeraceae bacterium | reverse complement strand
TTCATCACCATGGCCAAGGAAGGCTCGACCATCGGCGGCCTGATGGATTCATTGGGCACCGCGGTCAGCGTGGCCCTCCAGTACGGCGTGCCCGTCGAGAGCCTGGTCAACAAGTTTGCCCACCAGCGCTTCGAGCCGGCGGGCATGACGACCAACCGCGACATCCCCTTCGCCAAGAGCCTGGTGGACTACATCTTCCGCTGGCTGGGGATGGAGTTCGTCGCGGGATACCGCGAGGCGGTGGCGCCGAAGCGGAGCGGCGGCGTCGAGAAGAAGCCCGCCGAAAGCGCCGGGCGCGGAGCGCCGGGGCGCCTGAAGGCCGCGGGCGATCGATTCGGCACGGCCGCGCCCGGAGGCGGCAACGGATCGACGGGTGGCGAGCAGCAGCCGCGGCCGGCGCGTCAGCAGACGATCGGCGCGGTCGCCTTCTCGGGCGAGTCGATGCGGACGGAAGTGACGGATGAGTCAGGCGCCGTTGTTTCGACGACGAGCGAGTCGCACGTTCTGTCGGTCGCGCTCCGCGATTGCCAGGGCGATGCGCCGGCGTGCGAGGTGTGCGGCACGATCACGGTGCGCAACGGCGCGTGTTACAAGTGTTTGAACTGCGGCCACAGCATGGGCTGCAGCTGACCCGAAGTTGAGTAAGAGGGAACGGCTGTCGAGAACCGGATCCGGCCGCACTGAAGGCGCCGGAGACCTGAAAGGAGGAACGGAAAAAAATCGGCCCGATCGCTCCGAGCGGGCCGTATTCAGACCGGGGAGGCGCACGAACGGGGCGACGAAGCGAACGGTTGGCGAGTGGACGGATCCCCGTCCGCGCAGCGGGCAGGACGCCCGTTGTGCGAAGTGATCGCCGGAGGCGGGCGTTGGGCCGAATGCAAAGGGCCACGGAACGACCCCCGACGGACACAATGCTCGTGATCCTTCGTCGCCTCCTCGGCTCTTTTCAGATCACAAGGGCGTTCGCGGTGATTGCGCATCCGTTCGCATGCCGCAGCGCCCGCAGGTCAACCCGGTTCCCACAGCCCCCCACCAGAAGGGCCGATCGCCTCGCAACGAGGCTTGATCAAAGGCCCTTCACCTTTCTCCCCCGAGCGGAAGCCCACCGCCGCTCGGGGGATTTTTTTTAAAAACAGCAAAGCGGAAAAGCAGCAAAGCATCAAATGCCTTGTTGAACACGGTGAACTCCGAAGCGGGAGCCTTTGCTGCTTTTCCGCTTTCCCGCTTTGCTGCTTTTTTCTCTCCCTACAACACCGCGGCGATAAACAGCAACACCCCGACCACCACCGTAAACCCCGTCTTCACCACCATCGACACCGCCTTGCCCACCGCGGCGCCGCGGCCGACGCGCCATGACTGGCCCCAGGTGCGTCCGTGCTTGGTGCGCTCGGCCAGCAGGGCCATGACGCCCGCGCCGATGATTCCGCCCACGATCGAGCCGAGGATGGGCGCCGGCAGCGCGAACGTCCCCACGATGGCGCCGGCGAGGGCGCCGATGATGGCCATCGCGGCGGCGCGTTTCGAGCCGCCCAGCTTCCGCGCCCCCACGCCGCTGGCCACGAACTCGGCGATCTCCGCCAGCAGCGCGATCGCCGCCGCGGCGCCGATGGTCCACCAGCTGAACGTCTCCGGACGCCAGAGCTGAACACCGATCGCCACCAAGATCGTCAACCACGCCCCCGACAACCCGATCACGGCGAGCGCCACCCCCGCCAGCCCCGCCAGCCCGACGATCAACGCGGCCAGGATGTACATGGCGGTGTCCATGGATCGCCGACAAGTGTATTCGGCGCCGACCTCGGGGCATTTCGATGCGTTCGGTCGCCGGCCGCACATCACACGATCGCGCATTCACGAGCCCGAAGCGCGAGCAAGGGAATTCACTTCACGGAGGTCGTCCGGCCGGGCCACTCGCTTGCGCTTCGGGCTCGTGTGCTTCGGATTTATCCCGCCCGAGGCTTCGCGGACTCAGCCTCGGCGTCTATTCGGAGCCTGGTTGTCGTTCTGGTGTTCGATCGTCGTCGCCGGTGTTCGTCACTTCTTCCGCTTCTTCTTCGCCTGCTCCTCCCGGATCGCCGCCTGCGCCGCCGCCAGGCGGGCGATGGGGACGCGGAAGGGGGAGCAGCTCACGTAGTCCATGTTCTGGTGGTGGCAGAAGTCGACGCTGGCGGGGTCGCCGCCGTGCTCGCCGCAGATTCCGATTTTGAGTTTTGGCTTGGCGCCGCGGCCGCGTTCGATGGCCATCTCGACCAGCACGCCGACGCCTTCCTTGTCGAGCGTCTGGAAGGGGTCCTTCTCGAGGATTTCGTGCTCGAGGTAGTCGGGCAGGAATGTATTCACATCGTCGCGGCTGTAGCCGTAGGTGAGCTGGGTGAGGTCGTTGGTGCCGAAGCTGAAGAAGTCGGCGACTTCGGCGATCTGGTCCGCGGTGATGGTGGCCCGGGGGATCTCGATCATGGTGCCGACGAGGATGTCCAGCTTGCGCGTGAACTTCCGCGACTCCTTCACCTTCTCGATGGTCTCCAGCGTCCGCTCGCGCAGCACGGCCAGCTCCTTGCGCACGCCGACGAGCGGGATCATGATCTCCGGCTTCGCCTTCACGCCCTCTTCGATGCAGTCGATGGCGGCTTCGACGATCGCCGTCACCTGCATCACCAGGATCTCGGGATACGTCACCGCCAGGCGGCAGCCGCGGTGGCCCATCATCGGGTTCAGCTCGTGCAGCTCGGAGACGCGCCGCTTCACATCCTCCAGCGACACGCCGATCGAGCGGGCGATCTCGAGCTGCGTCTTCTCGTCCTGCGGCAGGAACTCGTGCAGCGGGGGATCGAGCAGGCGCACCGTCACCGGCAGACCGTCCATCGCGCTGAAGATGCCAATGAAGTCCTCGCGCTGGTAGGGGAGCAGCTTGGCCAGGGCCCGCTCGCGCTGGTCCTTCTTCTCGGAGAGGATCATCTCGCGCATGGCGCCGATGCGGTCGGGCTCGAAGAACATGTGCTCGGTGCGGCACAGGCCGATGCCCTCAGCGCCGAACTCGCGGGCCCGGCGCGCATCGGCGGGGGCGTCCGCGTTGGTGCGCACCCCCAGGCGCCGCCGCTTGTCGGCCCACTTCATCACCGTGGAGAAGCTGCCGGACATCTCCGGATCGCGCGTGGAGACGACGCCGGCCATCACCTCGCCGGTGGAGCCGTCGAGGGAGACGGTGTCATCGCGGCCGAAGGCGCGCCCATTGATGGTGAAGCGGCCCGCCTGCGGATCGATGCGCACCTCGCCGGCGCCGGCGACGCAGCACTTGCCCCAGCCGCGGGCCACGACGGCGGCGTGCGACGTCATGCCGCCGGTGCTGGTGAGGATGCCGATGGCGGTGTGCATGCCGTCGATGTCTTCGGGGGACGTCTCCTTGCGCACCAGGATGACCTTCTCGCCCGCGCGGGCCCGCTCGACGGCCTCCGCCGCGGTGAACGCGGGCTTGCCCACGGCCACGCCCGGCGAGGCGGGGAGTCCCCTGGTCAGCACGTCGGCGGTCTGTTTGGCCTTGTCGTCGAAGCTGGGGAGGAGGAGCTGGATGAGATCGCCGGCGGGGATGCGCAGCAGGGCCTCTTCCTGGCTGATGAGCTTCTCTTTCACCATGTCGCAGCCGATGCGCACGGCGGCGTGTCCTGTGCGCTTGCCGGTGCGGGTCTGGAGCATGGAGAGGACGCCTCGTTCGATGGTGAACTCGATGTCCTGCATGTCCTTGTAGTGCTTCTCGAGCTTCTTCTTGATGTCGAGGAGCTGCTTGTGGGCCTTGGAGTCCCACTTGGGCATCTCGTCGATGGGCCGCGGCGTGCGGATGCCGGCGACGACGTCCTCGCCCTGGGCGTTGATCAGGAACTCGCCGTAGAACTTGTTTTCGCCGGTTGAGGGATTGCGGGTGAAGGCGACGCCGGTGCCCGAGTCGTCGCCCATGTTGCCGTAGACCATCGACTGCACGGTCACCGCGGTGCCGGGCAGGCCGGTGATCTCGTTGATCTGGCGATACTTGATGGCCCGCGGCGCGTTCCAGCTCTTGAAGACGGCCTCGACGGCCAGCTCGAGCTGGCGGTAGGGGTCCTGCGGGAAGGAGGCGCCGACGTGGCGGTTGTACACGTCCTTGTAGGCCTCGCACAGCGCCTCCATGCCCTCGACGGGCACATCGGTGTCGAGCTCGACATCGTGGCGGCGCTTGATGTCCTCGAAGGCGTGCTCGAAGTGCTCGTGCTCGACGGCCATGACCACGTCGCCGTACATGTTGATGAGGCGCCGGTAGGCGTCCCATGCGAAGCGCGGGTTGTCCGTCATTTCCGCCAGGCCCTCGACGACTTCGTCGTTCAGGCCGAGGTTGAGGACGGTGTCCATCATGCCGGGCATGGAGACCGCCGCGCCGGAGCGCACCGAGACGAGCAGCGGGTTGGACTTGTCGCCGAATTTCTTGCCGGTTTCCCTCTCAAGTGTGCGCACGTTCTTGCGCACCTCGTCCATCAGGCCCGCGGGGAGCTTGCGGCCTTCGCTGTAATAGCGGCCGCAGGTCTCGGCGGTGATGGTGAAGCCGGGGGGCACGGGCAGGCCGATGGAGGTCATCTCGGCGAGGTTGGCGCCCTTGCCGCCGAGCAGCGTGCGCATGGATCCGTCGCCCTCGGTCTTGGTGGCGCCGAAGTAGTAGATCATCGAGCCGGCGCCGCCCTTGCGGCTGCGCTTCTTCTTTAACGACGCCGGCGCCCTGCCGCGACCCGGCGCCCGCTTGGCGCGGCGGCCGGCGGCGCCCTTGCTGTTGTGCGACTTCTTCGTCGCGGTCTTCTTCTTCGTGCTCGAGCTCTTCTTGGCGCCCGTTTTCTTCTTCGCCTTCTTCTTGTGCCTGGCCATGGATGATCCGGCTCCTCTGCGCCGCGGGATTCGCTTGATTCGGTACAACGGTCGTCCGGGCGGCGCCCGCCCGGGACGCCGAGTGTACACGCGATGCACGCGCCGGCGCCGGAAGCGGCCGGTCGGCGCTTGTCCGAAGCGTTTCCGGCTTGGCGCGGGCGTTTTCAGCGATTGTCGGGCGGCGTCGGGCCACGCCTATGATGGTGGCCGTGCGCACACGCATTGTTCACATTCCGGAACCGATTCCGCTCGGCTGGACGCTCAGGCCCGCCGACGTGATCGACGCCTGGCCCGCCGATCGACCGATCTGCGCGCTGGTGTCCGGATCTCCGGCGCATGAATCGCGCTGGTCCATCATTGCGGCGCCGGTGGCGGCGTCGGACGACGGGCCGGGGGCGCACGCCGATCCGCTCGCGCCGCTCGGAGGCGCCGCCGGGGACGCGGCGCCGATGGATCCTGATGCGCCGCCCTTTCACGGCGGGTGGATCGGGTGGCTGGGGTATGAGCTGGGGCGGCTCATCGAGCCGGCTGCCGCGGCGGCTGACGGGCGCCACCCTGTGAACGACCGCGGCTGGCCCGCCATGCGCCTGCTGCGCTGCCCCGGCGCGTACGTACACGATGCGCTCAGCGGGCGGTGGTGGATCACGGGGGACGGGAGCGCGCTGCCGGCGATCGATCCTGCTCGGGTTGCGGTCGTCGATCGGGGCGCGTTCATCGCGGGCGCCTTGCGCAGCGCCAGCGGGCGCGAGGTGTATGAGCGGTCGGTGGCGGATGTGATCGGGCGCATCGGGGCGGGGGATGTGTTTCAGGTGAACCTGTCGCACCGGCTGTCGTGCGAGTTTGCGGGCTCGCCGCGGACGCTGTTCGGGCGGCTGCTGGAGGCGACGGGGGCGTGGCGGGCGGCGCTGATCGAGGACATGGCGCCGGGGCGGGCGGTGCTTTCCGTCAGCCCGGAGCTGTTCTTCGATTTCGATGCGCGTTCGCGGCGCGTGGTGACGCGGCCGATCAAGGGGACGCGGCCGGGCAACGCGGACCCGCGCGAGCTGATCGAAAGCGAGAAGGACGCCGCGGAGCTGGTGATGATCGTGGACCTGATGCGCAACGACATCGGTCGCGTGTGCGAGCCGGGCTCGGTGCGCGTGGATGAGGCGCGGACGATCGAGCGCCACGGCGGCGTGGGAGCGCTGGCGGACGCGGGCGTGCT
Organism: Phycisphaeraceae bacterium; assembly: GCA_007693965.1. Taxonomy (GTDB): domain Bacteria; phylum Planctomycetota; class Phycisphaerae; order Phycisphaerales; family UBA1924; genus RECQ01. The sequence continues at coordinate 1,166 of RECQ01000009.1, read as the reverse complement.
GCACGGGGTTGCAACTGTTTCGGGGCGCGTGCGCGAAGGGCTGACGGCGGCGGACATTGTGCGGGCCGCCTTTCCGGCGGGCTCGATCACGGGGGCGCCGAAGATCAAGGCGATGCAGATCATCGAGGAGCTGGAGCCGACAGCGCGCGGGCCGTACTGCGGCTCGGTCGGCTTCGTGAGCGATTGCGGTCGGTCGGTCTTCAACGTCGCCATCCGCACCGGCGCCATCGCGGGCGAGTCGGAGTCGGGGTTGTACGACGGCGTGCGCGGCGCGCTGGACTATCCGGTGGGCGCCGGGATCGTCGCCGACAGCGACCCGGCGATGGAGTGGCGCGAAACGCTGGCGAAGGCGGCGGCGTTTTCGAGGATCGTCGAGGCCGCGGCGGCGCCGGCGCGGGCGGGAGTGTGACGATGGCGAAGCGGGGCGGCGCATCGAACGAGGGGATGGGGATTCCGGAGGGATATCGGCGCGCGGCGCGTGGCGGGCCGACGGTGCGCACGGACATCGTGGATGTCTACATCTTCAGGATGGCGCGCGAGGGGGATGCGTCGTCGGTGGAGTTTCTGCAGTTGCTGCGGGCGGCGGCGCCGCTGGAGAAGACGTGGCAGCCGGTGATGGGGCACATCGAGGCGGGCGAGTCGACCATCGACTGCGCGCGGCGGGAGCTGGCGGAGGAGGTCGGCCTCTGCGCCGGCGATCCGGCGTGGCTGGGATTCTGGGCGCTGGAGCAGGCGCATCCGTTTTATGTGGCGCCGATCGACGCGATCGTGATGAGCCCGCGCCTGGCGGCGCGCGTGTCGATGGAGTGGACGCCGCGGCTGAACGAGGAGCACTCGGACATGCGCTGGGCGCCATCTGAAGCGGTCGATTCGATGTTTCTGTGGCCGGGGCAGAAGCGGGCGTGCGCCGAGGTGCTGGGCGAGCTTGTGCGCCCGGGATCGGCGGCGGCGGGGGCGCTTGCGATTCCGATGGAGTGAGGCGGCGGGCGCTGGTGGAGGGAAGCGCTGCGTTCAGCGCGCGTCGGGCGCCGCCTCACGCTCGCGGTGGATGCGCTCCATGCTGCGGCGGCCTCGCTCGGCCATTGAATCGTCGATCTTCTGGCGGAGTTCATCGTCGATGTCGGCGCGGAGGGTTTCGAGGATCGAGGAGAGCCTGTAGGTTTTGT